>NZ_CAHJXL010000001.1:0-306250 GCF_903645315.1 Victivallis sp. Marseille-Q1083
TTACCCGAAAATTCTCATACTTCGTAACTCGCTTGGAAAGCGGATGATCACAAGTCGGCGGATTGTTGTCATTAGCTCCATACACGCCACTGCAGCTTGCCAGCACCACCAACAATGGCAGCAGCTTTTTTCCCAATCTCATTCCCATTCCCTTCGCCTTGAGTTGCCCCGTCAATGCATTACTATAATAACATGAAATTTTAAATTTTCCTTCAATCAAAACATTTTTTTCTATTTTTTTCCCATATTCCATGGGCTTTATCGCACTTTTTTCGATAAAAAGGTGGATTTCAAGGTTTAAAATGCTAAATTTATTCCAAGAGAACAATAACAGACTAATAGCTCATTAATTGATAAAATCATAATGCCGCTCCTGCAGTCACTGTTGCGACGCTGAGCCGGCAGCCAAACGGTGACGCAGTGTTGGAAGCCCGGCGAACGGCCTGATGAACCGAATATTCCAATTCATCCTCGCGTATTGGGGAAGCAGTATCGCCGTAAGCCTGATGGAGGCAAGAAGTCCCGCTATCGCGACCAGCTTTATTTTTCGGCCATCGTTTATGTGCTCCGAACCGGGATTATTGGGAATGGCAATCCGCCGACGGTACGCAGAGCAAAGCCCCGCTCGCCTTGGAAGCTGTCGGCCCCAATCCCACGGACAGGGGAAAAAACGAGTCTGCCAGATTCTTTTCTGCCGTTTCCTTTCGGTTTCATGGTTACCACGGTTCGGTTGATCGACAAACTTCAATTGCCGCCCTGCACGACTTCCAGATTTTCCTCTCCGGAACCGCTGACATCCTTCACTTCACGGCGTCCGCCATTGACCGCTATCTTAAATGCGACGGCCGGTTTTCACGCCGGAATTCAACCAGAATATAATCTTTCAAAATGCCGGGCGGCAAGGTCAATTTCAACCAGCCTTCCGCTTCCGTCACCGGCACGGTCAGCGTTTCCGCCCCCAGGCGGTGGAAGCTGGCTTGCGGATATTTGACGGCGGCCAACGCCGCCGGTTTCCGCAGCGCGATTTCGATCGAATTTTCAATCACCGCAAACGGCGCCGGGTCATTTTCTCCGAACAATTCCTCATCCGGCTTCGCCAGCGTACCGGCGGCGTTAACCAGGTGCATGACCAGCGTTCCGGCCGGGTCGTAATAACTTGATGCCAGCAGGCCTTCCGGTGCGCTTTGCAGCCGAATGACCGAACCGTCCGGCAGCCATTCGTCCAGCCGCTCCAGCAGCTGCCGCTGTCTGACCTTGTCCGCTTCGGTCGGCAACTGAAACTCCACCCGCTTGCCGGAACCGTCCCAGGCGACACAGCGGCCGCTGTACGGCGCCAGCAGCCGGTCATATTCTTCCACTGCAATCCTCCCTCTGCCATGCGGCAAAACAGCGGGCGGCGCCGGCAATTCCGTCTCCCCAAGTCCCAACAGCTCAGCCAATACCCGCCCGGAGCGGTGACGCTCCAACGCTTCCGGGTCCTTCATGCCGCTGCCAAGCGTCCACAGCAGCGTGCCGCCGGCAGCGGCAAAACGGCCCAAATCGACGATTTCCGCATCGGTCAGGAATACCGTATCCGGCACGATCAATAATTTGATCTCCTCCAAACCGGCCACCAGCTCGGGGCCGCCCACCACCCGGAACGGCAGATTGCCATGCAGCATGCTGTGCGCCAACCCGCAGGAAAGCACATTGCCGCGCCCGTTGTATCGACTGTAGAGTTCCCGGTTCGCCGCGCTGTCGAACAGCGCCACTTCGGCATGAGGCATCAATTCATTCAACAGTTTGAAATGTTCTTTTTCAAAAGTGCGCAACCCCTTTTCCGACTCGAGCGTCAACTCACTGCCGCCCGGCGCCCCGACGCCGCCGTTCAAATATTTGTGGTTGGAATAGAGCGACATCGCCCAGGTCAGACGCTGCAGATTTTCGGTTCGCGGATACCACAGCGACATCGCCGGAATAGCACGCCGGTCGCAAATCATGCTGCGATGCCGGGCCTCGAACAGGAATTCCGGCCAGGAATAACGCACCGCGCCGCCGAAACACTCCTGGAAGCCCCAATCCAGTTCCGGCAGTTCGTCGAATACGAATCCCCACGGCGCCATCCAGGTAATCGATGTGGCGCTGTAATTCGGCCGCAATAAATCCAGATTCAGCGAACGGTAATGGGCGACCACCGCCCGATGGAAATCGAGGATGCTGTCGTGACGGAATTTTCTCCAAGCTAGATAACGCGGCGCATCGCGGTCGGCCAGAAATGCTTTCCACGCCTCCCCGTCGCCGCCGGGCGGCAGCTCGAAACCGGTCCGTTCATGAAACAATTTCCGGCAGTGCCGGCAGGCACAGGAGTCTTCACTGAGGAACTGGGCATCGTCGGTCATGATGCCGTCGACGCCGGTCGCGTAAACATCTTCCAGATATTTGAAGTAACTGCGGCGGTAATCGGGATTGTTCGTACACATCGTAAAGGCGGTATAGAAGTTATAGAACGGCTTGCCGGTCGATCCGGCATACTGCAGCAAATCCTCAAGCGGTACGCCGTCGATCCGGCTGTCCAGCGCCATATCGGCCGCATAGCCCGGCCACAGTTTGCCCTCGTTGGCCAGATGCGCCTGCCGGCCGGCTTCATCGGCGAAATTGAACAGCAGATTGCAGGAGTGGTGCTCGACCACCCGGATGCCCCGGGCGTGACAGGCGCGCACCACCTGGGCCAGCGCGTCATTGATCCGATCGAAGTGCCGCCGGAAACTCCAGCGGAAATGAGTGTTGCTGAAGGTCATCACGTGGGTGATGCCGGCATCGGCGAACTGCTGCGCCCGTTGGTCGTACCACTCCGGCTGCGCATACCAGATTTCCTGTTCGTTGAACCAGAAAAATCCCCATTGGGCATGATAAGGGCGATTTTCGAAACGCGGAATTTCCGGCCAGACGACATATCCCTCCGGCCGCTGAACCTCCCCTCCGCCCCAAGCGCCTCCGACCAGCAGCGAGCCGGCCAGCAGACCACAACACCATTTTTTGTTTCGTCTCATCAACTTCTCCGAATAGATTTGGTTATCGATTATTTTCCCCGTTCAAATCAACAAAAAAAACAACCCAGCGGCAAGCCGGATTCAGCAGCCTTGACACTGGCGGTCGCAGCAGTGTGCCAGCCGTAGCACACCATGGCCGGCGATTCAACGCCGCCGGCACGGAGCCGGATTTGCGCACCGGCCAACTCCGGAGCGGCCACGACCCACCGGCCGTCGGTACCGGCCACTTCAAAGACGGCGGTTCCGACGCCCGCAACCAGTTCTGCCGTATTATCAAAGGTCATGACCACCTGATCGCCTTCCGTCGCCGCCGTCGAGAAAATAGCTATTCCGGTCGCCGGCCGCCCGGCAGGCCTCGACGGTATTTTTCTGGATATCCCGGTAGCGGATCATCCAGTCACTCAGCGAATTGCCCTCTTCGCACCGCTGGCCGTTGCCGGAAAAGCCGTAATTGAGGAGCGGCCGGTTGAGTTTCCGGCTGAGGATGTTCGTATAGCAACTGCCCGGCCGGGAGGCGCAGCCGCCCTGGGTGATCGAAGTGCCGTAGACGATGACCGGCCGGTCGCTGACATACGGCTGCGGCGCCATATGCGGCATGAATTCGGAAATTCCCAAATCGGCCTTGAGCACCAGCTTGCGGCAGTTGGAGCGGAAACGAATCTGGCCGCCGGCAGTATGGTTGGCCAGATAATCCACCCCTTCGCTGATTTCAACCTCCGGCTTATCGGCCATATTCGGGTCGAGTTCTTCGATTTTCATCTGTTTTCTCTCGCTGCATTTTTTTGTGCGTCGAATCCGGGCCAATGATAAAATCAGCCATTCAAATAAAATGTCTACCTTCTTCCTCGCCACTTCCGGACACATGCGTTCCGGAAGCGGCAAGAATCTTTATTTGCTTATTGCAATTCGATCACCAGATGCGTCTTGAGCGTATCAGCCGGCACGGACAATGTAATCGTTTCCCCCTCGTCCTTTACCGGCAACTCCACGGTTTCACCATACAGCGAATTACCGACTGCTGAAGCAATCACCCGGTCGACCGGCTTGCGCAATGTGACGGAAAACGCCCCGATCGGCGGATACGGAACCGGATCGGTCGACCGGTAAACATCGGAATTTTCCGGATCATTGAACGTATCGACCGCATTCAACAAATGAACCGTCCAGCCGCCATTGTCCGGATTGATCAAACTTGAAATCAGCAAATTTTCCGGCACATCGGCAACAATATCCCTCGGCCCGGTCAGCAGTCCCTGCAAATAGGCGACTACCTCTTTGCGTTTGGCAATCTCTTCCGGCGTCGGCCGCTGCCAATCGGCCAATGGAATCGGCGGCGCCCAGACCACCAGCACCCGCGGGATAAAACGTACGTTCAAAGCGTCGGAATCCAGGAATACGACCTCGTTCTTGTCCGTTTCGAGCAACTGCTCCAATTGTTCCTTCGAACGGCAGGCGTAATGATCGTAGGAGCGAATCCCGGACTCGCCCAGCCACAGCAGTCTGCCGCCCCGGGCGGCAAATCGACGGAAATTCTCGATCTCCTCGTCGCGCAGGAAACGAATCTCCGGCACGATCAACACTTCGTACTGTTCCGGTAACTCCGGAGCAAAATCGCGAAAGCCGACATAGTTGAACGGTACATTTTCAAAAATCAGCGCTTCGCCGATGCCGGCGGACAGGGCGGGAAACTTCAAATCAAGATGGCGCCCCTGCGCCGAATCGTAAATGGCGATCCGGGCCGGCATCTCATAGCCGGACAACGCATCGCCGTGCGCCTTTTCGAAATCACGCATCGGACGTTCCGGAAAACTATCGTTGGCGCGGCTTTCGGCAAAAAACAGATGACCGCTGTACAGACAAAGCATCCAGGCAAATTCGGCCTGCTGCTGGTCTTCCGGATAATATAAACTCATCGTCGGCGCGTTGTTCCAACGGCCGATCATCGTCCGCTGCCGGGCATCGGTGACGTACTCCGGCCACGAATAACGGATCGCGCCGCCGCAACACTCCTGAAAGATGAAATTAAGGTCGGGATATTCATCGACGACATGCGGATTCGGACAACGCCAGGCAACGCCCCAGGCCGAATAGATCGGATCGACCAGCTGCAAGCCAAGGTCTTTGTAGGTGCGGGCGATCTTCCGGCGCGTCTCCAGGATCGAAAGATAACGGAAATGCTGCCAGGCCAGATAAAGTTCGGAATCGGTATCGGCCATCACCTCGTCCCACTGCTCAGGCGGCGGCAGCGTCAGGCCAGTCCTCTCATGGAACAGGCGGCGACAGTGTTCACAGCCGCAACCGTCGTTGTTGTAACCGAGATCGTCGGCCAACAGGCCGTTGATGCCCTCGGCGTAGAGCTGCCGCAGAAAATCAAAATAGATGCGCCGCCAATCCGGATTGTTCGGACACATGTTGAAATTATGATAAATATCAAAAAACACCGGCTCGCCGGTTCGGACGGAAACCTGCAACAGCGAGCCGAGTTCCACGCCGTGGCAGTCGGAATCCAGAGCCATGTCGCGTTCGTAATTTTTCCAATACTGAAGCGCCAAATTTTTGCCGCGTTCCGAATCGTTCTCTCTGAGCGTATAATAAAGAATGATACTGGAATGGTGCTCGGTGAAGCTGACGCCGTATTTGTTGAAAGCTTTGGCAAATTTGCCGCAGACTTCCGCCAGCTTGTCAAAATGGTTGTAATAGTTGAAAACATAATGCCAGGAGTTGAAACTCATCGCATGAGTGGTGCCGTTTTCGGCAAATCCCCGGGCAATTTTATCGAAATCCTCGTCGGTATAACTGAAAGCCTCTTCGGTAATCCAAACGAAACGCCAAGCAGCTTTGAACGGATCGGATTGAATCGGAGTAAACGCTTCGGCCCCAATCGCCCAAAGGCCTGTCAACAACATTCCGCCCGCAATTAATTTTTTCAAGATCGACATACTCTTTCTTTCTATATAATGGATATGCGAAATTCAATCTGTCTCAGACAATTTCTTCTCCGGCAGCCGCCAGTCAACAAACGAAATGCCGGGAGAACCGGCTTTTTCAAGCGGCCGCCAGTCCGGAGAGAAAGGCCTGTTGTTTTTTCCTACGGATACCACAGACCGCCGCGGGTGTCCGGGCGTGGATCGCTGAAACCGGACAGATACGGATTGCGGGAACTCGAATAAGGAAAGTTGCCGCAGGCAGTCTGTTTCGCTTCCGCATGACCATCCAGAAAAGCGGTATTGGCGACGCCGTTATGCCTCCCGTAAACCGTTCCGGCCCAGCCGGCATCCACCCAATAATGATAAATCCAGGTTGTCCGGGTGTTGCCGTCGGCACTGCCGATTGTCGTGGCATCGACGATATACACGGTAGAACTCGGCGACACCGCCGCGGACAGTTTCCGGTCGGGATGATTGCCGGCTTCCGAATTGCGGTACAGAGATTGCGGCGTTCCATAGCTGCTCGCATAGAGAAATTCACCGTTTCCGGTACATGGCGTCTGGGTCCGCAGGTGGGCCAGTGACGGGTAAGAGCCCCAGTCCTGGCTCGGACAGACGAATGCATCGATCGTCAGGCCGTCAGTCATCAACAATTCGTTCCAGTAGGCCGTCGCAGTGCCGCCGTAGCTGCCGACATCACTCAGCGGCGGAATATAATCGCCGTAATCGTTGGCATAAACCATTGTCGCCAGACCGATTTGTTTCAAATTATTGATGCAGGCGACCGCTTGCGCCTTGGCTTTCGCCTTGGCCAGGGCCGGCAGCAGCATCGAAGCAAGAATGGCAATAATCGCAATCACTACCAACAATTCTATCAGTGTAAATTTTCTATTCGCCTTCCAAACATTCCGGGATAGGCTGGAATCGATGGCTTGGTGCAACGTGGTTCTCATGTTTTCTTCCTTTCCTGTTAAAATCTTCGGTCCATGACATCAACATTAACGTTAAAGTAAATAATTTTTAAATCCGCCGTCAGCGGTGTGACAAGGGATAACAATGGTTAATTATAGCAAATTTTTCCTGCAAAGGCAAGAGGCAAAGATAAAAAAAGTGAAAATTATTTCTCCGCAAGGTCAAATCTGCGGCAGAAAATTCTTTTTGTTATTTTAACGTTAAAGTTTTTTATGACAAAAACTGCACCGGGACTTGATTTTATCAGAAAATTTTGGTATAATACTGTAAGATAATTACCGGAAGAGATCATCATAATGAACAAGCACAGTCGCAACGTGACCCTCAAGGATATCGCTCAGGTCCTGGGGCTTTCGGCCAATGCCATCTCAATGGGCCTGAACGGCACCGGCCAACTGGCGCCGCAGACCCGGGCCTTGATCCGGGAGACCGCCAAGAAGATGAATTACCGCCCCAATTCGGCGGCACGGTCGCTGGTTTTGAAAAAGAGCATGCTGATCGGTGCGGTGCTGCCGTATGTCAACCAGAGTTTTTTCTGCAAGATCGTTGCCGGCATCGAGAGCGTCGCCCAGGAGCACGGCTTCGCGCTGCTGCTGTGTAACGCCGACGGCGGCCGCGAAGGCGAAATCAGGGCGCTGGAACAGGCGGTCTGGCGCAAAGTCGACGGCATCATCACCTTCCCGACCTTCGACCTGGCGGAAATTTACAGCGAGATTGCCGATGAACAGAAAGTTCCGCTGGTGCTGCTGATGTCGTCCCTGCCGGGCTTCCGGCGCGACTGCGTCATCGTCGACAACCAGTTGGGCGGCAGCCAGGCGGCCGGTCATCTGTTGAAGCTCGGCCATCGTCATATCGGATTGATTTATCACGGCAATTCTCCGGCCTTCGCCGAACGGCGCCAGGGTTTTCTTGACGTCTGCGCGGCAACCGGCGCCCCGGTCCGCGGCGACCACCAGCGCTGCACCTCCAGCTCGCCGGAGGACGGCGAATCGGCCGCTCTGGATCTATTGACCAATTATCCGGAAATCACCGCGATCGCCGCCTGCAGCGACTATGCGGCAATCGGCGTGCTGCGCGCCGCCTTCCGACTCGGTCGCCGGGTGCCGGAGGAGCTGTCGGTCATCGGCTACGACGATCTGGACGTCGCCGGCATGCAGGCCGGCCACCCGCTGACGACGATCGCCCAGCCGCAAACCAGAATCGGCCAGACCGGCGCCGGAATGCTGATCCGGATGATTGACGGCCAGCCGGGCGAAATCGTCAAACTGAAAACTCAGTTGATCGAACGGGCGACGACCGGCGTCCCGCCGGCTGCCGGGCGCGCCGGCTGATTCGGCTTCGGTTTCACTGCAATTCCGTCTGCCAGGACGGCTCATCCGCCGTTATGGAGGCGTTTTCACCCGGGACGGCCGGGACGACCGCATTGCCGGCCAGCAGAATATTCCGGGTCGTTTCCGGGTCGCAAAGGAGACGCGGTTCCACCCACGGTGAAGCTTCCCAGCGGTTGTTCACCACCGTTACGCCATCGGCATAGGCCGCAAAAATCGCCGCCCGGTAGGGCTGATTGCGCCGGCGGGAGGTCGGGTTGCGGAAGCTGTTGCCGCGAAAGGTCACATTGGCGGCACTCGACACGTAGGCGACCAAACCGAAGGAATCGCTGAAACGATTGTTTTCGAACAGGATATCTCGAATGATCGGATAGTTGGTCCGTTCCAGCGTCGGGTCCTGTTTCAGATAGACGCCGATGTAAATATCGCGTTCTTTGCCGCCGTAGGCGGTCCCGGACGGATTGACCGTATCGAACGAGTTGCCGCGCACGACGATATTCCGCGCGCCATATCCTTCGCTCCAGAGATTGAAGGTATAACCGGTTTCGATCTTGATCGCTCCCATCTGGTTGTGGACGAAGCGGCAATTCTCGACAGTGATGTTCCGGCCGAGCAGCAGCAGGCCGCGCGCCCGGTTGTCGTGAAAAAAGCAATCCCGGATCAGGATATTCGCCGTGTCGTATTTCCAGTTGAACGCCACGAAGCCGTCCGTCGGCTGCGCCGGCAGCTCGCGGTCAAACACCAGATAAGCGCCGGTTTCGTCGCGGCGGGTGCCGGCCAGCGGCGCCCGGAATCCGGTCGGCGCATAATCGGCATGGCGCAATTCAATCGGGTCGCCGATTTGAAATTCCTCCAGCATGCCGTCACGCCACAGCTTCACTTCCCGTTCCGAATGCCGGGTGACGAAGGCGGAATTGTCATGCACGTTCAGGCAGTCGTCGCCGCCGAGGGTGAATTCGCAGCCGATCATCTTGAAATACCCCCGCGAGTTGGCGACATGGCAATGGTCGGCAGTCGAAGTGACCGGCCGGCGGCGCCCTTCCCGCGGCGGCCGCACATGGGTGCGCAGGAACTGCCAGTACTGTTGTTTGCCGCCGATCAGAAAGGCGTGCCCGGGCGCCGAATGAACCGTGACATTCTCCAGCGTCAAGTGACGGTTCTGCCACAGAACGATACCGTTCATATCATAAACGGCATGCCGCATCCGGAACAGTTGCCCGACCCGGAGCCGGTCGAGAAAACCGGGTTGTCCGGCCAGGTTCACCCGCAGCAGATTGCCCGACAGCCATCGCTTGCCAAATGCCGGACTGACACCGCGCGTCCACTCGAAGCCGGCATTCAAACCGTTCTCGACGCCGACCGACATCGTGCCGGGGTCGAGTTCCTCGAGATCGGCAACCCGGACATCGCGCCGCGGAAATTCGTCGTAATCGATAAAATGGAGATCAACCCATCCGGCTGCGGCATTCACCGCCTCCACCCGGACAAAGCTGGCCAGCGGGTCCGTTTCCCAGTCCCAGTCCACCTGGAAATCGGCCAATCTGATCCGTTCGCATTCGTCGACATGAATCAGATCTCCGGTTTTTTTATGCCAGACCAGCGTCGCCCCGTTACCGGCCAGCGTGAAATCCTTCAAGCGTTCCAGATGGATGAAGTCGTCCGACGTAAAGCGGTAGATGCCCGGCGACAACTCCAACCGCGCCGCCCCGGTCTCCCGGCAATAGGCCAGCGCCCGGTTCAAAGCGGCGACATTGTCGGCCGCCGCCGGCGAAACGCCGAAATCGGCGGCCCTGACCGTCGCCGCCGCCCCGCCGGGACAGGGCAGTTCAATTTCAAACTCCGGCGCCCCGGTCGGCAAGCCGGCCAGTTCGCCGGCAAACGGCTCGACCGGAGCCGCCGGGATCGGATACTCTATTTCACAATTTTCCATTTCCGTTATCTCGATTCGATCGATTTGCGCCAGAATTTGTTTCCTGGCATGAAGCTGCAACTGATATCCGGTGCCGTCGGCCGGGACCTCCACGGAAAACTCCAGGTGTTCCAATGGCAATTTGGTATCATAACGTACCAGGTCCGGCCGGTCCGGCTGCCGGACCAGCACCTGCAGCAGCGAATCCTCAGCCGCTTCCAGCACCCGCAGCGACAACGCCACCCGGTAACGTTTGCCGGCACTCAGAACACCGGCGGCAATCCGCCAGACGCATTGCCATTCCCGGTCGGAAGTGCGCGTATTGATTCGCAAATTCCCGTCCTCCGGATTCCGGACGGCAAACGGCGCAATACACTCCTGCATTTCATGATTGGAAGCTACGAAAGCATTTTGCTCCTGACCAGACAGTACTCCCGACCAGAATGATATAATCATTACTCCGTTCAATAACCAATGCCAGCAGTGACTTCTCACGGCAGCAGTCACCATCATTTCAGCCACATGCCTAATTGACCGGCTCCAACCCAATTATTACACGGATTAAAGCTTTCCACTTCAATCATGACCAACGGCTCCACTGCGGCTGCATGACCATCATGAAATACGGCATTGACTCGATTATTATGTCGGGCATGGGCAGCATTCTGATTCTCCATATAGCCCCAACGGGGATAAACTTTACCATAACAAAGAGCATGGCCTGTAGAAGAGCTGCCGGAGGAAATATTCTCATTGACGCTGTCGGCCACCATCACCAGTCTGCTGTCGTTGCCGAAGCCGCTGATGGCGCTGTGCTTGTTCGGGTGCCAGTTCGGCTCATTAAATAGATAGGGATTGTAACCGAAGGTGGTCATATGCATGCCGTAGGTAGCGGTAACTCCCCAGAACCAGTCACTCCACGCCTTGGAATCGTCCGGCTTGACATCGACGGCCAGCAACGGGCACTGCATCGCCTTCCAGGCAGCCAGATAACCGCCTTCATACAGCGCCACCGGCCACGGCTTCGTCCAATCTTTGCTGATATTGGCAGCCAGCGACCAGTCGTCGTTGTCGTCGGCATACATGAAACAGCCGAGTCCGACCTGTTTCAAATTGGAAATACAGTTGATGCCCTGCGCGGCGGCTTTCGCCCGGCCCAGCGCCGGCAGCAGCATGCTGGCCAGAATGGCAATGATCGCGATCACGACCAGCAGTTCGATCAAGGTGAAAACTCTTTTCATCGTTCCGTCCTTTCATTAACTTGGCGAATGAGATTGATAGTGTCGATAAAGAGTAGTATAGCAAAAATAACCGCGAAATGGAATGTATGAATATCCCTTTTTCATGTAAAAACTGGCATTTCTTTATTTTTTGCGATATATTTACCGGCGAAAGGAGCGCGGAGCGATGGATTACAGTGTCAATTTCGAGGTGATGAAGGAACTGATGGGACTGGTCGCCGGCTTGCTGCAGGTCCACATCGGCGTTTTCGGCTTGGAAGGCACCCCGCTGGACGGACTGGGGCTGCCGGGAATGTCTGAATTTTGCGAATCGAACCGGCGGCGCGATCCGGCATTCTGGGAACGCTGCACCCAATGCGACCGGGACCACCTCCAACAAGCCTGCGCCACCGGCACGGCGGTCATCTACCGCTGCCACGCCGGGCTGTACGAATGCGTCATTCCACTGCTGAACCGGCAGAACGTCTACATGGGCGCCATCACGCTGGGCCAGATGCGGCCGGCCGGGCTGGACACCGCCGGCGATCCCCTGCTGCAGCAGTTGCGTCCGACCACCGAGGAACAGATGAGGGCGATGGCGCAACTGCTGAAAATCGTCAGCGAATACGTCATCCGCCACGACCTGATTCAGTTCCGCCGCCGCAACTGGAGCGTACACGCGGAAAAATACCTCGAAGCACACTGGCGGCAGAAGATCACCCTGGCCGAGCTGGCCCGCCACCTGGGCTGTTCGGCCTCCTATTTATCCCATCATTTTTCGAGGGAATTCGGCATGCCGCTGCGCTCCTACCTGCGCAATTTGCGTCTGACCAAAGCCCGGGAGATGCTGAAGAACGGCCAGTCGGTCAAGGAAACCGCGCAGCAAGCCGGTTTTTACGATGAGTTCCATTTCGCCAAGGCGTTCAAAAAGGAGTTCGGCTTTCCTCCCGGCCGTCTCACCCGCGAAGCGCAATACTGAGCGTCCCGCTTTCAACGGTCCGGACGGACGCCCGGCGATATGAAGTGGTCGTTCTCCGGAGCGGAAACGGTATTGCAGAACAGCAGCGTCCCGGCCAGCGTAAAACCGGGCAGCAGAAAGATGGCGGCAAACGGGATCAACAGCAACAGATAGGCGGTCACCCCCAACCCGAGGACTTCCCAGCGGCAGGACTTCATGCGGCGGCGCAAGGCCGGCACGCCGATGCCGTGATTGAAGGAGCTACTGAACAAATAGGTCAGACCGAAACGATAACCGACCACCGTCACCGCCAGCAGCGGTCCGACCACCGGAACCAGCAGCCCGAGAATCCCCAGGCCGATTCCCCAGACAAGCGTGCCGGCCGAAAAGCAGACGCTTTGCAGCATGAAACGCATTCCCTGCCGCCAGCCGGGCACTTCGACCCGGTTCCGGCAATGCAGTTCCTCGAATTTTGCCGCCAACTGGTCGAAAAACAGCGAACCGAACATCTCATATACCGTACTGACCAGCAGCAGCATCAGCAGAATCACCGTCAGCAGCAACGTTCCGCCGACCAGCCAGCGCAAAACGTTGAAAAGCAACTGCAGAAAAGTGCCGGTTTCCCGCCCTTCCGGCAGCAGGGCCAGCACCTCCGGCAATCCCCAGCCGATCAAACCGGCCAGCCCGAGCGTATACAGCAACAGCAGCAATGCCATCGGCCACAGCGCATAAGGCCAGTAATGCCGGTTGCCGTAAAACAGCCGGATGCCGCGCGGCACCAGACCGGCACCTCGACGGAAACGTTCGACAGCAGAATACATGCCATTCTCCTTCGTTGCGTTCTCAAGATGTCCGGGAGATACTATACTCTCAACGGACGGGCAATGCAACGCTGTTTGTCTTTTTCGCGGAACGGAATTATAGTACTTTGCCGTTTCAACATACGAGGACAAGCTTTTGAAAACAATTCTTCAAACCGAACGATTGCGGTTACGCCAACTGGAACAGACCGATCATGCCGCGGCGGCGGCCATGCTGCAGGATATTCGCACCATGTACGCCTGGGAACGCACTTTCAGCGAGGCGGAAGTCACCGGCTGGATCGAGCGGATGCAGAACAACTACCGCCGGTACGGTTACGGCTACTGGCTGGCCGTCGAACGATCCAGCGGTCAGGCGGTCGGCCAGATCGGTCTGCTGCCGGAAACGATCGACGGCCGCCGCCACCTCGGGGTCGGCTATCTCCTCCGGCATGACTGCCGCAACCGGGGCTACGCGACCGAAGGAGCCCGGGCCTGTGTCGATTACGCATTCCGCCAACTGGCGGCCAACCGGGTCATCGCCGACATCCGGCCGGAGAATCACCCTTCCCGCCGGGTTGCCGAACGGCTCGGCATGCGGGTGATCGGTGAATACGTCAAACAGGTTTACGGCAAACCGATGCTTCACCTGATTTATGAAAAATCGACGCCGCTGGTCCGGGTGCTGCCATATGATCCGCAATGGCAAACGGATTTCCGGGCGCTGGCCGATCATCTGGCGCCGTTACTGGCGGGTTGTCCCCTCCAACTGGAACACGTCGGCAGTACCGCGGTCCCGGGCCTGGCCGCCAAACCGGTCATCGACGCCGACCTGATCCTCGCCGACTGGAGCCGGCTGCCGGAAGTCATCGCCCGGCTGCAGGAATTGGGGTTCCGCCATGTCGGCGACTACGGCCTGCCGGGCCGGGAGGCTTTCACCCGAAGCCTGCAGCTTGATTTCATGCACAACCTCTACGTCTGCCGGGCCGGCAGTCAGCCGCTGCTGAATCATCTGCGTTTCCGCGATTATCTGCGCCGGCACCCGGCGGCAGCCGGAGAATACGGCGACCTGAAACGGCAGTTGGCCCGGGAGTTTCCAGACGACATCGACGGCTACTGCCGGCGCAAATCCGATTTCATCGCCGAATGCCTGCTGAACGCCGGCCTCGACGGCGGCGACGTGGCCGAAATCCGGCAACTCAACCTGCAGCCGGCCAACTCCGCCTCCGGCGCCGGTCCGGGAGAAACACGGTGAAGCGCACCGCCATCGATCAAGGCCAACCGTTCGATTTCGGCCGTACCGCTGCCGACTATGCCCGCTACCGGGACATCTATCCGGCCAGCTTGTATGCCAGGCTGCTGCATTTCGGCATCGGGCGAGCCGGCAGCGAAGTGCTGGATCTCGGCACCGGCACCGGCGTCATCCCCCGTTTCATGGTTCAATACGGCGCCCATTTTACCGGCATCGATATTTCTCCCGAACAGATCGACGCGGCCCGGCAACTGTCGGCCGGACTGCCGATCGACTATCTGGTCACTCCGGCCGAACAAACGCCATTTGCGCCGCACGCGTTCGACGCGGCGACCGCCTGCCAGTGCTTCCATTATTTCGACCGGCCGCGTCTGCTCCGGGAATTGCAGCGCCTCCTGAAGCCGGACGGCAGATTCTGCAAAATTTTCATGGAGTGGCTGCCGCGGGAAGACCAAGTGATCGCCGCTACCGAACAACTGGTTCTGACTTACAATCCGGCCTGGAGCGGCGGCGGTTATCAAGTCGATGACTACCGCCTGCCGGATTGGACGGAGGAGGTGCTGGAATTGGAAACCCTGCACCGTTACCGTGAAACGCTGCCGTTTTCGGTCGACGGTTGGTGCGGCCGCATCCGGACCTGCCGCGGCATCGGCGCTTCGCTGCCGCCGGAAAAAGTGGCGGCCTTCGACCGGGACCTCCGGCAACTGTTGCGGCAATTCACCGCCGACACATTGCAATTGCGCCATGAAATTCAAATCGAGATCTTCCGGTTCCGGCCGTCCCCGTAAGAGTATTTCGTCCCGCCCCCCAAAAAAGGCTGCCGGAAATCGCCCCGCCAGGCGGGCGGCGTCATTTGGCCGTCTGCCCCGGCAAAAACTTTTCGACAAAAATCGACAAAAATGCCATTTTTTTTCTCCGGGGTATTGACTTTTTCCGAATTTTTCGCTATAATATCAGCAAGAAGTAATCCATATAAGAATTACAATAACAATTTCTCGAATGGGAATACCGCAATGTTTGGTGAAAATCTGGGCAGGCAAACCGAATCGATCAAACAATCGATTCTCAGTTATCTGTGGGACAACCAACTGGCCGTCGGCGACAAAATTCCGGCCCAGGCGGAGTTGTGCCGGCGTTTCAACGTCGGCTCCACATCGGTTCACCGGGCGGTTCAGGCGCTGGGGGCGGACGGCGTGCTGGAGCCCCGCCGCAATGTCGGCGTCTTCGTCAGGGAAGCCCGGCCGACCAGCCATCCCGGCCGCTCAATCGCCCTGCTGGTTCTTCAATTTGATCAGTTGTATATGTTTCACTGGACTCTGGCGCACATGCTGCAAAATATTCTGCGGCAAAACGGCTGCCTGTGCACGATGTATCCCTGCCGCCATAACTCGACTCCGCCTGAAAATTCAGATTTTTTCCCCGGCCTGAAATCAGCGATCGGCAAAGGGGCGATCGATGGAGTCATTACGCTGCTTGAACTCGATCCGAAATTGTTGGACGAGTTACGGCAAGCGGGACTTGAAGCGTTTTTTGTCGGTTCGCCGATGAAAATGCCATCCGGCGTCTTCATCGATGTCGGCGATTTTATCCGGCGGGCCCTGGAGGAGCTGCTGGACAACCAGGCCAAGCGCCTGGCGGTATTAGGCTGGATCGGCGAAGTCAATTTCCCGCTGGAAACAATCCTGCAGGAGTTCAATTCCCGCCACCGCGACCTGCCGGAAATCATGCTCTACAAGGCTTACGATTTGGAGGGCGGTCAAAAATTTGCCCGTACGCTGCTGAATTTGGCTCCGGAAGAACGTCCCGACGGCGTGGTGCTGTGTGATGACATCATGGCATTGGGATTCACCTCCGAATTGATCAGACAGCAATGGCGGCGGCAGGAATATCTGCCGCAGATCGTTGTAATGCGGAACCGGCAGATCAAAGTGAATATGCCCTATCGGGAAACCGGTATTTATGAAGTGGACATCCAGGCGTTAAGTGAGCTTGCGGTTTCCACTTTGTTACGAAAATTCCGCGACGGCGATCACTCCGATCACACGATCTGGCTTCATACGGAAAGACTGAAATCCCAGGAAACAAACGAATTCCTGATTTTTTAACCATCAACCATCGAAAGGAAACAAACGATGAAAAAACACAAATTCACATTGATTGAATTGCTGGTCGTAATTGCGATTATTGCTATTCTTGCCAGCATGCTGCTGCCGGCGCTGGGCAAAGCGAAAGCCGCCGCCCAGGGAATCAAATGCATTTCCAATTTAAAACAGATCGGACTGGCCGCCCGTTTTTATTCCAACGATTTTGACGACTACGTCATGCCGGTACTGTGTCCGGTCACCTGGTCGTACTGCATCGGGCCGGGGGCTCCCGGCGATAACGCCTCCTACCTGCAGGGATATGTCGGGTACGAGGTCCTGTTCTGTCCGAGCGCTCCGATGAATTACGCCACCATCTGGGAGGCGATCGACGCCTGGAACCCGACTTACGGCATCAATCACTGTTCCGTCGGCATGGGAGAAGGCTTCGGCAATCCCTGCTATCGGAAAGAGTCCGAGTTCATCAATGCCGGCGGACAACTTTCCCAATTGATCAATTTTGCCGATTCCACGAAACAATTGTTCGTTTCGGTCTGGGGCGGCGTTGATCCGCAGGCTCCCGGTACGGCGCCGGAACAGGCGGTCGGAGCCCGTCACAATCTGCGCGCCAACGCGGTCATGTTCGACGGCCACGCCGAAGCGCTCAATGCCGGAGAATTTGCCAGTTGGACCGACGACGATCCGAATTATCACTGGGTGCCGTGGTCCGGCGACGGTTACTCGCGGCCGCTCTTCCTGACCCGGTGGTGGTAAGCGATGAAGAAACTGTTGATGCTCGGTTTGTCCCTGTGCTGTACCACCGGTTTGCTCGCCGCCGTCGAATTCAGCACTGAAAAGTTGAAACTCGAATTCGCCGCACCGGAAGCCGGCATGGGCCTCACCGGCGTTACCGATCTGGCCTCCGGCCAGAAATTCTTTCCGGCGCCGGCGGCAAACGCCCCGTTGTGGCAACTGGAATTCGCCGGCGGCGAACCGGCGGCAATCAGGCCGCATTCCCACACCGCAGCGGTCACGCTGGCCGTCGACAATCACACCCCGGCGGTTTGCAGCAGCCGGGAAACGGCAATCGACGGCCGGCGCGGCCTGGAGTTGGTCTGGGACCAGATTGACCTCGGTCCGGAAAAAGACGCGCTGCAGGTCGTCTGCCGGATTCGGGAAACCGATGACGGCGAAGTGGAAATGACGCTGCACCCCACGTTGAAGAGCAAAGTGCACACCTTCAATTCCCAGTTCTTCCCGCGCTTCGCCAACGCCCTGGCGACACCAGAAGACGAAGTGCTCTTCCCGCGCGGCACCTTCGGCAGCCGGCTGGTCAGGTCAGCGGAACACGGCACTTATCCATCCGTGGAGTCGCAACTGCAATTTTTCGGCTTCTACCGCGACGGCGCCGGGCTTTACCTCGGCATCCATGACGGCGGGGCGGCCTGCAAATATTTCAAGCTGGACGACGACGGCAGTTTGCAGGTGCAGACCTATGCGGAAAATACGCTGCTGCCGGGCCAGTCGCGCCTGCCCGCCTTCGCCGTGCAACTGGCCGGCAGTCCGACGCCGTGGCACGCCACCCGGCGCTACCGGCAATGGGCGCTGCGGCAGCCGTGGACCCGCAAAGGCAAGCTCAAGGAGCGCCGGGACGTTCCCGCCGCCGCCCGAAACATCGCGTTGTGGGTCTTGATCTGGGGCGATCCGGAGGCGGTCGCCGCCGGCTTCCAGGCTGAACAGCAACATCAGGAGGGAACCCTGGCGCTGCACTGGTATTTGTGGAACCGTTATCCGTTTGATCACCATTATCCCGAATATTTTCCGGTCAAGGACCGCTTCACCGACACGGTGGAGCAATTGCAGCAGGACGGCGATATCGTCATGCCGTACATCAACGGGCGGCTCTGGGATACGACGCTGCCCAGCTACGCCGCCACCGGCCGGCGGGAAGTGACCGTACAGGCGGACGGCACGCCGCGCGAGGAGGATTACAATTCCGGCATCCGGCTCGGCGCCGTCTGCCCGACCCAGCCGAATTTCCGCCGGCTGATCCGGGAGACTTTTGCAACGCTGGTCGAACAGCACAAGGTCAAAGCCGTCTATCTGGATCAGATTGCCGCCAGTGCGCCGGTATTGTGCTTCAATCCGGAGCACGGCCATCCGCTCGGCGGCGGCACCTGGTGGGTGGAGGCCTACCGCGAAATGCTTGAACCGCTGGTCGCCGCCTACGGCGCGGATACGCTGATCACCAGCGAATGCGCCGCCGAACCTTATCTGGATGTCATCAGCGGCTACCTGACCTGGTTTCCGGCCTACAGCAACGATTTCCCGTCGCTGATGGGAACTTACCAGCAATACGCCATCTATTTCTGCTCGCCGGTCACCGCCGAAGATCCCCTGCCCACCTTCCGGGCCGCCGTCAGCCGCTGTTTGCTGTGGAACATCCAACCCGGCTGGCTCGGCTGGCTGCATGGCAATCCGGCCACCGTCGACGACAACCCGGAACGCCGCGGCTATCTCAGCCGGGTGATCGCCTGGCGGCGCGCCGCGGCCGATTTCATCCTGGACGGCGAGCTGCTCGATGCCGTTACGTTTACGCCGGCTTCACCGGAACTGGAGCTGGCATTTCAAACGCCCGGCTACCTGTCGTCACTGCCGCCGGATAAAGTCGGAAAACATCCCGCTTATTACGGGACGCTGTGGCGTTCGGAGAACGGGCAACGGCTGGCGGCGGCCATTGCGAATGTCGCCGACCAGGATTACCGGACCACTTTCCGCTTCAATGCCGAAGCATATGAGGTTATGCCGGAAGGCAAAAACGTCTACGAGCTGAACCAGGACGGCAGTAAAAGGCTGCTGGGGCCGGCCGCAGCTCCGGTCGAACTGGAACTGCCGGGCGGGTGCCTGAAGGTTTTTGTCCTGGAATAACCAGAGCGGCAGCCCGGCGGTGCGCCGGGCTGCTTTTGTTTTATTCTTCTACAACTTCAGGCTGAATCCCGAACGTTTGCATAGGATCGTCACCCCGCAAAGCAATATCGTCACGACAACCGACAGCAACGCGGAACTCCACATCGACATATAAGCCGGATTGTGGCGGAACACCCCGACGCCGATCGTCGTCAGCACCGCAAAGAACAGAAACTGGAAAAGATAGGCGGTCAGCGAAACCGAACCCAGTTCGCGCAGCCAGCGGATCAGGATGAAATCACTGTTGCGAATATCGCAGAGATAATAAAACGGCGCCCACAGCAGGGCAAAAATCGCACCGGTCATGAACATCCACCCCAGCGTGGCGACATTCTTGTTCAAGCCGAACAGGAAACAATAATCGGAATATTCCTTGAGTCTGGCGAACTCTTCCGGATTCCGCTCCAGGCCGCAAATCGGCGTCAGCAGGCAGGTGCACAACGCGCAGAGCAGAAAGAAATGCAGCGTCATTTTCAACATCGCCTTATGATCGCCGCGCCGCGCCAGCATCATCACCCCGACACCGACGCCCAGCAGCGTGATGATCGAACAGCCGCCGACGAATCCGTAATATTCATTGACGATCGGAATCGCGCTCAAATGGCCGGCCCGGCCGACCAGCGTCAGGGCGATCATCGCAAACAGCGCCAGATAGATCATTTCCGGATACTTGCGCAGCCACAGGTAAATCAGACCGGCGCTCATGTAGGCCCACCCCAGCAAACCGATGATCTCCCACCAGCCGGGCGTCAGCCAGCCGCCGTCACTGTTCCGGAAAATCGCCATATAGGCAATCAGGATGGCCGCACCGAGCAACCGCAACAGCAGCGACAAATATTTCGGCGCCTTCTCGTTGCGGATGGTTTGAAACAGCAGGATGATGCCGATCATCACCACCACCCGCCACGTCGCCCAGGCCCCTTCCCCCGGTGCCACGCCGAGCCAATTCCAGAAACCGTGCAGCAGACCGAAATCCCCCATCCTGCCGCCGTCCGGCCCGTTGATCAGCAGGACGCCGATAAACAACATCGAACAGCCGCGCAACAGAATATGCCACAGCAGCCTGAGCCTGCCCTGCGGCATCGCATCGTACTTGCGGAACGCCAGCGGAATGGAAATGCCGATCAGCAGCAGGAACATCGGAAAAATGAAATCGACGTAAGTCACGCCGAAAAATGCGTCATACGGATAAAAATGCCGCATATACCACGGCGCGTCCATGAAACCGAAATTGGCGAAAATCATCAGAACCATCGTCAAGCCGCGCAGCAGGTCGATTGATTCCACCCTCGGCAGTTTCGCCGAACTTTTCTTCTCCTTACTCATTGAACTCCCTCCTCCTTGCACTGTTGAATTTCACGGTGCGCAAAGGCGCCGGTTCCGGCGCCTTTGCCAATTATGCCACTCACCTATTTCCGGCACTGTCCCGCTTCAAAATAACGAACCAGCGCTTCCGGCAGCGGCGGAATGTCCCGCCGGCCGTTGTCGGTACGCATCGAATCATGGGCGAGCACGCCGACCGCCACGACATTGCGGGCCGCCACCGGCGAAACGTTGGTCGGTTTGCCGTCGCGGACGAAATCGATGAAATTCTGCACCGCCTCCGGGTCGGAACCGCCGTGATTGCCGCTCTTTTCCTTGAGATTGTAAATGATATCCGGCGTCGAGCGAGGCCCGCGCCGCGTCCAGACATGCACCTGGCAATTGCCGCTGTCGCCGATGTTTTCCACCCGGCCCCGCGTGCCGATAAACGTGTAGTTCCGCTCGGCATCCGGCGCATAATGGCATTGCAGGTAAGCCGCCTGCGCGCCGCTGGCCAACTGCATCAAGACCATGTTGTGGTCTTCAACGTCGATGACCGGCGACATCTCGGTCTGCGCCAGCGGCGGCCAGTTCTCATCCGACCACTGGGCGCAGCCGGGCTGGTCCGGGGAACGGCGCTGACATTTGTCATAAACGGACAATGAACCCATGCCGACCACCGATTGAGTGTAAGAACCCATCAGCCAGTGCATGACATCCATGTCGTGCGCCCCCTTCTGCAGCAGCAGCCCGGTGGTATTGCGCCGTTCCGAATGCCAGTCATGGAAATAGGCGTCGCCGCCGTAATTGATGAAATGACGGCACCAGCCGGCCCGGATTTCACCGATCAGACCGGAATCGATGATCTCTTTCATCTGCAGCACGACCGGGAAATAACGCATATTGTGGCCGACGAACAGCTTCGCGCCGGTCGCCATCGCCGTCTCCAGCAGCCGGTCGCACCCTTCGATCGTAATCGCCATCGGTTTTTCCAGATAAAGCGCTTTCCCGGCATTCAACACCGCCAGGCCGTGTTCCTCATGCAGGAAATCCGGCGACATGACGAAAACCGCATCCAGCGGCAGCGCCAGCATCTCCTGATAATGCTCGAATGCCTGCGCATCCGGAAATTTTTCCCGGAAAGCGGCAAGCGCCTTTGAACTGACATCCGCTCCGGCGACAATTTCCACGCCCTGTTCCGGATGGTGCGCGTTGAATGCGTGCGCGCCGCGGCCGCCGACACCGATGATGCCGATCTTCATCGTTTTCATTTCTGCTGTTTTTCCTTTGCGTTTTCTTTCAATGATATTTTTCATGACGATTGGTCAAACATCCGTCTTTCAAACCGCCGTCACTGCCCCGGCGGCAGCCATTGCAGCACCCCGTCGACATCGCCGGCGCCGATCACCGCGATCACCAGCGGCCGGGCCGGTTCGTCCAGCAGCCGGGCGGCCACCGCCGGCCAGTCATTCGACACCGCCTGCGCCTTGCCGCCGATCGCTTCGGCCAACTGCCGGCTGTCCAGCGGACCGCTTTCGGTCCAGGCGGCAAAGACCGGGGCGATCAGGCAACTGTCGCAATCCCGGCGCAATACTTCGGCAAACTCCCCGAAATACTGTTGCAGTCGGGCAAAGCGGTGCGGCTGGAACAAAATTCGCAGGTGATGCGCCGGATACCGTTGCCGCAACCAGGCCAGCGAAGCCGCCAGTTCGACCGGATGATGGGCGTAATCCTCGATGACCGCCAGCGCACCGCTTTCAAAATGGCATGTCATCCGGCGGGCGACGCCGGGAAAATCCCGCAACGCCGATGCCGCCGTTTCCGGAGGAATGCCCAGCTCCAGCGCGGCGGACAGCGCCAGACCGGCGTTCCAGGCCTGAAAGCCGGCAAATTTTCCGGCCAATCCCAATTCCGCGACCAGTTGTTCACACCGCTCCGGCCGCAATACCAGCCGGTTGGGATGTCCGGCAAACAACCGGGCAGTCAACGCCGATTCCAGGCAGATCAACCGGCCGGCCCGGCCGGCAAAGGTTTGAAAATTGCGATGCAGCGCCTCCACCCCGCCGACGCTCCAGGCATGATCGCTGTCGACGTTGCTGACGATGCCGATTGCCGCCCGGAAACAGGTATGGGTTCCGTCGCTTTCATCCCCCTCGGTGACGAAAATATCGCCATTGCCGGCCGGGGAAGCCGGCGCCGAGGCGTCATGCAACGCCCCGCCGATCAGATAACCGGCCCCGTCGCCGTAAACTTGGCGGACGATCCAACTCAATTGCGCCGTGATGCTCGTCTTGCCGTGCGCGCCGGAGATTGCCACCGGCCGCCGGTACCAGCGGCCGATTTCTCCAAGAAATTCACCGCGCCGCAGACAACGCAGGCGGCGCCGGCGCGCCAACGCCAACTCCGGGTTATCGGCCGTCACCGCCGAGGAATAGACCGCCAAACCGGCATCGGCCGGCAAGTTTCCGGCGGCGTGCCCCGGCGGAGCGATTGCCGCGCCATGCCGTCTCAAATGGCGCGTTTTTTCGTTTTCGACCAAATCCGAGCCGCTGACCGCCGCACCGCGGGCCAGGCAGATTTCCGCCAGCGGCGCCATCCCGGCGCCGCCGATGCCGATAAAGTGAATCTGTTGTTCGCTGAGCGCTTCCATTTTTTCGTCACTGTTGCTGAAATATCTTCCATATACCTAAATAACATACATGACCGCCGCCGATTTAAAAGCGCCCGCCGTGAGGAAAACAGCAAAAAAAGTCAAAGCCGGCCAACCGCCCCCGATCCATATTTCACCTTAAAAATACCTTTTGCCCGGTTGAAAACCGATGAACCGCTGGCTACATTTATTCCGATGATTTGTCAATGACTCATTCACGAGGAAAAAACATGAATAGAATTTTCAAGTTCTTCGCCGCCTGGCTCGCCGTCCTGACCCTGGTACCAGCGGCAATCGCGGCGGACGAAACGACCGCCTGCTGGGCAACGCCGCTGGCCAACGATCCGATCAAAGCGCAAATTTACCGGCTGCCGAACGGTTTGACCGTCTGTCTCTCCGTCAACAAGGAGACGCCGAACCTTTACACCTATATCGGCGTCAGGACCGGCTCGATGAACGATCCGCTGGATAAAACCGGCCTGGCCCACTATCTGGAGCATCTGTTGTTCAAAGGTTCCAACGACCTCGGCACCATCGACTATGCGATGGAAAAACCGCTGCTCGACCAGATCGACGCGCTTTACGACCGGCATGAAGCCACCGCCGATCCGGCCGAACGCGAAGCGATTTACACCGAAATCGACCAACTCTCCGGCGAAGCCGCCCGGTTCATCATCCAGAGCGAATTCGATCAGGCGCTGAATCAGATGGGCGCCACCGAAATCAACGCCTACACCAGCCTGGACCGCACCGTCTACCTGACCAGTTTGCCGGGCAATCAACTGGAAAAGTTTCTCAAACTGCAGTACGACCGGTTCCGCTCACCGGTTTTCCGCGGCTTCCATACCGAGCTGGAAACCGTTTTCGAAGAATTCAATATGGCGGCCGACCGCCCCGGCTCCCGCTTTTACAGCCTGATCGCCGACAAGCTTTATGCCGGCCATCCTTACGCCCGGCCGGTCATCGGCCTGCCGGAACACCTGAAAAATCCGTCGCCGCGCCGGGTGATGGAGTTTTACCGCCAATGGTACGTCCCGAACAATATGGTCATCGTCCTGGCCGGCGACTTCAATCCGGAACAGGCCCTGAAATGGATCGAGGAAACGTTCGGACAATTCGAAGCCAAGCCGCTGCCGGACCGGAATATTCCGATGCCGCCGCCGATCCGGGGCGAAACGGTCACCACGCTGACCGCGCCGGATTACGAAATGTGCGTGCTGGCCTGGCGAATCGACCGGCCGGACCAGCATCAACTCGACCTGCTGTCGATGGTCAATCAGATTTTGTCCAACGGTTCCGCCGGTTTGCTGGACCAGGATATCACCATCCCGCAAAAAGCGGCCGGCGCCTTCGCCTCCGCCGACGGCAAACCCGGTCTGTTCGGCACTCTGATGGTCGGCGCCGTGCCCAATTCCGATATGACGCCGGAAGCGGTCAAAACCCTGCTCGACGCCGAACTGACCAAACTGAAAAACGGCGATTTTCCGGACTGGCTGCCGGAGGCGATCGTCAAACACATGCGCCTCAAGCTGATCCAGGCGGAACGCAACAACCAATTCCGCGCCGACTGGCTGCTCGGCGCTTTCCTGGACAACATCAGCTGGCCGGACGCCGTCGCCGAAATCGACCGGCTCGGCCAATTGACCAAGGCGGATATCGTCGCCTTCGCGCAACAGCACCTGAACGACGACCGGCTGGTCTTTTACCGTACCGCCGGTCCGCTGCCGCCGATGGAGAAACTGGCCAAACCGCCGCTGACGCCGCTGGCCTTCCAGCCGCACCAGCCGTCCAGATTTTTCCTCGAACTGCTCAATATGCCGGTCGAAGAAATCAAGCCGGAATTTCCCGACCTGGTCAACGGCATCGTCCGCAGCGAATTGGAATTCTCCGGTCAAATTCCCTATCAGGATACCGAATTGACGGTCAAACGCCATGTGCCGGTCCAGAGCGTCGCCAACGTCGACAACGACTTTTTCACGCTGCATTACGTTTTCGCCGTCGGTTCCGACAACGACCGCCGCTGGCCGCTGGCCGCCGCTTACAGCGATGTCGCCGGAACGGAGCGGCTGTCCGATGAAGAATTGAAAATCGAGCTGTACAAACTGGCCGGATCGATTTCGCTTGACGCCGGCCGGGAAAAAGTCACGCTGACCGTCAGCGGCCTGCAGGAGAATTTCGACGCAATCCTGGCGCTGGTCAAGGAAAAACTCACCACGCCGCGGATCAACCAGACTGCGCTGCAGCTTCTGGTCCAGAACATCCTGCTGGAACGCAAGGTGGCTACCGAAAAACCGCAGCAGATTCTCTTCGACGGCATGATGAACTATGCCAAATACGGCCCGAATTACAGCAAGGAGTCCGAGTTGTCCGCCGCCGAACTGCAGGCCATGCCGGCCGAAACGCTGACCGGAATGCTGCAGGAGCTGGCCGGTTATCCGGTTCGCATCCTCTATTACGGACCGGAAGCCGACGGCCAGACCAACGACAAGCTGGATGCGCTCCTGGCGGCGGCCTTCCCGCTGCCGCTGCCGGAAAAGCGGCCGCCGGTCCCGGTCGAATGGCCGGAGCTGGCCACCTCGCAGCGGCAGGTGTACTTCTTTCCGCTGCCCAACCTGCGGCAGGTTCATATGCTGTTCATGAGCCGCTGCCGGCCGTACAATCCCGACGACATCGGCACCCGGCAACTGTTCAACCAATATTACGGCAGCGGCATGTCGTCGGTAACCTTCCAGAAGCTGCGCGAAGAAAATTCGCTCTGCTACAGTTGCGTTTCCAGTTACAGCACTCCGGCGACGCCGCGCCGGCGGCATTATTTCTTCACCTACCTGACCACCCAGGCCGACAAGCTGCCGGAAGCGATCAAGGCGGTGGAGGCGCTCGGATTCCCGATGAACCTGACCGCGCTGGAACACGCCCGCAACACGCTGCTCAAAGCGCAGGCCGCCGAACGCTGGCAGGATGAAGCGCTGCTGGAGCTGGCGGAAACCTATCGGCAGATGGGCCTGCCGCCGGACTACCGGCAGGAGACCTATCAGCAACTGCAGGAGGTGTCCGCGCCGGAGCTGGATGAATTTTATCGTCAGGAAATCGGCAGCGTGCCCAACGTACTGCTGATCGTCGGCGATGAAAACATCGTCGACCTCAAGGCGCTGGAAGCCTTCGGCCCGGTCAAGAAACTCAGTGTGGAAGATATTTTCCCGCAATGAATAAAACCGCTTTGTCCAGAATGATTTTGCGCCGGCTGCTGATGATCGCCCTTCCGGCGGCGGCGGCCGGCATCGTCTTCTATTTTACCCAACCCCGGCAATTCCGGCCGGAACCGGTCGCGCCTTCCCGGCCGCCAACCGTGCCGAGCCATACCGAGTTGACCGCCAATCGCCCCGTTTGGCAGCCGGGAATTTATCGGGCAACCGCTGAATTCGAAGGGCGAACCCTGACGGCAACGGTGACCATCGCCGCCGACGGCAAAATTTCCGGCCTCGCTTTCGCCGGATTAACGCCGGAAGAGCAGTCCGAAGAAGCGGTTCAATCCCTGATCCGCAATGCCGTCGACCGGCAGCTGGCGGCGACCGACGTCTCCCGGGCTCCGGCGCTTTCCCAAGCTCTGCTCCAGGCCATTCGGCGGGCGCTGCATCAGGCCCAATACAACCCTGCCCGGGGAAACGCCGCCGGCGGATCGTCCCCAGGCCGCCAGGAAGAGCCGCTCCGGTATTGCCGCCGGAGCGGTCAACTTGACGGTTGAAAGCGAAACCGCATTTCCCGCCCTATAACGCTTGTCCGCCTTTCGGCGCCGCCCGCAATACAATCTCCTGTCCCGGCGCCAAAAACTGCCGCAGGGACAAGTTGCCGTTCTCCTCCACTTTGCCGGCAAGCGGCACTTCACCGCCTGCACGATACCAGTCCCGGCTGAAAAATTCCATCGAGCCGGGCCCGGCCAGCTCCACCACCACCTGAATATTGTTGACCGGAGAATTATTGACCAGCATCAGGTATTCTATGCCGGCGGCGTCGACGAATTCGCCGATCATCAACGAATCGGACAGTTCGGCGCTGCCGTCATGACCGTCAAACCGAATGTTTTTCACCAGATGGTCCGGCTGGAAGGCGTCAAAACCGCCCCGTCCTTCCGGGAAGAACATCACCCGGGTCGACACCAGCCGGTTGAACAAGTCGCCGTAAAGCCGGTGAAACATCCGGTGGACCCGGCGGATATCGTAGAAGCGCGGAGTCGGCTCCCAGAATTCGTCGATCGGAGAAAGGCGGTAATTTTCGTGCGGCGCGCGCATGTAATAGAAAAACCACAATACCCCGCCGGCTCCGGCGCAAACGGTGGTGTTGAACTGCCAGCGCAGATCGTTGTAATCCGGTTCCCGGTAGAACCAGTGCCCCACGCTGCACAAAGTATTCCAGAACGGCACGGCATGACGCATTGCCGCATCGCGACAGAGTTTCAGGTTCCGGAAATAACCGACGACGCCGTTGGCGTCGGTCAATTGCGCATAATGATCGTAGCAAAGCAGTTTGACCTCCCCTTCCCGGACCACCCGGTCGAGGTATTCCGGCCAGTCGGCGGCACCGACCCGCTGTTCGGCGCCGTCCCACCACGGCAGCAGGTTGATGAACGGCACCAGCTCCGGCGCCAACCGGCGCTGTTCCCGGCTCGTCCACAGGAAGCGGGCGTTGGCGGCGGCATCCGGTTCATCGCCGATGTGAAAGCCGAAAACCGCCGGGTGACTGCCGAACTCATCGACCGCTTTTTGAAAGCCGGCCAGATAACTTTCCCGCGCCGCGCCTTCCGCAACCGCTTCGCCGCGCGGGTCGACCAGGATCAACTTGATGTCGCGCTGCCGCGCCCAATCGAGCAACCGGTGCATCTGGGCAAGCTGTCTTTCATCCGCCGGCTGAAAAGACGGCCCGAAGGTCAGCGTGAAACCGGCATCGCGCCACTGTTCGACATCGCTTTCCTGCTGGTGGGCGGCATGCGCCGGATTGGCCAGATCCAGATAATTCCAGAAACCGATCGGATAACCTGTCACCCGCCAGGCTTCCTTCGCCGCCAAAATCTTTTGTTCGGTTGCCGTCACTTCCCGTCCCTCCAGCCGGCCGGCGGCGCCGAGCCCGATTTCCAGACCCAGCAAGCCGATCGCCAGCCATTGTTTTTTATTCATATCATTTTCCCGTCGTTTTTTCAGGTCCCTTTGCCAGAAAGCATCTGATTTTCAAACCCGACTTCTTAAAAGACGATCTTTTCTTCCGTCGCCGTATTGTCCAGCAAATTGATGAGCCGAACCGTCCATTGTCCCGGCCGCGGTTCGATGCCGTCGTCGATGACGATTTCGGATTCGGACCCCGACTCGCTGAGGCGGTTGCCGGTCGCCGGCTTGAACACCGTTCCATCCGGGCGGCTGACTTCCAGCCGGAATATACCGTCCGGACCGGGATTGGCGATCGTCGCTTTCCAGCCCCGCCCGTCCCGCTTGAGGGTCAATTGATAGGGCCGGGTCGGCGCCGGCAGCAGCGCGAAATAACGGACCGCCGATTTTTCCAACGGAAATTCCAATTGGTCGGTTTGACCGACGAACTGCCGCTGCAGCAGGTCGTAACAGTAATATTTCCGGTCGAAACCGAGGTTCGCCACCCCGCTCCGGTCATTCTCGCCGACCGGCCGGGTGAACCCCAGATAGCGATTCCCGCCATGCCGATAGCGGGCCGATTCGGTACCGGACGGCAGCCGGATATCCCACGGTTCCGGGACCCGGGCCGCTGCCAGCGCCTGCCGGAACAACGCCATGACCGGTTCGGCAACGGCGATCTGGCCGCGCACCGTCCGGTACAGATCGGGCAACACGTTGATCAGCACGTGACCGTCGTGAACGAACAGAATCTCCGGTTCCCCGGCGAGCGCCGCCCGCGCACCGGCCGCTTCCAGGTCCGGGTCGGCCAGTTCCACCCGCAAAGTCCGTCCCTGGAATTCGGCCGGTACACCGCCCCGGACCGGGGAACCGGCATTCCGGACGCCGAACAGCTCCGCCAGCGGATTGTCGGCGCGCGGCACGCCGTCGCTGTCATAAGTGCCGGGCAGCGCGTCGGCAATCAGCTGGCCGCCGGCCTGCACGAACCCGACGACCGCCCGGAGCTGCGCTTCGCTCAACGCCTGCGCCAACGGCAGGATCAGATAAGGCGTGACAGCCGGGTCCAGCGTCTCCAGCTCATCCTGCGACAGGACGGTCGGCGCCTGCTGACCGAGGTCGGCCAGCAGACTGGTCCAACTGCCGAAATTGCTGCGATATCGCCGCAGACGCGACTCGCACTCCTTCTGGTCGCCGGCATCGCTCAGCAGCATCGACGGCAGTGAGAACAGGATCGCAAAACGGCTGGGTTCCCGGTTGGCCGGCAGGGTGGCCGCGTCGACGCCCGACGCTTTGATTTCCTGCAATACCTCCCGGAGCGATTCACCGTACGAACACAGCTTCATATCGCCGTGGCGCAACAGATAACCGTTGGCCCAGTGGCCGTTGGCCCGCAAACCGAGCATGATTTCCCGGTAGAATTTCTCCCGCACCTCCCGGATCGGATTCATATAGCCGGTCCAGTCGCCGATCTGGCTGTGCGGCTGAGTCTGGCTGCAACGCCAGAGATCGTCCATACCGCTCTCCGGCTGGTCGTAACCGGTCACCCGGGCCAGGTATTTCAACGTCTCCTTCCAGTCAAAGCCGGTATAGGGATTGGTCATGATCATGCCGGAAGTCGCCAGCCGTCCGGCGGGGTCCGCCGCTTTCATCGCCTCGAACTGCGTTTTGACCACGCCGGTGAACGGCTGAAACATAAAGACCCGGTGAGCGATCCACGAATTGAAATTCCGCCGCTCCACCGATTCTTCATAAGTAAACGGCCGCACCTCGTCCCAATTCTTGAATTCGGTGCCCCAGACGGCATTCAGGCGGTCAACCGAATCGTACCGTTCGCGCAATTGCCGGCGGAACTGATCCAGGCACCACGGCGAAAAACAGTAATCGGTCCGCCAGTCGCCGATGCCGAGCGATGCTTCGTCCGAAACGTAATAGGCGTTCGGATGGAAATCCCGCAGATTCGCCACACCGCGATAGGTCTTGTCGTAGACCTCCTTCAAATGTTCCGGATCGTTCATGCACGGTTCGCGTACCGGGTTGGTCTGAATTTCCTCCACCGACCAGCCGGACTCCTTGAATAAACCGATCGGCAGATAATTCAAACCGGCCCGCAGGCACGACTCCGCCGAAGCCCGCTGCTCGGCCAAATTGTTCAATTCGGCGTTGTAGCCGATCACCTCGTCAAATCCCATCGCGGCGATGCGGGCATGATAGGCGTCGGCAAAATAATTGGACTGGGTTCCCCAGGCGATCAGGACGATGTCGTCGGTCGGCGGCAACGGCGTCGTCCAGCTCTCTTCCCGCCGGTCGACCAGCTTGCCGTCCCAGGACAATTCGGCGGTAATCGTGCTCAGCACCGTTTCCGGCAGCGCTTCCAGCGCCGCGCGGAACTCGAACTCCGGCGACAAATCCTTCAGTACCTGTTTATAAAGCAGCCGGCCGAGACGGTCCTGAATACGAAGCGACAGTTGCGCGCCGGCCAGGTCGCCGCGCAATCGGAACCGCCCGGTCACCGGTTGACCGGAATCGAACGATTTCTGCGTCAACGTGAAATCGGCAATCGCGCAATGCGCCGGCCGGTTTTGAACCGCCGTGTACCAGTCGGCGGTATGGCCGTCCACTTTCAGCCACAGATTGAAGAAATAATCGCCGTCCAGCAACAACTTTTCCGCCGGCAGTGCCAGTTCCAGCGAATTGCTTCCGGCCTGCAAAGCGACCGGCTGACCGAATTCGGCGACCGCCCGGCCGTATTTATCGCGCGCCTGGCAGAACAGCGTTGCGCCGGTCGCCTGCCCGGCTTGAACCGTACCGGTCAGCCGGTCGCCGTCCGCCGTCAATTCAGTGATTTCCGGCTCCGGACGATCCTGTCCCGCCCAGCGCAACGCCCGCAACAACTGCGAAAAGTGATAATCGTAATAATTGAACCGGCAATCGGTTCCGAATTCCGGCCCCGGAATCAGGCCGTAGCTGTCGATCATCCACTCCAGCGGATTCTGATTGAGACAGTAGTTGATTGAAACGACCGTCCCCTTGCCGCTGCGATAGACCGACAACGGCAGCCCGTCCGGCGCCGATTCCCGGATGATGGCCGGCAGCTTCCGGCAGGGAACCGCCCGGTTGAGCGCCTGCGACGCGGCAGGGTCGTATTCCAGCGGCAAACCGGTCTCGGCCAAACCGTCCGGCGGATCGATATAAATGAAACCGGTTCCCGCCGCCACCTTCTGCCGGATCGCCTCCTTGACTTCGTCCGGTACCGCATACCAGCGGATCGCCGAAGAGATGACGATGACGTCGTAGTCGTTCCGGATGACTTCCCCGGCATATTCCTCCGGCGGCGGCGCCATCCAACTGCGGTTGTCGGAGGCATCGAAACCGAACCAGGTCGGATAACCGACTTCGACCAGCTCCAGGTCGATGTTGCCGCGCAGCGCCAGTTGGCCGTTGTCGTAATGGCTCCAGGCGGTGGCGAACAGCAAGACCTTCAACGGCCTGGCGACATCCGCCGCCCAGCGGATGTAATCAGCCGGATAATCGGTAAAAAATTCCGCCGAACCGGAAACCGCGGCGAATATCTTATCCTTTTCGCCCTTGGCGGCCGGCGGAGCGGCCGGATCGAAGTTGTGTTCCAGCGTCGCCACCGGCGCGCCGGACGGATCGCTCAAAACAACCGTCAACGTCTCCTGGGCCCCTTCTGCCGGAAATTCCAGAATCGCCGGCGCCAGCGCCTTCAAGCTGACCTCCCGGACCGTTTCACCGCTCCGGGCAACCAGCCGTTCGTAATCGCGGTCGCTCTGGAGCCGGATCCGCCATTTCCCGTCGGCCAGTTCGAACGCAGCGGCGATGTGGTTGTCCGCCGCGGTGACCGCCGGACAATCATAAAGCGGCGTCAGCGTGTAATAGGTGCGGAAGATGTAATCGAACAACGGATCGGCCCGCTCGCCCCGGTTCTGGGCGAGCGCCCTGCCTTCCGACAACGGTTTGATCTTCAGCGGCGCGGTAAGATGCTCCAGCGTACTCTGGACCGGCGCGCTCTTCGGCATGAAATGATAGAAATTCTGCAATTTGCCATAATCGGTTTCCAGCAGCAATCCTTCGTTGCGGTCATTCAGGGCGGCACACCAGTCGGAGACCGGGGCGTTAACTGTAAAGTCGCCGTTGAGCTGCGGCCATGCCAATGGCGCAGTCAGCGGCGCACCGCCGTAAGCATCCGGCCAGGAACTGCGCAGGGCGTAGGAATGATAATAGCGCATCGCCGCCGTTCCGGCCGGATACGGCGCATTGACGAACCAGAGCTGGCAGAAGAAAGGCTCCTCGCCCGGATTGTCGACGGCATACTCCACCCGCAGGGAAGCGGAACGGTCGTCCAGGCGATAAGTTTTCACCCAGTGGAGCGAGGTCTCGTTATTTTCCAGCGTCAGCGAACTCGCGCCGTCGTCCTCTTCCACCTTGACCACCCGCCACGGTGAAGTTTCCGCCTGGCCTTCGGTCAATCCCATCGACACGGTGGTATTGATCACCCGCTCCAGCCCGCCGCCGCTGCCGCCGGGTGAAACTTCCCGCTCCACCGCCGTCAGCAGGTCGTTTTGGCCGGGCTGCCGGAAACTGACAATCCGGCCGCCTTCCGACGGGTCGATGCGGACACTCACATAAGCGTTGGACAACTCATACAATGTCTTTCCGTCTTTCTCAAGTTCGGCGACGGCGGCCTGGTTTGATCCGGCCATCGCCACCCCGAAGGCCAGAACAAGGAGAGTTTCAAATTTCTTTTTCTTCATCATGACATACACCCTGCGCAAGACTCATTCATCAATAATGGCAAGCATTTTCCCGGAAATCCCATTTCCGGGAAAATGCCAGCGATACAATACCGTTGCCGGCTCCGGCGTCATTCCTCCCCGATCACCCCCCAATGGCAGTCATCGGCCAGCACCCCCCGCGGGTCCGTCTGTTTGTAGGCGAACGGTTCCGCATGGCCATCGACATGGGCAACGTTGAGATGAAGATCATGCCGAAACGCCTCCAGTGCCCAATACCATTCGTCTTCACCGCCGACGCCGATCCAGCCGTATCCGTAGGCGGTGTCGGTAAACATGACCGCCCGGCTCGGATTTTTCACACTGCTGAACTTGCACGGCCGGAAATTTCCGTTCGTATCGACGGGCTTGTTGTTGTCCATGTCCCAGTAACCGCCGAACCACATATTCAATCCATAGGTGAACCAGGTCTTGTCGCCGGAATAACTCGAACAATCCAGCACGCCGTGATCGCCCTGGACATACTCATTCCACGGCACGAGCGTCACTCCGGTATAATTCATCAACTGATAGAGCCAATCCCCATCCGCGCCCCAATCGTAAGCGGCATAGGCAATCGGCGGATAATCTTCATTATCAAGGCCGTACATCGTCGTCGCCAACGCCATCTGCCGGAGACCGCTGGTGCATTTGATCGACATCGCCTTGCTCTTCGCCTTGCTCAAAGCCGGCAACAGCATACTGGCAAGAATGGCAATAATCGCAATTACCACCAACAATTCGATAAGTGTGAATTTAGTCCTCATGTTCTTTCTCCCTTGCTGCTTGTTGTTTTATTTCGAAAACCTGGTAGAAATTCCGGTGACGACGCGGGAATGCAGCATGATTCGCCGCACCGGCACCGGCCGGTGGTCCCGGCAACACTTCACGATTTCAGTGATGATCCGCCGGCCGATATCGACGAACGGCGGCTCGACATGACTGCACATCGGACAGATCGGCGTCGTGCCGATATACATGAAATCCAGATCTTTTCCCGGCTGCATGCACAGCCGGGCCAGCGCATTGTAGAGCAATTCCAGTTTGTCGCCGTTGAAAAAGATGAAATCCGGCTTTTCCCGCTGCAGAAACGTCATGATTCTTTCTTCGGCATCGGACGCATTCAAACTCAATTCGAGGAAGGCGGCCGCCGAAAGCGGCAGACCGGCCTCCCAGCCCAGCCGGCGATATTCGGCAGCGCGCCAGCCGAAAAATGCAATATCATCTTCCACCCCCGGCACAATGATGCAGCCGCAGCGACGATAATCCTGCTGTTTCAGGCAATCGACCAGACATTGAATCGTCTCGGCATCGCTGAAGCCCACTTTCAATTCGTTGCCGTAATTTTTGGCCGGGCGGCCCCACTGGATTACCGCAATAACCGGCACTTCGCTGCGGGCCAGCATCCGCAGTTCCCGGCATTGGTCGCCGTAAAAAACCGCCGCATCATAACCGGCCAGGCGCTGCAGCTGGCTGCTCAGCTCCAGCGAATCGGAAGTTTCCGGGAAATACTCCAAATGAATGCTCGTATTGTTCAAAAAACCAGTATCCAGCATCCCCCGGTAGATATCCGCGTCGGTATACCAGTCGCTCAATGACAGCACCTCCGGTGAAATCGCCGGCTCCGGAAATACCAGAATGACCCGCAACAGCTTGGTGGGAACGGCATGTTTCCGACTGACAAAAATCCCCTTCGCCGGCAGCCGGACGATCAATTGATCTTTCTCCAGCAGATCCAAGGTCTGCATCACCACGGTGTTGCTGACCTTGAATTCGTGGCGCAGGCTTCGTACACTGTCCAACTTGCCGCCGGGCGGATAATGCCCGGAAGTCATGCGCTGAACCAGTACATCGTAAAGCTGCCTGGCAACCGGAGTTGAAATGTCTTTTTCTAACGCGTACATAATGTTAACCTTAACATGAACTGTTCCAGAACGTCTACAATAGAATACTAGCAAAATTTTTTCCTAAAGTCAATCCCTTTTCTCAAAAAACCGGCTTTTTTCCCGTCTTTCGCCTCGAAAGGCAAAAAAAATTTCTCCGCCTTCGCCGATCCGGCCGGAGAAATTTTTCGGAAAATGCGCCGTTCCCGCTCCGCGTACGCGCCCCGGAGCGCGGCAATCGCGCATTTTACGGCTCGTGCATCAGAAGATTTGAAACATAGAGTGGAATTCCCGCCGCACTCTCGGCTTCAGAACCGTCGGGCAGCCGTTGGCTGATTCCGGCGATATGGCCGGCATCGCGGGCTTCGGCGCCGCAGGAAAGGTCTTCAAGCACCAACAGCCGGGGTACGGCTTCGCAGTGGACGATGACCTGCCGGATATTACGGTTGCCGTGGTAGGAAAATCCTTCGGTTATATAAATACTGCCCGACGCCGAGAAGTTATAAACCGGACTCATGCCACAGAATTCACCGCCGTAACGCGAACCGGAACTCTCGAATTTGCCGTAATTATCGAACCAGCGCACGTTGTTGCCCCAGGGCCTGTCCTCGAATTTGCCGGTAGAGACCCGGCCGTCGTTCAATTCGGTGCGGGGCAGAATCGGTACCGCCAGTAAATGCCGGGCCAGCAATTCGCCGCCGAGATTGCCCGCAAAGGCCGAATCGTTCAACCGTGCGTCACTGTAGAGCCAGCTCGCACTGAACTCCTTGTGCGCCAGGTTGCTTTCCAGCGCCCGCATCGTGATGAAGCGACTGCGGGTCAGCTTGAGCCTGGAATCATCCTTCGCCCCATCCGGTCCCATGCCCCGGACGGCGCAGTCGGTCTGGTCGTAGAAAGTGCAGTGGTCAAAGAGATATTCGCCGTCGCCCGGCGACTCCACCGCCACCGCGACCGAACCGTTCACAAAGCCCAAATTTTCCCAGACATTGACCCGGTTGCCCGCCGCCCGGAAAAGCGGCTGCCGGCAATCGGGATCCATCGTGAAAAGATTGGAGCCGCGGCAGGTCAACCGCACTTGATCCGGCACGGAAACGGTACGGGTCAGCCGAATGGTCCCGGCCGGAAAGATCACGGTGGCCGGCGCCCGGCGAGCCGCCTCGGCGAGAGCGGCTTCGACCGCGGAGCACTGATCCGTTACAGACTCCTTCCCTACGCCGAAGGCTTCCGCGTCGATCATCGCCGGGAAAGCTTCATCGAGATCGGAAAATGACAGTTCGACTTCCGGCACCGTGACCGCCGAAAGAACCCCGGCCGGAATCGGCTCCTGCCGGAAAGCCGCTGCGCCTCCGGCCAATTCGGGCGAAATATTGGCGGAACAATCCGAGACCCCGAAACCGAAATTGATCCGGGGACGGTTGAAATGTTTATAATGGCAGAGCTTCTCCCCGAATTCCCGCTCGCTCAGTTCCCGGCCGTAAGCGACGGCCCGTACCGGCTCCCCGGTAGGATCGACCACCCGCCGCAGGCTTAAAATATTGGGCGTCGTTCCCTCCGCCAGATAGACGATTGCCGCTTCGGGCGAACCCGCGCTTCTGACCGTGGTATCGGCAATGCGGATGGCGCTCGGGATATACCCCGGAGTCACCGTCGAGCGGACCAGGCACCACCCCGCGTCGCCGGTGTTGGCAAATTCACATTGGTCCACGAAGAGCAGCGCTTTGTTTTCGCAGGTGACGGAGAGATCGATCCAGTAAGGATGGCCGGCCGGGCGGCCCGAGCCTTCCGCGCTCACCCGGTACAGGTAAAGGTGGTTCTTGACGTTGAAGACCGGCCCGGTCTGATGTTCCGGGGTTCTGATCGTCGAATCCCGGACCACCGTGAGGTCGCACGAAGTATTCATCACCTTACCGCAGTCGTTGAATTCACAGTGTGAAATCTCCAGCAAAGTCGAGTTATAGAATTCCTCCTGCCACGGCAAAAGCACGGGCACGCCTTCCCGCCACCTGACCCGGTAGGGCGCCGGCTTTCCTGCGGTCTCGGCCGGCACCCGGCAGCAGACCGCATCCTGCAAGGCGCCTTCGAAGCGGCAGCGATCGATGAAAATGGTCGTCATATCGACATTATCGGTCCAACAATTCAACTGGATTCTGCCGCCGTCCAGCAACAGCCCGGAAAGGCGCAGCCGCATGATTACATTGAAGAAAAAGATATCCGCCCCGGGGTCACTCTGGATGATCGCCGCCCCCTCTGCGCCGGTCAGGGCAAGTTTGCGCGCCCGGGAGTTTTCGGACGGATAAACCAGGGTGCGGCTGATCCGGTAGGTTCCTGCCGGGAAATAAACTTCACCGAAGCAGCCGTCCCCGCCCCAGCCATGCCAGGCGCCGTCCATCCGTCCCACCATGACGAACGTCTCGTCCCCGGCGGCCGCGTTCAGGGTTTTCTGGATCGCGGCAGTATCATCGGCGACGCCATCGCCCCGGGCTCCGAAGTCCCGCACATCAAAGCGCGCCGCCCAAACAGCTCCCGCCAGGCAAACGGTCAACAGCGCAGCAATCGTTATCTTAACCATGAATCGACCTCCCCGCCATTCATTCATGTTCCGGATTCTGGTAATAATGGATATTATCGGAAACCAATTCATTTTTGGCGTTTTTCATTGCCTCGACGAGCCCGTCCATCCACAGATTGTTGCTGGCGTTATTGTGCGGCGTTTCGATATAACTCCACGGCGAGTTGAACCAGCAGAAGAAGCTGACGCCGTCTCCCCCGTCGCCTTTCACCTCGGAGAGCACCAATTTGCGGGCGGGAGCTTTGGCATTGGAAGCCTTCGCGGTAAACAGATAGCGAACCGGACTGTATCCTTCTCCGCCTCCCAGGTAGGCCCGATTGTATCCGTAGCTCAATCGGCCAAATGTCCACGGATTGTCCAGATCGGCGGCGACGGAAACGTCACAGCCTTCCACTTTGGTCACATTCCCCCAGCCGGTCGGGCAGGTGAACAGCAAATTGGCGGTGACATAAGCGCCATCCCATAAGATCCAGCTCCAGTTGTAGCCGTAGGGATTGTCGCCGTCAAACCATTTCTGCCACGGCACACACTGGTCGTTGTGATCATTCTGGTACATGATGTGGGCAAAGCCCAGTTGCTTCAGGTTCGAGATGCATTTGATCGACTGGGCCGCGGCGCGCGCCCTGGACAGCGCCGGCAGCAGCATGCTGGCAAGTATTGAAATAATAGCAATAACTACCAGCAATTCAATCAAAGTGAAAATTCCTTCCGGCTTTGCGCTCCCCGCTTTGCTTCCCAACGGCATTCTCCGGACATTCATGCTTCAAATCCTCCTGTTAATTGGCGGCCAGTTCGACCTGAGGCCGGACCGGACCGATTGAATTGCGCAACACCACTTCGCTCGACAGAACAATTCGATCGCCAGGCGAACGGGTTGACGGTTTTTTCAGCTTCCTCTGCAGCATCCGGCAGCCCAGAACGGCAGCTTCGCGATATTTGATGTCGATCGAGGTCAGCGGAACCTGACAATAGTCCGCCTGGGCCAGATTGTTCGAGCCTAAAATCGAAATATCCTCCGGCACCCGCAAGCCGGCGGCAAAAACTGCGTGCATGAAACCGATGCCGAAGAGATCGTTGGGACATTCCACCGCGGTGATCCGGGAACGCCTGTCGATCAATTCCCGGGCACAGCGGAAGCCATCCTGCAGGTCGTTGCCGTCCGGAGAATAAAGGAAACGGTACTCCGGGTCCCAGTCGTCGACGCCAGCGGCGCGCAAGGTTTCCACGATTGCCGCATGGCTGTCCTTTTCCGACGGCGTCATCGGCGTATGCACCACGTGGGCGATGCAACGATGTCCCTGCTCCAGCAGCAATCGGGTTGCCGACCGAACCGCCCGGCCGCCGTCGATGCACACTTCCATCACCCCCGAATCGTCCGGCAGATCGTGCGGCGGACCGATTACCACCATCGGCTTCCCCGAATCTACGAATTTCCGGACCAGATCGCGCAACGGCGCATAAGCGTACATCATCACCAACGCCGCATCGAAAATTCCCTGGGTCAGCAGGCCGAAAATCCGGCGCTGATCCTCCAGCTCCGGCGTCAAATTCTGCCACACCACGTGATAACCGCTGGCCAGGCATTGCTGCTGGATAGTCAGAACCAGTTCACTGGACGGCTGCGCGTTCAACGGCATCACCGCCGCAATGATCTTGGTGTCGGCACTTTTCAAGCCGCGGGCAAAAAAATTAGGCTGGTACCCCATCGCCTCCGCCAGCGCCCGCACCCGCAGCCGGGTAGCCTCGCTGACCCGGGTCGAGCCGCGCAACGCCATACTGACCGCCGAATGACTCAGATTCGCCCGCTGGGCAATGTCATAAATCGTAACCGCCATCGTTCTTCCCATAAGTTTATCGAGAAAGCATGTGAAAAATCGAAGCGGATTATTTCCAGATGAAACGTCTTCCCCCTGTTTTGCAAGCAAACGGCGGCCTGTGCCGCGATGTCGAAGACGAAAAAAGCCGCGGCCGGCTCGTCAAGTGAGCCGGCCGCGGCATGAACGCCCGCCAACTGCGAGCGGCGATTTCCATCAGAAATCGATGACCTCCTCCATCGTCGTGCCGTCCAGCAGGTTGATCACCCGGAACGTCCATTCGCCCGGCGACGGCGTCAAGCCGGGATCGACGACAATTTCACCCCGTTCCCGGATGCCGTGATTGCCGGTGGAAGGCCAATAGGGCGTACCATTCGGCTCAAACACTTCCAGGCGGTAGATCCCGGCCGGTCCCGGACTGGTAATGACGGCCTTGACGCAGCGGCCATCCCGTTCCAGCTCCAGCGAAAACGGCTGCGTCGGCTCCGGCAGCAGCGCCAGCACTTTGACGCCGAGCGGTTCCAGCGTCAAATCCAGCCGGTCGGCAACCGCCAGTTCCTGGTGCGCCAGCAAGTCATAAATATAATACTGGCGGTCGAATTGCAGCACGGCATCGTTGCGTTCCCGTTTGTCGCCCTCCATGCGGGTCAGACCGAGGTATTCATTGCCGTCGAGCCGGTAGCGCATCGCTTCCGTCGCCGGCGGCAACCGCAGCGACCAGTCATCCGGCACGCCGGCAAGTTCGAAAGCCTGCCGGAAAAATTCGACGGCAGGATCGGCTTTCCGGCCGTCGGCCCGGATCGCTCCGTAATTGCCCGCCAGCACATTCAACAGCAGATGGCCATTCCGGCCGATCAAAATACGCTTTTCCGCCGCATCGGCCGGCACTCCGCCCTTCAGGACGATGGCCGGATCGGCCAGTTCCAGCACCGATTGACTGCCGTCAATCTTCAAGTTTTCCCCGGCGGCAGCCGGCCGGAAGGCGGCTTCGACGCCGAAAAGTTCCGCCAGCGGATTGTCTTCCCGCCTGGTCCCGTCGTCGTCGCAGACGCCCGGCAGGGAATCGGCAATCAACCGGCCGCCGCGCTCGACAAACGTCAGGATATTCTGCAAATCGGCATCGCTCAGTCCCTGGGCCAGCGGCAGGATCAGGAACGGCGTTTCCGCCGGGTCCAGCTTGTCCAGGTCAAGCGGATCGACGACGCGGGGGCCCTGGAAACCGATATTGCCGATCAGCGCGGTCCAACTGCCGAAATTCCGCGGATAAAGGCGGAAACGCGATTCCGTCTCCTTCGTATCCCCCGCGCCGCTGATCACCAGCGACGGGATCGAAAAGAGGATGGCGAACGGCGACGACCGCCGGTTGGCCGGTTCGGTGATCACGTCCAGACCGGAGGACTTGATCTCGGCGATCATCGCCGCCGTTTCCTTGCCGTAATCGGTCAATTTCATATCGCCGTGGCGCATCAGGAAACCGGAGGCGAAATTGCCGTTGCCGGACAATCCGGACAGAATTTCCCGGTAGGTCATCTCCCGGACATAAGGAATCGGACGGTTGTAACCGGTCCAGACGCCCAACTGCGTTCCCGGCCTTTCAAAGCTGCGCAGCAGATCGTCAGTGCCGGAATTGTCCTGGTCGTAAGCGATGACCCGGGACAGGTACTTCATGCTGTCGTGCCAGTTGTAGCCGACATACATATTGGTTATCGTCATGCCGGAGATCGCCAGATTGCCGGCCGGATCGACCGCCTTCATCGCCTCATACTGATTTTTGACCGCGCCGGAAAAAGCGCCGAACATAAAAATCCGGTGAGCGATCCACGGCAGAAAGTTGTCCTGCGCCGTCGCTTCGGCATGGGTGAACGGCCGTACCGCTTCCCAATCGGCCAATCGGGTATTCCAGGCCGCGTTGAGCACTTCAACCGTACCATAGCGTTTCTGCAGCATTTCCCGGAAGGCGGCCAGACACCACGGCGATTGGCACAGATCGTGCGACCAGTCGCCGATTCCAAGCGAATTTTCATCGGCGATGAAATAGGAATTCGGTCGATAGTCGGCCAGCAATTTCACGCCTTCGCCGACGTTATGGTACATTTCAGTCAGATACTCCGGATTGCGGAGGCACGGATTGCGTTCGACCCATTTCAACTCTTCGAGATTGTGCAGCGTCAGCCAGTGAATCCCGAGCGGAATATAATTCAAACGGCTCCGCAGCGCCGATTCGGCGCTTTTTTTCTGCTGTTCCGGATTGGTCAGCAACACATTGTCGCCGATCACCTCATCGAAACCGGCATCGGCCAGAATCCGGTAGTATTCATCACTGTAATAATTGGCATTGCACCCCCAGATGGTAAAGGTCAGCCGCGGCCGCTCCGGCAGCGGCAAGGTGACGCTGGCGGCGGCCCGGTCGAGCATGACGCCGTCGCGCCGCAATTCCGCCGTCACTTCACTGAGCACGGTCGCCGGCGCCGTTTCAAACTCGATGGCGACCTTCTCCTCCGGCCCGGCAGGGATGATCTTCTGCGTACCCAGCGTCCGGCCGTAACGGTCTTTCGCCACCAGGCTGACTTCCGTATTGTTCCAATCGCCGCGCAGCCGCAACCGGCCGGTGACGGTTTCTCCCGGCTGCCAGGCCAGTTTATCCAGCGCGAACTCCTCCATGGCGCAAACGGCCGGACGGTTTTCCACCGCGGAGAACCAGTCGGCGGTATGGCCGTTCCGTTTCAGGAAAACATCGTAAAAGTAATCGCCGTCCAACTGCATTTTTTCCGGCAGCAATGCCAACTGGAATTGCGATTCCGGCGCCTGAAGCGTCACTTCCTGCTGCTGTTCGGCCACTTTCCGGCCGAATTTATCGCGCGTTTCCCAGACCAGTTCGGCCGGAGCGGCCTCATCTGCCGCCACCGTTACGGTCAAAGTGTCTTTTTCCGGCGCCACCGCCACCAGCCGGTCCTCCGGACGGTCGCCGGCAGCCAGCCGCAACGCCCGCAGCAGTTGAGAAAAATGATAGTCATAGTAATTGAAGGTGCATTCCGTCCCGAACTTCGGAGCCGGGATCAGACCGAAACTCTGAATCTGCCATTCACGCGAATTCTGATTCAGACAATATTCTACCGAAATGACCTTGCCCTTGCCGCTGGAGTAAACTTTCAACGGCATCGCCTCCGGCGACGGATCGCGACGGATCGCTTTCAAATGGTCGAACGGCACCGCCCGATTCAGTTCCAGCGTCGCCGCTTCATCGTATTCCAGCGGCAAACCAAGCTGGTCGACGCCATCGAGCGAATCGACATACACCAGTCCGGTTCCATCCGCCACCTGCTGCAGGATCTGTTCCCTGGTGTCCTCCGGAAACGCATGCCAGCGGCACGACGCCCCGATCAGGATGACATCGTGCTCCTTCTGGAGAACCCGGCGCAAATATGACAGGGACTCCGGCGCGACCCAGCCGCGGTTGTCGTGCTGATTGAAAACGAACCAGTCCGGATAACCGACCTCCACCAAATCCATTTCCAAATTGCCGCGCACTTCCAGTTCGCCGATATCGTGATGGCTCCAGGCGGTGGTGACGATCAAAATCTTCAACGGCCGTTCGGTATCGGCCGCCCAGCGGACGATTTCCGGCGAGAATTCCTTGAAAAATCCGGCATGCTCCACGATATTGACAAAAAGTGAATTCTTGGCCGTCTTCGGCTGCTGCCGGACGGCGGGATCGAAATTCTTCGTCAATTCGGCCACCACGACTCCGGACGGATCGTTCAGCGTCACCGCCACCTGGTCCTCCTCGGTCAGCGGCATGGCAAATTCGGCCGGCTCGAGCGCTTTCAACGCGATATTCCGCTCCGCACCGCCGCAACGCAGCGTCAGCGCCGGATAATCGCGGTCACTCAGCAGCCGTATCGTCACCGTCTCCCCGTCGCGCCGGAACATCGCCGCGATGCGGTTGTCCGCCGCGTCGACCGTTTCCAGACCGGCCAGCGGCATCACCGTATAACCGGTCCGGTAGATGAAATCGAACAGCGGATCCTTCATTTCCGGCCGGGTATTCATCATCGCTTTGCCGACCGACAGCGGCCGGATCTTCAATTCGGGCGTCAGGAACTCCAGCGTGCTCTGGCCGGGGCCATCGTTCGGCAGAAAGTTGTAAAAACTCAACAAATCGGCGTAATCCGGCTCCAGCAATATACCGATCCCGGCGTCATTGATGCCGGCAGCCCAGCCGGCGGCGGTTTCGTTGGTCAAGATATCGCCGGTCTGTTCCGGCCAACGGACCGGCTCCAGCGCCGGACGGCCGGTGAAGAAATCCGCCCAGCCGGCCCGCAAGCCGCGGGGATAATAGTAACGCATCTGCTCCGTACCGGCCGGGAACGGCACGGTAACAAACCAGAGTTTGCCGAAGAAATTCGTGTCGGTCGGATTGTCGACCGCATAATCCACCCGCACCGAGGCGGCATCGTGGGGCAGACGGTAAGTCTTGACCAAATGCAGCGGCGAATCATCATTTTCCAGCGTGATGGAGCTGTACACACCATCGTCCGCCGTCGCCGTCACCCGCCAGGGAGCGGCTTCGGTCTGCCGGACGTTGCCGTGCCCCACCATCACCAGCCGTTCCTGGCCGATGCCGCTGCCGGCCGGAGTCCGTTCCGGCGTATCCGCCGAAAGCAATTCCGGATGCCCCGGCTGCTTCATCGATTCGATCCTGCCGCCGCAGGCCGGATCGACAATCACTTCCAAATATTCGTTGGCCAGACGATAACGCGGACCTTCCGCCGTTTCGATCTTCGCAACCTCCGCCCGGCCGGTCAGGCAAAGGCCCGACAGGCCGAGCAGCAAGATAGTAATTTTCTTCATAACCCCTCTTGAGATTCCTTTCAAAACGAGCCGGGCAGCTTGCACTGTCCGGCTCGTTCCGGTTGTCTTGTCATGCCGTAATCCGGTCACTTTCAGCGAATGTCGTAGCTGCCCCACCACAACGGCGAATATACATACATTGCCGCGGTTTCCGGCGATTTCGCCAGCCACTCGTTGTACGATAGGCTGCGGGCCGAGGCGTCCAAAAACACCGCGCAACGATTCTTGCCGTGTTCCAGCGTCTGCCAGCGATCGTTGTCGCCGCCGTACGGAGAATCGGCAATATACTGATTGTAGCAGAGAAAATGAGCGGTATTGCTCGGCTGCTCGATATAGGAAGCGGTCAACTTCTGCGGCTCCGGCTCTTTCCAGCCTTTCGTCTGGTGAATATGATAGTTCAACCCGTAACCGACCCAGTACTTGATGCCGCCGATATCGGTGCCGCCGGTGATGGTGCTGGCCGGGCAAACGAAAACATTGTCGCGATTGTTCTTCAGGTCTTCCATCCCGCCGGTATATTCCGCCAGCATCATCTGAGCAATCTGGTCAGCCGGCGCCACCCAGTTGATCGTAAAACTGTTCCACGGCCGGTTGACGAAATAATCGTCGTAATCGCCGGCATAGAGCTGATTCGCCAAACCGATCTGCTTGAGATTGCCGACACATTTGATTTCCAGCGCCTTGGCTTTCGCTTTGGCCAGCGCCGGCAGCAGCATGCTGGCAAGAATCGAGATTATTGCGATTACGACCAAGAGTTCAATCAACGTAAAATTCTTCTTCATTTTGTTCCTCCTTGGATAGTTTGTTTTTTCAACTATTTATCGACCAACCGGTTGAATTACCGGAGACAATTCGCGGCGGCAAAAATATTCTTTCCGACGGTATCGGCCGTTCCCGGCGGCAGTAATCGACGATCCGGCTGATCATCTCCCGGCCGATTTCCCGGTAGGACGGCGCCACATGGCTGCAGACCGGGCAGAGCGACGACGCTCCGATGTACATGAAATCGATATCCCTGCCGGGCAGCAGACTCAATTTCGAAACCGCGTTGTACAACAATTTCAGATCATCGCCGTTGTAGAACAGGAAATCAGGCTTTTCCCGCCGCAGGAATTCGACAATCTCGTCCTCCGCCGTCACGGTCGGCAAAGCCACCTCCAGCAACGCGTCCTCCGGCATTTCCAAACCGGCCGCCTGCCCCAACCGGCAATATTCCATCATCCGCCAGTGGAGAAAGGCGACGTCATCTTCCCAGGCCGGCACCGAAATACATCCGCATTTGCGATAACCGCGCCCTCTTATACCATTGACCAGGCATTCGACCAGTTCCTCATCACTGTAACCGACCGCCAGCTCATGCTCATAATACTCCGCCGGACCGCCGAACTGGACCGCCGCCACCACCGCCACCTCGTTGCCGGCAATGGAACGCAGCTTGCGGCGCTGGTCGCCGTAGAAGATCGCCGCATCGTAGCCGGACAGCCGCTGCAACTGGCCGTTCAGCGCGAAGCTGTCTTCCGGCTCCGGAAAATATTCCAGATGGATATGGGTGTTGTTCGCAAACCCGACCTCCAGCATGCCGCGATAAATTTCATTGTTGGCATGCCAGTTGCCGACCGGCAGCACTTCCGGCAGAATCCCCACTTCCGGGAAAACCACGATCACCCGCAACGGCTTGTTGGCCACCGTATTGCACCGGCTGATGAAGATTCCCTTGGCCGGAACCCGGACGATCAGTTGATCGCGTTCCAGCAAATCCAGCGTCTGGTTGATCACCGTGGTGCTGACTTTGAACTCATCCCGCAGATTGCGGACGCTGTCCAGCTTGCGGCCGACCGGATAATAGCCGGAAGCGATACGACCGGTCAAAATATCGTACAACTGCCTGGCCAACGGAATGGCGATGTCTTTTTCCAAAACTTCCATCATCAATCTACTTCTGTTTTTTCTGTAACGAACTGTTCCGATACAGCTTTCATGCACATAGTATATCAAAAAATTCGGTAAAAGTCAATCCCCCCTTGACAGAAAAATCGAAAATTACCTGAAATTATATTTGAAATCGAGTAGGAGCCCGGTCATTAGTTGGCCGGGCGTCCTCTCACACCACCGTACGTGCCGTTCGGCATACGGCGGTTCAGCAGCTTGAGTGCAACGCTTTGTACCGAAGTAGGATATCGTCATACCCTATTTCGGCAATGCGTTGAGACGGCAATACACGATGTAAAATCCAACTACGGGCAATATGCCAGTAGCCTTTCCTCGTATTCGCCCATTCCCACGCTTTTCCCTCGGAAATACCCAACGATTGCAGTCGCGTAAATCGTGTCCGTACTCGTTTCCACTGTTTCCAAACATACGTCCGAATTTTCCGTTGAATCCATTCATTCATGTTTTGCATAAACATCTTCATGTCCGCAATCGCATAGTATCCGAGCCATCCGACGGTATATTGCCGAAGTTTGTACAGCATATATTCCACCGAATTTCCCTGATTCCTTCGGGTCAGCTCGCGAACCTTGGCTTTGAAGCGGTCTATAGACTTCTCGTGTATTCGAATTCCGGCCTGTCCTTTCGTCGTACTTCGCAGTGCGAAGCCGAGAAACTTCAGCTTCAGCGGACTTCCCGCTTTACTTTTGGATTCGTTTACTTTGAGTTTCAATTTCGCTTCAAGAAACCGTCTGCTGCTCGCAAGTACGCGTTCGGCGGCGCGTTGACTTCTGACGTAGATGTTGACATCGTCCGCATATCGTACGAACTTGTGTCCACGGCGTTCCAATTCCCGGTCGAAAGCGGTCAGGTAGATGTTGCTCAGCAATGGCGAAAGATTGCCGCCCTGTGGACTGCCTTCTTCCGTTCGCGTCACCACGCCATTGATCATGACTCCGCTCTTCAAGTAGCGTTTAATCAGGCACAAAACTCGTTGATCAGAGATTTTGGCCCGCAACATTTCCATCAACAGCTCATGGTTCATGGTGTCGAAATACTTGCTCAAGTCAAGATCGACAACCCGCCGATAGCCTTGATTGTAGTATTTCCGTGCTTGCCGGATGGCCTGATGAGCGCTACGCCCCGGTCGGAAACCGTAGCTGTTTTCTGAAAATTCCTCCTCGAATATCGGGCAGAGGACCTGCGATATTGCCTGTTGAATCATCCGATCCATGCCCGTTGGAACACCAAGCATCCGTATCCCCCCGTCCGGTTTCGGGATTTCAACCCGGCGCACCGGTTGCGGGCGATACGTTTCGGTTCGGAGATTTTCAAGGAAACTTTCCTTGTGTTCGCACAGATACGCCAACAGGTCGTCAACGGTCATTCCGTCCACGCCCGGCGCTCCGCCGTTTCTCTTGACTTGCTTGTACGCACGGTTGAGGTTGTTACGCTCAAGGATGCGTTCAAACAAATCAGCACCGTCTTTCGCTTCAGTTTCCCGCGTAAGCATGCTCCGCACTCCCGGATTCTCTTCGGCTTCCAGCCTATCCATCCCCGGGCAGTTCCGTTTCCGGATTTTCTGCTCTCTACACATGCTGCACCTTTCACTTGCGAAAGATCGACTACTGTTCGGCCCTTCCCGTAAAAAAAAAAAAAAAACACGGTACTATGGCCTCTGCTGACTTCTCAACGTTCAGCCGCACATCACTGTACGGGTTGAAATTACCATGCATTCACGGCTTCATTCATACCGTTGAGATCTCCCCGGATAAGAGCGATAACTTTCATCCCAGGCGCCTGGTACATCTACACCACAAGGTTCGGGCAGTATTGGACTTCGCTTTGTTGTGCAAGCTCGTCCGCCTTGCAAATGCCTTATATGTACTTTCTGTTCGTCAGGCCGGGAATTTGCCGCCGACTTCCTTCAGATTCCACCTCGCGGTGGACACCCTTGCCTTAAGCTAACAGTTCCTACTGCCAAGTCTGTAACGGACTTTCACCGTCAAGTTATCACCCATGCCGGGCGTACATAAAAAGATTCTCCGGCCAAATTTCCATTGGCCGGAGAATTCGCGTTGAAAACATTCCCTCAGAAACCGGTTGCCGCTTCCGCCGTCGTATTGTCCAGAAGATTGATCACCTTGAATTTCCACGCGCCCGGCATCGGTTCCAACCCGGGATCAACGAGGATTTCAGTCCTGTCCCTGCCGGCGTGGTTGCCGGTCGCCGGCCGGTAGAGCGTGCCATCCGGCTGATAGACTTCCAGCCGGAACAGCCCGGCGACGCCCGGATTGGCGACCACCGCCCTGACGCGGCGGCCGTCCCGTTCCAGGGTCAGCGAATACGGCTGCGCCGGTTCCGGCAGCAGCGCCAGCAGCCGGACGCCGTACGAGTCCAGCGCCGTTTCAAACCGGTCGGCCCGGCCGAGCGGCCGCCGTTCCAGCAGATCGTAGAGATAATACTCCCGGTCGAACTGCAGAACGGCATCCTTGCGTTCCTCCCGGCCGACTTTGGCGCGGGTCAAACCGACGTATTCATTGCCGTCGAGCCGGTAACGCCCCAGTTCGGCGTTCGGCGGCAGCCGGACCAGCCAGTCAGCCGGTACGCCGGCATATTGCAGTGCCGTCCGGAACAGTTCGACCGCCGGGTCGCCGGCCGCCGCCTTATCCCGGATGTAGCGGTAATTGTTCGGCAGGAAGTTCAGCAGCAGATGGCCGTCCTTGCCGATCATCAGCCGCCGGTCGGCGGCGAACTGCGGCCGGCCGTCAAGCACTTCGAGGTCCGGGTCGCCGATTTCCAGCTCGACGGTCCGGCCGTCGATGGTCAGGAATTCGCCCGGCTTGCCGCCGAAAGCGCTGCGAAACTTCGCATCGACCCCGAAAATCTCCCGGAACGGATTGTTTTGCCGTACCGTGCCATTTTCGTAGCAGCCGCCCGGCAGCACGTCGGCGATCAATTTGCCGCCGGCAGCGACATAACGCTCGATCGCCTCGATGTCGGCGTCGCTCATCGCCTGGGCCAGCGGCAGGATCAGGTACGGCGACACCGCCGGATCGAGTTCCGGCAATTCCTCCGGTCCGACCACCAGCGGGCCCGGATAGCCGAGGTTGGCCAGCACGGCGGTCCAGCCGCCGAAGTCGCGATGGTAATTGCGTTTGTGGGCGACGATATAACCGAGAAAATCGGAAGCGTCGCTGGTCAGCATCGCCGGGATCGAAAAATACAGCGCAAACGGCGAAGCGACCCGGTTGGCCGGCCCGGTGATGACGTCGAGGCCGGACTGCCTGATTTCGGCGATCATCGCCTTGAGCTGCAAACCGTAATCGACAATCTTCAAATCGCCGTGGCGCAGCAGATAGCCGTTGGCCCAGTTGCCGTTGGCCCGCAGGCCGTTCAGGATTTCCCGGTAATTTTTCTCCCGGATTTCCGGAATCGGCATCAGATAACCGGTCCAGTCGCCGAGACCGGCGCCCGGGGCGGCAAAGCTGCGCAGCACGTCGTCCAGGCCGGTATTGAGCCGGTCATAAGCCACCACCCGGGTCACATAATTCAATGCGTCATGCCAGTCGAAGCCGGTGTACAAATCGGTCAGCTCCATGCCGGAAATCGCCAGCCTGCCGTCTGGATCGGCGGCTTTCATCGCCTCATACTGGGTTATGACTGCGTTGGTGATCGCCGAAAACATGAAATGGCGATGGTCGATGAACGAGGCGAACCGCTGTTTTTCAATCGCTTCGGCTGCCATATCCGGTTTCACCTCGTCCCAGGCGGCGAACTCGGTCCGCCAGGCGGCGTTCAACTCGTCCAGCGACGCATAACGCTGCTGCAGCCACTGGCGGAATGCCGCCAGGCACCACGGCGACCGGCAGTAATCGTGCGGCAGATCCCAGCGGAACAACGAATTTTCATCGCCGACAAAGTAGGAATTGGGATGGTAATCGGCCAGTTGTTCGACGCGTTCACCAATGCCGTCCGACAAATATCGCAGGTATTCCGGATCACGCAGGCAGGTCGGCCGAACGCCGTTGCTCTCCGGCTGGTCCGCGCCGGTCCAGCCCAGCAACCGGCAAATTCCCATCGGAATATAATTGATATTGCTGCGCAGCGCCGCTTCAGCCGCGGTCCGCTGCAGATCAAGATTGGCCAACTCGCCGTCATAACCAGTCACTTCGTCGAACCCCATCTCGACCAGCGCCCGATGGTATTCGTCGGCGAAATAGTTCGAACAGGACCCCCAGCAGGTGAAAGTCAAGCCGGACCGCGGCGACAGCTTCGTCGTCCAGGTCGCTTCGGCCCGGTCCAGCACCCGGCCGTCCCGGCGCAGCGTCGCCGTCAGGGTGCTCATCGTCGTTTCCGGCCGCACTTCCGGCTCAACGGCAAAGGGCAATTCCGGCGGCAAGTCGTCGAACAGCCGGCGATACAGCACCCGGCCGTAACGGTCCACGCTTTTCAGTTCCAGCTCGGCCCCGGCGACGTCGCCCCGGAACCGGATATTGCCGGCGACCGGTTCGCCGCTGCCGAAAGATTTTTTCACCAACGCGAACGCTTCCAGCGCCGCTGCCGCCGGCCGGTTCTGCACGACGGTATACCAGTCGGCGGTATGGCCGTCGACTTTCAGAAAAACGTTGTAAAAGTAATCGCCGTCCAGCGTCATCTTTTCCAGCGGCAGCGCCAGCGGCAATTCGTTGCGGCCGGCCGGCAGCGCCGTTTCCGATTCGGCGCGGTCGACCACTTCGCCGTATTTGTCCCGGACTTCCAGCGTCACCGTTCCTTCGGCGGCGGCGACTGCCGCGACTTCCAGGGTCAGTTGATCCTCCCCGGCGGCCAGGCCGGTGATTTCGGCCGGCAGAGCCGTCTGCGCCGCCAGCCGGACCGCCCGCAGAATCTGCGAAAAGTGATAGTCGTAGTAATTGAACCGGCTGCCGACGGCGAAATCGGGATTCGGGATCATTCCGTAGCTGTCGATTTCCCACTCCAGATCGTTCTGATTCAAGCGATAATCGACCGAAACCACCTTGCCTCTGCCGCAGTCGTACACCTTCAACGGCATCGCCGCCGGATCCGCGTCGGTCCGGATCGCCGCCAGCTTGTCATAGGGCACCGCCCGGTTCAATTTGACCGTCTCCGCTTCGTTGTACCGCAGTTCCAGGCCGGTCGAATCGATGCCGAACGGCGGATCGACGAAAACCAGACCGACGCCCGATTCAATTTTCGCCTTGATCTTTTCCTTGACTTCGTCCGGCAGGATTTCCCAGCGAATCGCCGAGGAAATCATGATGACGTCATAATCGGCGTCGATCACCTGCCGCGCATAGGCGGCCGGGTCCGGCGCGATCCAACTGCGGTTGTCACTGATATCGAACGCCAGCGAGAACGGATAGGCGACTTCGACCAGTTCGAGGTCGAAGTTGCCGCGCACCGTCAGCTCGGCGCTGTCGTGATGGCTCCAGGCGGTGGCGAACAGCAGCAATCTGGTTTTCGCTGCCGCGTCGGCGTCCCAGCGGATGATTTCCCGCCGAAAATCGGTGAACAATGCGGCATATTCCGGCGTGAAGGTGAATATTTTGTCCTTCTCCGCCACCGGCGCCGGCCGGTGGCCGGCATCGAAACTTCTGGTCAGAACGGCGATTCGGCGGCCGTCGGCCGCCGTCAGCTCCAGAGAAACGACCGGCTCATCATCCGGGCACGGCAATTCCACTGCGACCTCCCGCAATGCCGGCAGCGTAATCCGCCGGCTTTCCTCGCCGCAGCGCACCGTAATTTCGCCGTAATCGCGATCGCTCCGCAACGCCGCCGTCAGTTTTCCGTCCGCCCGCTTCAAACCGGCGGCGATATGGTTGTCGGCCGCCTCCACCGACCGGCAGCCGTACAGCGGCGTGACACAATAAGAGAAGCGGAAGATGAAGTCGAACAACGGGTCCTCCCGTTCCGGCCGGGCCTGTGCCAGCTCCCGGCCCTCCGCCAGCGGCCGGATTTTCAGATCGGAAGTCAGAAATTCCAACGTACCCTGGTTGTTGCCGGCCGGCAGCCAGTTGTAGAAATTGCGCAAAGCCGGGTAATCGACTTCCAACAGCACTCCGTCGCCGGCGTCGTTCAGCGCCGCCGCCCAGCCGGCCGCCGGCTGATTGGTGACGATATCGCCGGTCGTCTCCGGCCAGCGGAGCGGCTCCAGCACCGCTTCGCCGCCGCTGAAATCCGGCCAGTTCGAACGCTGCGCGAACGGATAATAGTAGCGCATCGACGTCGTGCCGGCCGGGAACGGCACGGTGACGAACCAGAGGTTGCCGAGAAAGTCCCGGGAGCCGGGGTTGTCGGCCGCATAAGCGACCTCCAGGCTGGCGGCATCCTCCCGCAGGGTGTAGGTTTTGACCAGGTGCAGCGGAGAATCGCCATTTTCCAGCGTGATGAAACTGCCGCCGTCCCGGTCTCCGAAGTCGACGACCTGCCAGGCCGCGCCGGAAGTCTGTTCGGCATCGACGGTGACGCCGTGATCCCGTAGCCGTTCGAGCCCGAAGCCGCTGCCGCCGGGCGACGTTCCCTCCGAACCGGGTGAAAACAAATTCGCTTTGCCCGGCTGGCGAAAGCTCTCCACCCGGCCGCCGGCCGCCGGATTGACGACGGCGGACAAATAATCATTGGATAATTGATAAAGAGTCTGCTGGCCTTTTTCCAGACGGGTTACCGCCCCCTCCAGCCAACCGGCAGCCAGGAGGAAAACCGCCGTCAAAGAGAAAATTTTATTCATCACATTGTCTCAGTAGTTACTTCGTTCTTCTTTCTTCATCGCTGAAAATATCGAAACAAAACCCGGCCCCGGAAGGGGCCGGACACACGCAACGCTTCCAAGTTGAATCGGCCTCGAACCTTTACGGAATATCAAGGCCGTACACCGGATAATAGCACAAGTCATACAGGCGCTGCTGCGGTTCGATCGCCTGCCGATACGAGATCCCCTCGCAGTGGCCGTCCGCAAAGACGGCATTCAGAAAACTGGCGTGACGGAACGCTTCCAGCGGCCACATCCATTCCCGCTCGCCCCACTGGCCAACCCAACCGTAACCGTTGTGAGTGTCGGTAAACAACAATGCCTGGGCGGGATTTTTCACATTGGAGAGTTTGCACGGTGGAAAATCACTTGAAAGAGTGCCGTCTTCGTCCATACCGCCGCCAATAAACATATTCAACCCGTATGTGTAGTAGGTCCGATCTCCGTTGTAGCTCGGACATTCCAATGCGGCGTGGTCTCCCTGCTTGAAATCATCCCAGTTGACAATCCTGACTCCCATATAATCCGCCAATTTATCAAACCAACCACTATCCGATCCCCAACTGTAATAAATGACGGCAAGCGGAGCGGAATCGTTATCGTCGCCGGCATACATGACGGTCGCCAACCCTGTCTGTTTGAGGTTGCTGGTACATTTGATCGCCACCGCCTTGGCTTTGGCCTTGCCCAGAGCCGGCAGCAGCATACTGGCAAGAATGGCGATGATCGCAATCACTACCAACAGTTCAATCAACGTAAATTTCGTTCTCATGGTCTTTCTCCTTGTTTTCCGGTGTTTTTTATTTTGGAAATCCCGTCGATATTCTTTATAAAACCGCAATGGCGGCTCACCAGTCGATTTCCTTTCCGGCGATCATCGGGAAGCAATACTCGCCCTGCAGGACGTGCAGCGGGTCCACCCCCTCTCCCTGGTCGTAGCTGAACGGTTCGACATGCCCGTCCACACAGGCGATATTCAGCCGCCGGTCATGCCGGAAGGCTTCCGACGGAATCGTCTCCGCCATGAATTCCCATTGCCCGATATAGCCGTTCTGCTGCACGTCGGCATATGCCGCCAGCCGGCTCGGATTGCCGATGCTGCTGGTCCGGCAGGGCCGGAAGGCGCCGCCGGTCACATCTTCCATCGTATGGGCGTCGCCATCCCATTTGCCGCCGAACCAGGCGTTCATGCCGTAACTGTACGGTTGAACTTCTCCGAAATAATCCGGACACTCGAGCACGCCGTAATCTCCCTGGCGATATTCGTCAAGCGGCACCCGCTTCACCCCGACATAGGCCATCAATCCATAAATCCATTCGGCTTCGCCGCCCCAACTGTAACTGGTGAAGGCCAGCGGCGGATAATCCTTGTTGTCGATGGCGTACATCGCCGTAGCGGCGACCAGTTGTTTGCTGTTGCCGGTACATTTGATCGTCATCGCCTTCCCCCGCGCCTTTCCCACCACCGGCAGCAGCAAACCGGCCAGGATCGAAATGATCGCAATCACCACCAGCAATTCGACAAGTGTAAATTTCCGTCTCATTTTTCTCCCTTTCCTGTTTCGGCACTGCCGTTCAAACACCGGTGGAACTGCCGCCGATGATTCGTGACTTCAAAAAAACCGGCTCTTTCGGCAGCGGCCGATGCTGGCGGCGGCAGTTGACCACCTCGGCGATGATCCGCCGGCCGATCTGCACAAAAGGCGGTTCGACATGAGTGCACATCGGGCAGATCGGCGTCGTGCCGATATAGATGAAATCCAGATCCCGGCCGGGCAGCAGGTGCAGGCGGGCCAGCGCATTGTACAGCAGTTCCAGCTTGTCGCCGTTGAAAAAGACAAAATCCGGCTGCTCCCGACGCAAAAACGCCATGATCCGCTCTTCGGCGTCGGCCGGATTCAGGCCCAACGCCAGCACCGCCGACTCCGGCATCGCCAGCCCGGCCGCCCGGCCCAACCGGCGATACTCGGCAGCGCGCCAGCCGAAAAAGGCGATGTCATCCTCCATCCCCGGCACGATGATGCAGCCGCAACGGCGGTAGTCGCGCTGCTTCAGATAGTCGACCAGGCAGCGGATCGTCTCGGCATCGCTGAAGCCCACTTTCAACTCCTCGCCGTAGCGTCTGGCCGGACGCCCCCACTGGACCACCGCGATAATCGGCACTTCACAACGGGCCAGCAGCCGCAGATGGTGACACTGATCACCGTAAAAGACCGCCGCGTCATAGCCGGCCAGCCGCTGCAACTGACTGTTCAGCTCCATCGAATCCGCCGTTTCCGGGAAATATTCCAGATGAATACTCGTATTGTTCAAAAAACCGGTGTCCAGCATGCCCCGGTAGATATCCGCATTGGTGTACCAATCGCTCAGCGTCAGCACCTCCGGCGAAATGGCCGGCTCCGGAAAGACCAGAATCACCCGCAGCGGCCTGGTGGCGACGGTATTTTTCCGGCTGATGAAGATGCCCTTGGCCGGCAGTCGGACCACCAGTTGGTCTCTCTCCAGCAAATCCAGCGTCTGCATCACCACCGTGTTGCTGACTTTGAACTCATTGCGCAGCGCGCGGACGCTGTCCAGCTTCCCGCCGGGCGGATAGTGCCCGGCAGCAATGCGTTGAACCAGTACATCATAAAGCTGCTCGGCCATCGGCGCGGCAACGTCTTTCTCGAGAACATCCATAAGAGTTCAACCTCAACTTAACTGTTCCGGAACGTCCTTTTGTAGGAATAATAGCAAAAAAATTACTGAAAGTCAATCCCCGAAACCGAAAAAAACAGAATTTCATGAATAAATTCTGTCAGAATACCCAGATTTCCTGCCTTTTTCCCATTCCGGCCGGCAAACAACGCCGGCTTTCCCCGCCGGACCGGGAAAATTTCCCCGGTCCGGCCAAAATTTTCTACCACCGGATGCTCCGCTCCGTCACCTGATCATCCAGCAGATTGATGACCCGTACCCGCCATTCACCCGGATGCGGTTCGATTCCGTCATCGACGATGATTTCGATCCCGGCAGAACCGGCGCCGAAATGGTTGCCGGTCGCCGGTTTGAACAGCGTTCCATCCGGACGATAGACCTCCAGCCGGAAAATTCCATCCGCCTCCGAACCGCCGATTCTGACCTTCAGCAACCGCCCGTCCCGCTCCAAATGCAGCGAATACGGCTGCGTCGGCTCCGGCAGCAGCGCCAGCAGCCGCACGCCGTACGATTCCAACGCCGTTTCGAGGCGGTCGGACCGGGCGAGCAACCGCCGTTCCAGCAGATCGTAGATATAATACGGCCGTTCGAACTGCAATACGGCGTCTTTCTTTTCCTCTTTGCCGGCCGCCATCCGGGTCATCCCGACAAAGCGGCAGTCGCCCCGCCGGTAACGGCCGGCCTCGGCCGCCGCCGGCAACTGCAGTTGCCACTCATCCGCCACCCCGGCGGCCTTGAACGCCGTCCGGAACAGCGCCAATACCGGTTCGGCCAAAGCGTCCCTGGTACGAATCCGTCCGTAACGGTTCGGCAGAAAATTCAACAGCAGGTGGCCATCCCTGCCGATCATGATCCGCCGGTCGGCGGCGAACAGCGGCCGGCCGCCGGTCACCGTGACGGCCGGGTCGCCAAGTTCGATTTCCACTTCCCGGCCATCGACGGCCAGCAACTCGCCCGGCTGACCGCCGAACCCGCTGCGGAACTTCGCATCGACGCCGAAAATTTCCCGGAACGGATTGTTCTGCCGCACCGTGCCGTTGTCGTAGCAGCCGCCCGGCAGCACATCGGCAATCAACCTGCCGCCGGCAGCGACATAACGTTCGATCGCTTCGATGTCGGCATCGCTCATCGCCTGCGCCAGCGGCAGAATCAGATACGGCGATATTACCGGATCAAGCTTCGGCAGTTCTTCCGGCCCGACCACCAGCGGCCCCTGGTAACCGAGGTTGCCCAGCACGGCGGTCCAGCCGCCGAAATTGCGGTGATAGTTCCGCTTGTCGGCGACGATGTAGCCGAGAAAATCGGAGGCGTCGCTGGTCAGCATCGCCGGAATCGAGAAATAGAGCGCAAACGGCGAAGGCTCCCGGTTGGCCGGTTCGGTGATGACATCGAGACCGGACTGCTTGATTTCAAAGATCATATCCCGGAGCTGTTCGCCGTAATGGTTCAGCTTCAGGTCGCCGTGACGCATGAAATAGCCGTTGGCCCAATTGCCGTTGGCCCGCAGACCGGCCAGAATCTCCCGGTAGGTCTTTTCCCGGATATCCCGGACCGGCATATTGTAACCGGTCCAGTCCCCCAGGCCGGTGCCCGGCCGGGCGAAACTGCGCAGCACGTCGTCGACGCCGGTGTTCGGCTGATCGTAGGCCACGGCGCGGGTCAGATACTTCAACGCTTCGTGCCAGTCGAAGCCGGTGTACAAGTTGGTCAACACCATGCCGGAAATCGCCAGATTGCCCTGCGGATCGCCGGCTTTCATCCCGTCGTATTCCGCTTTGATCGCCCCGGTGACCGTCGTGAACATGAAATGGCGGTGGTCTATAAACGACGCGAACCGTTGTTTTTCGATCGCTTCGGCCGCGGTGTCGGGCTTCACGTCCTCCCAGGCAGCAAAATCGGTCCGCCAGGCGGCGTTCAACTCGTCCAGAGAAGCGTAGCGATCCTGCAGCCAGCGGCGAAAAGCCGCCAGGCACCACTGCGACTGGCAGTAATCATGCGGCAGATCCCAGTGGAACAACGAACACTCGTCGCCGATAAAGTAAAGGTTCGGACTGTAATCGGCCAAATTGGCGGCGACGGTTTCGGCGGTATCGCGCAACTCCTGCAAATACGCCGGATTGCTCAGGCAAGTCGGACGGCTGGTCGATTCCGGGCGCTCTTCGCCGATCCAGCCGAGGATGGTGCCGATGCCGAGCGCCACATAATTGACATCGTTGCGCAGCGCCGCTTCCGCGGCGGTCCGCTGCAGCGCCAGATTGGCATACTCGGCGTGGTAGCCGACCGTCTCGTCGAATCCCGTCTCCGCCAGCACCCGGTAATAATCGTCGGCGAAATAATTCGAACAGGCTCCCCAACTGGTGAAGGTCAACCCGGAGCGCGGCGGCAGTTTCGTCGTCCAGAACGTTTCCGCCCGGTCCAACTGCCGGCCGTCTTTGAACAAGGCCGCCTCGACCGTGCTCAGGTTGGTTTGCGGCGGCGTTTCCAACGTGGCGGCAAACGGCATTTCCGGCTGCAGACCGGTCAGCGTCCGGCGGTAGAGCACCCGGTCGTAAATGTCCCTGACGACCATGACGAGCTCCGCCCCGTCCAGGTTTCCGCGCAGCCGTATCGTCCCGGCCACCGGTTCGCCGGCCTGAAAGGTTTTCCGCGCCAGCGACAACTGTTCCAGCGCGCAGTCGGCCGGCCGGTTCTGCACGACGGTATACCAGTCGGCGGTATGGCCGTCGACTTTCAGAAAAACGTTGTAAAAGTAATCGCCGTCCAGCGTCATCTTTTCCAGCGGCAGCGCCAGCGGCAATTCGTTGCGGCCGGTCTGCAGCGCCGCTTCCGATTCGGCGCGGTCGACCACTTCGCCGTATTTGTCCCGGACTTCCAGCGTCACCGTTCCCTCGGCGGCGGCGACCGCCGTGACCGCCAAGGTCAGTTGACTTTCCCCGGCGGTCAGGCCGGTGATTTCAGCCGGCAGAGCCGTTTGCGCCGCCAGCCGGATGGCACGCAGAATCTGCGAGAAATGATAATCGTAATAGTTGAACGGACACCCCAGTTCGAAATCGGGATTCGGAATCATCCCGTAGCTGTCAATCATCCATTCCATCGGATTCTGGTTCAGGACATAATCGACCGAAATCACCTTCCCCGCGCCGCAGTCGTAGACCTTCAGCGGCATCGCCGTCCGGTCGTCACCGGCCGGGAGCGCATTGAGCTTGTCATAAGGCACCGCCCGATTAAGTTTGACCGTCTCCGCTTCGTTGTAACGCAACGCCAGACCGGTCGATTCGATGCCGTAAGGCGGATTGACGTAAACCAGTCCGGCGCCCGCTTCCACCTTCGCCCCGATTTTTTCCCGCACCTCCTCCGGCAGCACCTCCCAGCGGATCGCCGACGAAATCATGATGGCGTCATAATCGTTCTCGATCACGCTCCGGGCATAGCTGACCGGCTCCGGCGCCACCCAACTGCGGTTGTCGCCGGCATCGAAAGCAAGCTGATGCGGATAAGCGACTTCCACCAACTCAAAGTCGAAGTTGCCGCGCTTCGTCAGTTCGGCACTGTCATGATGGCTCCAGGCGGTCGCAAACAGCAGCAGGCGGGTTTTTTCCGCCGCATCGGCATTCCAACGGATAATTTCCTTTGAAAAATCAGTAAAAAATTCGGCATACGCCGGTGCATAGGCGAAAATCTTATTTTTCTCCGCCGCCGGTTCCGGGCGGAGTTTCTCGTCAAAGCTCCTGGTCAACGCGGCGATTTTCCGACCGTTTTCACCAGTCAACTCCAGCGTGACGAGCGGTTCATCGTCCGGCAGCGGAAATTCCACGTCAACCTCCTGCAATGCCTTCAAAGCGACCTTCCGCATCCCGCCGCCGCAGCGAACCCTGACGTCGCCGTAATCGCGATCGCTCCACAGCGTCGCCTTCAAACGGCCATTTTCCCGCGTCATCGCCGCGGCGATGTGGTTGTCGGCCGCCTCGACGGACCGGCAGCCATACAGCGGCGTGACCGTGTAGGAGGTCCGGAAGATGAAGTCGAACAGCGGGTCCTCCCGCTCCGGACGGGCCTGAATCATCGCCTGTCCCATCGCCAGCGGACGGATTTTCAACTCCGCAGTCAAATATTCCAAAGTCGGCTGGTTGACCGTTTCGCCGGGCAGCCAGTTGTAGAAACTGCGCAAATCCGGATAGCTGGTCTCCAGCAGAATGCCGTCGCCGGCATCGTTCAGCGCCGCCGCCCAGCCGGCCACCGCGTTGTTGACGGTGATGTCGCCGCTCGTTTCCGGCCAGTTGACCGCTTGCTGCGTCGTCCGGCCGGAAACGAAGTCCGGCCAGAAAGCATGCTCGGCAAACGGATAAAGATAACGGATGTTTCCGGTCCCTTCCGGGAACGGTACGGTAATAAACCAGAGCGCACCGAAGAAATCCTCCTTGCCGGGATTGTCGATCGCATAATCCACCTGCAAACTGGCCGTATGATCCTTCAGCGTATAAGTTTTGACCAGATGCAGCGGCGAATCGCCGTTTTCCAGCGTCACGAAACTGCCCCCGCCGTTATCGCCGCTGGCAACGACCTGCCATTTCGCTTTGGAAGTGAGGTCGATGGCGGCACCGCCGCAACGCAGCCGCTCCTGGCCGATCCCGCTGCCGCCCGGCGCCACATCGTCGCCGCGGGCTTCAACCAGATTGCCGCGGCCATTCTGACAAAACTGCTCCACCCGGCCGCCGTAATTCGGATTGATGAGTACCGTCAAATATTCATTGGACAATTGATAAAATGTCTGTCCGCCCCGGTCCACCGTAACGACCTCGGCGGCCACCGCCCAGCCCAGCAGCAAAGAGACGAGTGCGAAAATCTTCTTTTCATAAGTCATGAATCACCATTCCGTTCCAAAGGTTTGTCAGCTTGATACAATCAATATTCCGGGAGCGGAGCCGTCCGCTTCCGGAGTACGTCATCATTTTTTATGGCAAGAGAATTGGCGGAGCTCTACGGAATCGCCTCGCCTTTCACCGGGTAATAGCACAGATCCCATACGCGCTGCCAGGCATCGTCCGTCGGCTGCCGGACGGAAAGCGACTCACAGTGTCCGTCCGCAAAGGAGGCGTTGAGATAATTGCTGTGACGGAATGCTTCATCCGGACACATCCACTCCATCTCGCCCCATTGGCCAATCCAGCCATAGCCGTTGTGGGTATCGGTCATCAGCAGGGCCTGGCCGGAATTTTTGACATTGGAGAGCTTGCACGGCACGAAGTCGGTCGCCGAACCGTCCTCATTGATACAGCCGCCGATCCACATGTTCAAGCCATAGGTATTGTAGGTCTTGTCGCCGGAATAACTCGGGCACTCCATCGCGGCGTGATCGCCTTGCTTGAAATCACTCCAGGCAACAAGCTTGACGCCCATGTATTCCGCCAGTGGGGCAAACCAGCCGGTGTCGGATCCCCAACCGTAATAGATGACGGCGAGCGGCGCCGAATCATTGTTATCGTTGGCATACATATTGGTGGCCAGAGCCAATTGTTTGAGGTTGCTGGTGCATTTGATCGACACCGCTTTGGCTTTGGCTTTGCCCAGCGCCGGCAGCAGCATGCTGGCAAGAATCGCAATAATCGCAATCACGACCAGCAATTCAATCAGTGTGAATTTCATGTTGTGTTTCATTTTTTTCCTTACTTTGGTTGTTTTGAACATTTTTCGCCGGTGTTGGCGAAGCCTTTTCATTTTCAGCCAATCAAATCGGTTCCGGCAGCAATCGGCACAATTCCAATCAAGCGACAGAATTCAACCAAGACTTAACTGTTCCGGAACGGAATCTATAATAATTATAGCAAAAAATTTTCCGAATGTCAATACCTAAAATAAAAAACCGGAAATTTTTTTGCCTTTCCATCGTTTTTGAACGAGAAAATTCTCTGAAAAAATTTTTTTCCCTCGGAAAATCCAGGCTGAAACACTCATTCCGGCAGGCTGGATGCCCTAGCGGCTTGAGATTGCCGGTGCAGTCGATCGACATCGCTTTGGTCTTTGTTTTGCCCGGCACCGGCAGCAGCATACCGGCAAGAATTATGATAACAGCAATCACTATAGATTCGGCAATTAACATACGTGCAATATTTGCTTGATGGTGTATATTATCATCATGGAAACTCAAGATGCCCGAAAACTCGATAAGGTCGCTCTTGAAGAGCGGCGCAAGCAGGCCGTGAGATTGTATCAAAGCGGCAAATGTAATAATTGTACGGAAATCGGAAAAATCGTCGGAGCGCACCGCAACACGGTGGGCAAGTGGATAAGCAAGTGGAAAAAAAGCGGCTTGTCTGCTTTGAAAGTAAAGAAATGCGGTCGTCCAGTCGGCTTTGGACGCCGTCTGCTTCCGCATGAAGAGAGTAAGATACGGAAAGATTTGGTCGACCATTGTCCGGATCAGTTAAAATTGCCATTTGCGCTCTGGACTCGTCAGGCGGTACGGTTGCACATCAAGATTTCCTTTGGAATCGAAATACCAGTCCGAACCATGGGGGAGTACTTGAAACGCTGGGGATTTACGCCGCAAAAACCAGTTAAGAAAGCTTATCAGCGCAATGAGGCGCACGTTCAAAAATGGCTGATTGAGGAGTATCCCCGAATCAAAAAGCTGGCAAAATCAGAAGACGCGGATATCTTTTGGGGGGATGAAACAGGAATTCGCAATGACGAGGCCAAGGGCCGCAGTTATGCGCCGAAAGGCAACACTCCGGTGCAAGCAGTCAATCCGGTACGCGAAAAAGTTAATATGATCAGCGCGATTACCAACCAGGGGAAAACTCATTTCATGTTTTACAGCGAAACGATGACGGCTCAACTCCTGATCCAATTCATGGAACGTCTGATTCGTCAAAATGAGCGGAAAGTGTATTTGATTCTGGATAACCTGCGGGTTCACCACAGCAAAACGTTGACTGGCTTTCTGCAGGAAAACGCGGCTTTCATCAAGTTATTTTTCTTGCCGAGCTACAGTCCCGACCTGAACCCGGATGAATATCTCAACCGCGACTTGAAATCAAATCTGAACAACAAGCCCTTGGGACGCGCCAAAGGAAAAATAACCGAACATGCCAAGCAACATATGGAAATGATAGCTGAACAACCGGAACGAATCAAGAAATTATTCCATTCCAAGACTGTTTTATATGCAAGTTAGTTAGTTGCCGGTACAATATCAACAATTCAACCAATGTGATTTTTTTTCGACTTCTCATTTTTTCCCTGGAGTTAGTCGATTCAGACATTTTCCGCCGCTGCAACGGCAAATACAAAGGCAACTGTTTACCGTTTCAAACCATGCTAAACTGTTCCGGAACGTCCTCTTATTAGAAATAATAGCAAAAAATTTTCCAAATGTCAATAGCCAAAGCAAAAAATGGAAATTTTTTTTGAAACCTTTCACCTGCAAGCCCCCCAGATAAGCCCGGCAAAAGTTTGCCTAAAACTTCCGGGAACCTTCCCCCAAAGAAGGAACCGCCTTCCAGGAGAAACTCCACCCTGTTGAGAACTCGGCAGGAAATCACCCAGGCCAGCCGCTCCTCCCTCCCCCCGGGGGAGAATGCGAAACTGCAACGGTCATTTCAACCATGACCGCCTCTCCTTGATAATAAAAAAAGCATGAGTCCGGTCCACGACCGGACTCATGCCTGATTCAACCAATTCGTTCAAGTTTCCGGGTCAATCTCAATTTCCCCGGCGCGTCTTCAATATTCACGCTGCAGGAAAATAACCTTGCCCTGAATCTTGATTTGGGACGCGGGATAGACCTGGGTGGAGAAATCCGGATTGGCCGGGCGCAATTCCACCCGTCCGCCCCGCAGCGGGAAATAACTCTTGATCGTCGTCTCGTTGTCGACCATGCCGACAACGATATCGCCCGGACGAATGTTTTCGGTCTGCTTGACGATGACAATGTCGTCTTCGTAAATCCCCAGATCGCGCATGCTCTCTCCGGCCACCCGCAATGCGAAAAGCTTGTCATGGTCCGCCCGGTCCACCAGGGCGGCGTCGACGAACACTTCGCCTTCCTTGAATTCCAGGTTGTCCGCCGGCAAACCGGCATTGATCCGGCCCAGCAGCGGAATCGGCAGCACGAAAGACATATGCTTGATCGGACGCCTGGTCTGGCTCAAGCTGATGCTGCGCGCTTTGGAACTGCGGGACAATTGATTCTTGCGCTGCAGTGCTTTCAGATGGGCAAAAACCGTTGAAGTTTTGATGTCAAAATGTTCGGCGATCTCGTAGACCGTCGGCGACATTCCTTCTTTCTCCAGAAAATCCTCAATGAAATCGAGAATATTTTTCTGTTTTTCCGTCAAAGCTTTCACGACACATTCTCCTTGTTTTGTAACGCAATTAACGTAAACTTCAGCTTCCCAACTCTCTCGTTCACGTTCTCTCCCCGTACTCTCCTTCAAAAAGAACTTCGTTGAATCAACGATGCCCCTGTTTGGAAACATTTTTCCCGGCAAACTGCCGCCGGATCCGTTTTCATTTCGAACCCGGCTTCAATTCACGCCAAAAAACAGGATCACATATTTGTCATCCAATTTTCCGACAAGCACCCGGAAAAGAGTATTCACCGTCACCACTTCCGCCGGTCCGGCCCCATCCTCCGGCTGCCCCTGCAACGTAAGCTTCCAGAGGAATAACCGCATCGGCGGCTGTTCCAGCATAGTCAGATACTCGTAGCCGGTCAACTCTCCGCTGCCGACCAGCATCCGACAGAAATCGGAAAAAACCTGCTCAGAGACTTTGGCGGTCAACTCCGGCGCCAAATCGGCGCAGGCGCGCTCATAATCACGCGTTCTGACCGCTTCCAAAAGGTTTTCCCCGCAACGACGGCCGATCGCGACGGCCTCCGCTTCCGGCATGGAGGCGATCCCGGTATATTCCGGCGTTTTCGCCGTTTCCGCCGTCTCGGTCCGGCAGCCGGCCGACAGCGCGGCCAGCATACCGCCGCATAGACCGATTCTCAACCAACCGCGCATGCCATTCACCTGCTAGTTACGGGCCGACAAATTTGCGCAGAAAGCGGCCAAACGGCTGCACGCTTTCCGGATGTTCTCTTCCGAACAGGCATAGGACAACCGGATGTGCCCCTCGGCGCCGAACGACCAGCACGGCACCACCGCCAGCAGTTCCTCCTCGAGCAGCCGCGTGCAAAATTCCTCCGACCCCAGCCCGAACGAAGAAATGTCGCAGAAAATGTAAAACGCTCCCTGCGGCCGCACGCATTTGACACCCGGAATCGCACTGATCAATGAATAGATCAGATCACGGCGCTCGGCAAACGCCCGGCGCATCCGCTCGACATCCGCCTTGGCCTGGTCGAACGCCACCAACGCGCCGTACTGGGCGAAGGTCGTCGGATTGCTCGTCGAATGACTCTGCAGCGCGACAATCCGTTTGGTCAGCCAGGCCGGCGCGGTCAGATAGCCCAACCGCCAGCCGGTCATCGCGTAGGTTTTGCTGAACCCGTTGACCGTGACGGTCAAATCGGCGATTTCCGGGCTCAGCGAAGCGATGCTGACATGCGGAAATTCCGGATCGTAAATCAATTTCTCATAAATTTCATCGGCCAGCACCATCACATTGTGACGCACCGCCACCGCCGCGATCGCCCGCAAGGTTTCCGGCCGGTAAACCGCGCCGGTCGGATTGGACGGCGTATTCAAAATCAACAGTCGGGTTTTATCGGTAATCGCCGCTTCGAACGCGGCCGGATCCAATTCATAATTGTCGTCGGCCGACGTTTCAACCGCTACCAACCTGGCACCGCTGGCCTTGACAATCTCCGGATAGCTCAGCCAGTACGGCGCCGGGATGATCACTTCGTCGCCGGGCCCGCAGAGCGCCGCCACCGCACTGAACACCGAAAATTTGGCGCCCGGCGCGATGACCACCTGGCCGGTGGTGGTTTCGACCTGGTTGTCTTCGCGGAATTTTTTGACAATCGCCTGCTTCAGCTCCAACAAGCCGCTGGCCGGCGTATAACCGACTTTCCCGGCTTTCAAAGCGGCGATACAGGCTTCCTTGATCACTTCCGGCGTATCGAAATCGGGCTCTCCCGCCGACATGCTGCAGACATCAATTCCGTCCGCTTTCATCGCCTTGGCTTTCGCACTGATCGCCAGCGTTGCCGAGGGCGTCAACGCCCCCATGAAACCGCTACAACTTTGTAAGTCTCTCATAATTGCTGTGTTGTTTCCTAAAAAAAATTAACCGGTTAACCCAAACAATACAATCGATAATGTAACCTTCTTTTGGCAAAAAAAAAGGTTCCAAACAAATTTTTTTACGCTTTATTAGACAATAATGCCACAAAATACCATAACTTTTACGTCTAAATAAGCATTTATCTAAAAATTTCCCGCTTCAGCTTTCCCCTCCTTCTTCACCGAAACGACGGCGGCTCAACCGGTAAACCCGGTCGTGCGGCCGAACTTTCGACGGCACCGGCACCGAGCAAACCGTCCCCTTCGGCGCGTCGTCCCGCCGGATATCATCCTGCCGGATTTCCGAAACGACGAACTCCATGGCGCCGGTGGTCGGCCCGGTGACCAGCAGCCGGTCGCCGCAGTGCAGCGCAGCAGCAGACAATTCCAATTCCGCCACGCCGAGGCGGTTGAAGTAACGAATCACCGCCCCAACCTGCGTTTTGAGATATGCCACCTGATTGCCGCCGCCCGGACTCCACTGCGCCAGCGGCTCCCCCAGGTAATAGCCGCCATACCAGAAGCCGCGGTTGAACACCGTCTCCAGCCGGTTCTCCAAAGCGGTCACCGCTTCCGGCCCGAACCGGCCGGCCGCCACCAGATCCACCGCCTGCCGATAACAACCGGTCACCGTCGCCACGTAATCGGCCGAACGGCCGCGGCCTTCCAGCTTCAAGACGTCCACACCGGCCTCCAGCAGCCGGTCGACGAAGCGGATCGTGCAGAGATCCTTCGGCGACATGACGTATTCCCCGGCCAGCTCCAACTCGCTGCCGGAATCCAGGTCGGTCACCCGGTAACGCCGCCGGCAGTTCTGGAAACAGCCGCCGCGGTTGGCCGATGCCTGATAGGCCGCCAGACTCATGTAACAACGCCCGGAAACCGCCACGCACAAGGCGCCGTGGGCAAACACTTCCAGCCTCAGGCGCCGGCCGCCCGGGCCGGCAATGTTCTCGCGCCGGATTGCCGCGGCGATTTCGGCAATCCGGGACAATGGCAGCTCCCGGGCCAATACCACCAGCTCGGCATAACGCGCATAAAAACGCAACGCCGCCAGATTGCTGACGTTGGCCTGGACGGAAACGTGCACGCCGAGCCCGATGGCGGCGGCGTATTCAATGACGCTCCAGTCGGCGGCGATGACGGCATCGACTCCGGCCGCCAGCGCCGCGTCGCACAACTGCCGGATCAACGGCAGTTCCGCATCGTAAACGACGATGTTCAGCGTCAGGTAAGCCCGCGCGCCGCACCGGCGGCAGAGGCGGACCACCTTCGGCAGGTCGGCCATCCGGAAGTTGGCCGTCGACCGGGAGCGCATATTCAGCTCGCCGACGCCGAAGTAGACCGCATCGGCGCCGGACCGCAATGCCGCCGCCAGCGATTCAAAGGAACCGGCCGGCGCCAGCACTTCACAGTTCGTGATTTCAGGGGAGTGGTCCATCGGATTCGCAAATCATTCCTGTTCGCAAAAGAAAGCTGCCTCCGGAACTTCCGGAGGCAGATGCTTCAATGAAATTATTCCGCCGGTTCCAATTCGGCCAACACCAGAATCGAAGCCAGCTTCAGCGTTTTGCCGCTGCCGGAAAAAGTCCAGTCAGGATGCCCCTCCGGCCGGGAACCGATCCCGATGTCGCAACCGATGCCGGCGCCCCAGTTGTTATAGGCGAAAAGCGTTTTGCCGGCCTGGTAGTCGTGCAGTTGCATCGAGCCGTATCCCGGCGCGCTGCCGGAGCTCTCATCGCCGAAATCGTACGATTCATTCGACGCGCCCGGCACTTTGGCCGCATTGGGCATGCCGTAATTGGCCGGCCAGAATTCGATATTGCCGCGGGCGATCGCGCCGGCGGGCACGCCCGGCACATTGGAAGCGACCTGCAAATCTTCGACAAAGGTCTGGAAAAACGCGCCGCTCGCCGCGGTGGGCACCCCGATCTTCGCCAGATCATCGGTGAACGGTTTCAGGCTCACCCAGAGATACCGCATGGTGCCGGCTTCATCGACCAACTGGACGAAATAACCGACTCGTTTCAGCTGACGCCCGGCCAGCGCCGCATGGCGGTCCAACTCATAGCGGATGGCGCGGTTGCCGTCCATCATCACGCTGTCCAGCGGATTGAGTTTATAAACCAGCTCGAACTGTTTCGCCTCCGGCACCAAATCATCCAGTTCGCCGCGTTCCGGCAGCGAACCGGCCCGGAAAGCGCCGCACGGCAGACCTTCCTCGTCCCGCAAATTCGGCTCCGCCAGCATGCTCCAGGCGAAACGCACCATCACCGGCGCATTGACTTCCGGGGCGGACAGCACGATATCGGTGCCGTCGATCACCGCTTCCGCCGGATAGAACAAGCCATTCTTGCCGGCAATCTCGAACCAGTCCGGCGCCTTGCCGTCGGCGGTCCGGAGCGACTTGGCGCCCCGGAAGGAAACGATCACCCTGTCGCCGTCGATCCGATGGGAATCGTAACGCGGGAAATCGTAACCGGCGTCCTTCTGGCCGTACTCGTACTGCATCGCCTGCTTGAACAGGCGGAAACCGACGGTTTGCTTGTCGGTCGGGTGGATATCGTTGACATTGCCGACATCGTTGATGACCACCATATGGGCCCGCGGCTCGGCATCGGCGAATTCCTGCTGCGTCTCCCACATATCCGGCAAATTGTAAGGCGAGCCGCCATAGTTGTACGGGGCCAACTGGACGAAATAAATCGGCAGATCGGCATTTTCAAACACCTTGCGCCAGCCGCCGATCAGCGAAGCCATCCGCCCTCGGTAATAGGCGTTGTCCGGCCGGATGTTCGCTTCGCCCTGATACCAGAGTACGCCACGCAGCGCAAAAGGCGCCAACGGACGGATCATCGCATTGTAAAGCACCGTCGGCTGCCAGGGATGCCCTTCCTGCTGAAACGGTTTCAATTCCTCCGGATAAGCCGGCGGCGGTTCCGGCATCATGCCGTCTGCCAGCGCCTTCCGGTTTTTTTCCAGCCAGGCGGCCTGTTCCGCCAGCGTCCGGGTCAGCAATTCGCGCTGCCGCGGCGAACCGGGCGTCTTGGCGGCAATCAGGTCCAGAATATCCGCATTGCCGTCAACCATCGCGAACCCTTCCGGCGACGTCCAGGGGTCAATCCCGGTACCGCCCCAGTGGGAACTGATCAAACCGACCGGCACCTGCAACTCCTTCTGCAAATCCCGGCCGAAGAAATAACCGACCGCCGAAAAAGGACCGACCGTCTCCGGCGAACACACCTCCCAGGCCGATTCCACATCGTCGAACGGCGTGCCGCTCATTTTGTAAGGCACCTTGAACAGACGGATCTGCGGGTGGTCGGCCGCGGCGACTTCCGCATTGCCGTCGACGCTGGCCACCGTGCGCCACTCCATATTGGACTGCCCGGAGCAGAGCCATACTTCGCCGACCAGGACATCCGACAATTCGAGACGGTTCCCGCCCTCCACCGTCAGAGTCAGCGGACCACCGGCCGCCATCGCCGGCAGCGTCACGCGCCATTGGCCCGCTTCATCGGCGACAGTCGAAACGGTTGCGTCCGCCTGGTCCGGCTTCGACATTTTCACCGTCACCGTCACCGTTTCGCCCGGATCGGCCCAGCCCCAGACCGGACAGGGCCGTTCCCGCTGCAGCACCATGTGATCGGAGAACAATGCCGGCAATCTTACTTCCGCCGGCGCCAGCGGCGCCGTCAAAGCAATTCCTGCCGCCAACCAACACTTCCAGTTCATTTCTCTTCCCTCCTTACTGATTTTTCGGCTTACTGAACAATTTATCCAATCCCTCGCGAACCGAATCACCGACGCCTTCCACCGATTCTCGGACATCATTCAGCGATTTGCCCACGCCTTGAAACGCTTCGTTCAAATTGGCGGTCAAATTGTTCTGAAAGGCTTCGACATCGAAATCCGGCAATTTCGCATTGGTGATGATCCGGCTGATGTTGAGCAGCAATTCATTGAAGAACTGGGCAATCATCTCCGGATAATTGCGCCCTTCGCCCAGATTGTCCATTTCGATTTTCGGCAGGGCGATCTTGATATTCTGCCCCAGCATTTTATTCGCCAGGGTCAGAGAGCCATCCTGGACGATCAGTTTCCGGATGACCACCTGTTTCGTCTTCCCTTCCGGTTCCGGCGCCGCCGGCTGATCTTTCGGCGGGGCGACTTCCGCGACGAATTTCTCGATGTTTTTCTGGATCATGCCCAGATTGCTGCCGTTGACCGTCAATTCATAGTCGATATTCAACCCGGAAATTTCCACCAGATCGACGATGATCTTATCGGACATCACCGAACCGATCTGCAGCTTCACATTGAGCGCAGTAAATCCCAACGCATCCGGCATCTGGAATCCATCCGGATTGGCGACCTGCAACTCTTTGATGGCCAGGCTGCCGCCGAATACCGACAGCTGAATGCTGTCAACCCCCACCCGGGTGCCGGTCGCTTTGCCGCCGACGGTACGAACCGCGCCGGCGATGATCGAATTCAGAAAAATAAGAACGACGACAATGAGGACCACCAACAGCACGACCACCCCGCCGACGATCTTCCACAACCAACGTTTTTTCGTTTTCTTTTCACTGCTCATAGCCACTTTCCTCCTCTATTTTTGGGATGGCGCGGGCCCTCTCGGCCCTTCTGAAATATCCGGAAAAGCAAAAACGGCGCCAAGCCGCCCACCGGGCAACCGGACGCCGAATCTCTGCAAACTTCAACGCTTCTTACAACAATTCCGCAATCTGAACCGCGTTCAGCGCAGCACCCTTCAGCACCTGGTCGCCACTGACGAAAATATCCAGCCCGCGCTTGTCGTCCCGCGAAATATCCTGGCGAATCCGTCCGACCAGCACGTCGTACTGCTCACTGGCGTCGACCGGCATCGGATAGCACCGGTTGGCCGGATCGTCGACCAGCTTGACCCCCGGCGCGCCGCGCAGAATTTCCCGCGCCTCTTCCGGGGTAATTTCACGCTCGAATTCCAGATTCAACGCTTCGGAATGAGCCCGGAAAATCGGCACCCGCACGCAGGTGCAGGAGACTTTCAGCGTCGGCAGATGAAGCATTTTCCGGCTTTCATTGAGCATTTTAAGCTCTTCCTTGGTATAACCGTTCTCATTGAAAACGTCGATATGCGGGATCAGGTTGAAGCCGATGCGATGTGCAAACGCTTTCGGCGCGATCGGTTCGCCGTTCAACAACTGCCGGGTCTGCAGCTCCAGCTCGGCCATCCCCTTGGCGCCGGCGCCGCTGGTCGCCTGATAGGTCGCCGCCACCAGCCGCTTCAAGCCTCTGGCCCGATGCAGCGGCGCGACCGCCACCAGCATGATGATCGTCGTGCAGTTCGGGTTGGCGATGATGCCGTGATGGCCGGCGATGTCTTCCGGATTGACTTCCGGCACCACCAGCGGCACATCCTCCCGCATCCGGAACGCGCTGGAATTGTCGATCATCACCGCGCCGGAATCGACGACCGACTGGGCGAATTCCTTCGAAATGTCGCCGCCGGCGCTGAACAGCGCGATGTCGACGCCGCGGAAAGAATCCTTCGTCAGCTCTTCGACCTTCACGGCCGTATCCTTGAACTTCATCTCCTTGCCGACCGAACGGCTGGAAGCCAGCAAACGCAGATTCCTGACCGGAAAATTCCGTTTTTCCAGCGTCTTGATCATCTCGACGCCTACCGCGCCGGTCGCCCCGGCCACGGCAACATTGTACTCTTTTACCATTCCGTTATACTCCGAAAACTGATTCCGATACTCTCATTCTCGATTCATGACAAAAACAATACTATAGAAGCGAATTGCGCATTTGCAAACCAGAAACGCTCCGAACCGCCTGGATTCTCCGCTGAAAATAACCGTCGCAATCAACCCGGACGATTGAAAAACCGCAAAGCAGTCCGGGCGGCGGACCGAAGGTCTTTTTCATCCCCTGCTTTGCAGCGCTTCCGCTTCCAGCCCTTCAAGCACAGTGTCGCGCGGCGCCGGCCGTAACCGCCGGCGGTATTTTTTCTCATCGCCGCACCGGATCAGAACGTAGCGCCCGGCCTCCAGAAAGCCGGCCAGCGATTCGGCAATCAATACGGAGTGACCGGTCTGGCAGTTGTAGAAATAAACCGGCAACTGTCCGGCCCGTTCCCGCCCCGGACAGAAGAAATAAGAGTTGCCCTGTCCGTCGGTCGCCAACACAAAATGATCCTCCCGGATGCCTTCCGAAACGGCGATGAAATCTTTCACATACCACTGGACCGTCTTCTGGTCCGGCGCCGTTACCGACAGGAAAACTTTCCGCTGCGCCCGGGCGCCGGAATGGTAGAAGGCCTTCAACGGTTCCGGAGCTTCACAGCCGAACTGCTGCCGGAACTGCCGCCAGCCGCACTCATCGTCCAGGCGGTCGGGCCGATAATATTTCTCCCTCGCCCAGGCCGGCAATTCGGTCAACGGCACCAACCGGCCCCTGCGGCGCCGAAACAGAAGATACCAACCGGCGACCGCCGCCGCCATCGCGGCAATGATTGCAATTCCACCGACCACCCATCCGACCGAAACGACCTGGCTCATCGTGACACCCTTAAAAATCTCATTTCATTTTTTCAACTTCCCGGCGCGGTTACCGCCGGCTCCTCCAACCCCAACGCAACGCAATCGATCTGTATTCCCAACTTTTCATCGCATGGAAAGCATGGAAAACCCTACTACAATATATCATCTTTATCAATTGGTCAAGAGCGGTTCCCGATCGAAAATTGCCGTCCGGTTTCCGGCCGGAGCGTTTGGCCGTCAAGCAAGATGGCTTGCCGCCGGCAATTCCGTGAACATTTTCCATGATTTTTCAAAAACTTTGATCGCGAATGAACGAGGCCGCCGCCGGTCAATGGGCCTGACCGGCGGCGGCTTAGGAGCAAGAGCGACAGTGGCGGAATTATTCCCCGAGGCTGTCGAATAATTTTTGACGCACCCTTTCAATGTCGGTCGGTTGTTCCGGATACTGATAAGGCGCCGGATAGACTTCCGAAATGGTCTTGAACACATATTCCCGCCCGTTTTTGGCCGCACAGGCGTCAAACAGCGCCCAGTCCTCCAGGCTGTCGCGCAGACGTTCCAGCCGGATCGAGGCCAGCGGCGGCAGGAAACCGGCGGCCAACCGTTTACCGGAAAATTCCTCGGCCGGATACATCAGCATCCCGTCGCCGGCCGGATAAGCCGTAAACACTTCCGGAATGCCGCCCGGCGTCGCCGAATGGCCGAAAGAGTTCACCGCCCAGTAAAGAAATCCGTCGGCATGCTCCTTCCAGGCCCGCCATAGGACGAAACGGTGCTGCAGGCCGCTCATCTCCAGGAAATAATTGGGAGCCGGCTGGCCGGGACCGCTGCAGACATACGGCCAGACGGTCGGTTTCAACGGCTGATTGCGCAACTTTTCGATGAATTGCTCGTCGGTCCGCACTGCCCAGTAACTCATCGAATGGATGTCGCAGTCTTCGCCGAGCAGGTCATACATCCGGTCGATCGACTCTCCTTCCCCATCCGGCCCGCAGAAATAGGTGACCAGCACCGGAATCTCCGGATCTATCGCCTTCAGCTTGCGTACCCGTTCCCGCATCCGCGGATAAGCCGCCGCCCGCGGTTCGTCGTGCACGTAGCAATAGCTGCGTTCCAGCCAGCCTTTCCGGCGCAGCAGTTTCGAAAATTCGGCCAATTCCGCCGCCTCGGGGTCATCCGGATTCAGAAACGGCACGGCAATCGCTTTCAACCGCGGATCGGCCAGCAAGGTCTCGGTACGCGGATCGGCCACCGGCCACAGGCTCGGATAACAGTAATTGATCAGGATATTGTCGATATCGTTGTAAGGACGCCAGAAAAATGGCGAAATCCCGTACTCCAGACATTTCAGATGCCATTGCAGCAATATCTTCCGGCCGGCCTCGCTGTCGAGTTCTCCGTGATAATTGTTGACTACCATCCGATCCATGATGCCGGCGACGAAAGGCACCGGCGGCGCCGCCGGCAACCGGAAATCGACGACGTCCAATACGATCGGCACACTCTCTTCCGCGCCGGCGCCCGACAAACCGAGCGACATACGGTATTCGCCCGGCGCCACGGTCGGATCGCTTTTGACACTCACCCAGAAACAGGCGGCCTTTTCCGGAGTGACGGCAAGCGCCTCGCCATCGGCCACCGGGACCAGCGCATCCGGCACACCGGCCACCTCGCAGGCCCGATAGAGCGACACCGTGATCCCCGGCAGCGCCGGAAGGACGAAAGCCAGCGTCGACGGCTCCGGGACAGCGACCGACAGTTGGAAACTTTCATATTCGTTGCGCGCCAGCCTCAAAGCGACATTTTCTCCGGTATTCGCCTGCGCCGGGTCGCGCACATCGGCCAGCGAATGAAACGTCCGTATTTCCGGCGCCGCCCAGACCGATACGGCAAGGCCGCCGGCCAACAGCACCGCGAGCAATTTCGTCGTTGTCATCGATTCAAAATCCTTGTATTGTGCATCATTTCGTCGGACAATATACGCCGGTGGCGACATAAAGTCCATTGGCGCTGAGCATCGGACTCCAATGTTTTTCCCAGGACAGCAGGTCGGCCGACTTCACCGATTCGACGTGGCCGTCCAGCGCCACCTTGTTGGCCCGGCCGTTGTGACGGGCGACGACGGCATAGGTATTGCAATAGACGCCTTTGTCCGCCGGCCAGCAGCCGGCATCGGCGTACAGCAGTTCCGGCGTTTGCCAATTGTCCATCCCCTGCGCGATGCCTTCACTCTGCGGATAACTGTCGCCGGCATACATCACATCCGAAGTTTTGCCGAACGTTTCAAAGGCGGAAGCCTTGTTCGGCCGATACCACCAATCGCCGGAATTGACATAATGGCTGATGCTGCCGAAGCTGGTGTAGTTGATTCCGTAGCTGCCTTCATTGTTCTCCTGGACATCCTTCCACGCGCCGGCCTTGCCGGCCGCGGCCGGACAAACCGCCGACTGCCAGGAAAAACCGTAATCCGGCAGCGTCCAGAAATAGCTCGCCCAGAACCGGCCGTCGAGCGGGATGGTCGGACTCATGATCCAATCATCGTTGTCATTCTGATAGAGGGAATTGCACAATCCGAGCTGTTTTAAATTCGATACGCATTTGATGTTCTGCGCCGATGCTTTCGCCCTGGCCAGCGCCGGCAGCAGCATGCTGGCAAGAATGGCAATGATCGCGATAACGACGAGCAATTCAATCAGTGTAAAATTTTTTCGCCTTTTCATGATGACTTCCTTTCCGATTGGGTTGTTTTTTCATTTTCATCATCTTCTTCGGATTTGCCGACCGGCCCACTCCTCACGTGGGCCGCTTTCAACCTCCGGCCGCCGCTTCCGGCTCTTCCCGTCCTCCGGTTCGGCCGAAAATTCAACCGGAAGGGCAAGGGATTGCCGAAATTGTAAACCGCGGCCGGAGTCAGCGGCTGAATGGAATTATCGCTGCTTTTCCCGGACCCAGACGATCATATCCGTCTCCCCGCGATTTTGCCACAGCGCATATGGAATTGCCTTGAACACGGTTTCCTCCAGCCGGTTCGGCTCGGAGAAATAAAGCTGGTCGACGTTTTCCGCCGCCGGAATTTCCCGCCAGGCCCGGCCGGTGATCATCAACGTTCCCGCCGGCAATCCGGGGGCGGCGGCCAGTGCAAACGGGAAAGCGGTATCGATCAGCAGTTCGGCGACGCCCGGACCGTTGTCGACGCCTTCCAGACAATATACCAGCGGTCCGTACTGCAGCGCAATCCGGCCGGCATTGCAGGTAACCTTGCGGTGGCACCGCAGAACTTCCACTTTCATTTCCAACTCATATTCAACGATATCGCCGGCCTGCCAGTGCCGCCTGATCCCGGCGTAGCCGAGTTCGACTACCGGCGTCAGAGATTGACCGTTCAGGCGGAACGCCGCCCGGCGGCACCAGCCGGGCACCCGCAGGGCCAGCGTATAATCGCCGGCGGTGCCGATCTCGATCCGGATTTTTCCATCATAGGGGTAATTTCCCGCCACTTCGAATTGCAGCGCCCCTTGCGGCGTTTGCAGCGACGCCCGGTGCGCCAGCGGAAGGTTGAGCATCACCCTGTCCCCGCCGACGCACCAGAGGTAACCGGACGCCTCCGGAATGAAACGGCAGAAGTTGGTTGGACAGCAGGAACAGTCGAACCATTTCTGACGGGTTTTGCTGCCGGAATTGTAACAGACCGTATTGTCGGATACTTCCAGGTAATTCGTGTAAAAGAAACGATCGCCGGAGAGGCTGATGCCGGCCAGCGCGCCGTTGAACAGCGCCCGTTCCATCACATCGGCGTAGCGGCCGTCGCCGGTCAGCTTCAACAGTTCATCGGCGAAATAAACCAGACCGATCGACGCGCAGCTCTCCGCGTACATCAGCGAACTGTTGGTCAAATCGTAGGCGACCGTGAAGGCTTCGCCGACGAAACTGGAGCCGATGCCGCCGGTGATGTACATCTTGCGGTTGACGATATCGTCGAACAGCCGCCGGCAGCTTTCCAGCAGTTCCCGGTCGCCGGTATGGCCGGCCACTTTGGCCATGCCGGTATAAAGGTAGACCGCCCGGACCGCGTGGCCTTCCGCCTCCCGCTGCTCGCGCACCGGCTGGTCGGCCTGATAATATTTCAAGTAATCGGGCCGGACTCCTTCCGACCGGAAAAATTGCGGTTCCCGGCCGCGCTCATCGATGAAATAAGCCGCCAGGTCCAGATATTTTTTTCGCCCGGTAAGCTCATACAGCCGCACCAGCGCCAATTCGATTTCCTCGTGTCCCGGATAACCGCGCTTCTGTCCCTCGCCCGGGCCGAACACCGTCGCAATATAGTCCATATAACGGCACATCGTGTCGAGAAAATCCTGACGGCCGAGCATCTCCTTGGCCGCCACCGCCGCTTCCAGCAGATGGCCGGCGCAGTACAGTTCGTGGGCTTCATGGAGGTTGGTCCAGCGTTTGTCCGGCTCCACCGTCGTGAAATAACTGTTCAGATAACCGTCCGGCTGCTGCGCCGCCGTCAGCCGTCCGACGATCTCGTCGAATTCGGCGGCCAATGCTTCATCCGGCTGCTGTCCGAGCAGATAGGCCACCCCTTCCAGCACTTTGGCGACATCCGAATCCCAGAAAATGTGCGGCTTGTTCTCCATCGGCTCCCGCCAGTCGAGTTTCAATGCATCGATCCGGCCGGTGGTCCGGCATTTCTCCAGCGAAGAAGGCACGGTCACCGTCCGGCAACTGTCCTGTCGTGGCTTCAGATAACCGTCCCGCAGTTGCACTTCCTTGATCGAACAGTTGCGGTAAATCATTTCAATCTCCTGAGCTAAAGCATTTTTTTCAAAAAATGTATTCTATTTATATTATAGCAAATTTGCATCGAAACGCCAAGAGGACATATTATAATAAAAAAAGGACAAATCCGAAGATCATGAAATTATTGCCCGATTTTTTTCCCTTTTCGCCATTGAATGCCGGCCGGTTTGTTTCCCGGCATCCCCGGCATCGGCATGCGACGCGGGTCATCGACAGCCATGAGATGATTCTGGTCGACAGCGGCACCCTGGAACTCTTTGAAGAACGACGGGGTTTTGTGCTTCATCCCGGGGAATGGCTGATTCTGGAAGCCGGAAAAACCCACGGCGGGCTGAACGATTATCCGAGTAATTTATCGTTTTTCTGGCTGCATTTCAGCGTGGAAGGCGCCTTCCCGGAGCTGCCGCGCCACGGCCGGCTTTCCCGCCCGGAAACCGCCAAAAATTATCTGCAGGCCTTCCTGGCCGAACAGGCCCAGCCCGATCCGGACCCGGTCAGTCTGCGCTATATCCTGCAACTGCTCTTCCGCGAATTGTGGAACCGGCGGGAAAACAGTTTGAATGAAACGCCATCCCTGCTGGCCCAGCGCGCCCGCCAGCTCATCACCGCCGAATACATGACACCGCTGACGACCGGCGGGCTGGCCCGCCGGCTCGGCTGCAACGCCGATTACCTCGGCAGAATCTATCACTTCTGTTTTCATGAAAGCATCGCCCAGACGATCATGTCGCTGCGGCTGCAGCGGGCCGCCGAGCTGCTGACCGACAATAAACTGGCGATCAAAGAGATCGGCACCCAGCTCGGTTTCAACGATCCAAGCTACTTCCGGCGCTGTTTCCGCCGCCGCTTTTCGATGACGCCCGGCCAGATGCGGGCCTTGCGCTGCCATGATCACTTGAACATCGAATGACCGATACGATAACGGCCGCCCGGCGCGATATCCGCCGGACGGCCGCAGCAGTTCCATTGCGGTTTACTCCCCCGTCACCTGCAGCACCAGCAACTGTTCCGGCTGCAAAGTCACTTCCAGCCGACGGCCGTCGCTGGCCCGCACCGTGCCGGAGAACAACTCCCGCAACGCGCCGTCCGCCGCCAGCGGCAAACGGTCGTCGAAAGTCAGCACCGCCTGCTGTTCCCGGTCGGTCGAAGAATTGAACACCGTCAAATACTGCTCGTTTCCTTCGCCGAACCGTTCCAGCCAGACCTCCGGATTATCCGATCGCGCCAGCGTCACCGGCGTCCAGCCGACCTGATTGATCCGTTTGAGCACCGGAATGAACTCGGCGTAAAGCGCCCGGTGCGCCTGGACCCGGTTCGGGTTCGGCCAGTACCACATGCCGGTCGGCGCCGCCGCCTGCATACTCGGATAGATGCCGTAAAAGCCGAGACGGCTGAAATAACGCCGCATATGCGCAACATCCAGATCGGCATACTGCAGCATGTTGTACGGTTTGGCCCGGCTGATGAAGCGGCGGAACAGCAACCCGTCGTCTTCGGCCGGCGTCCACCGGTCGCCGCTCATCCAGTTCTGTTCGTCGCCGAACACGTCGATATACGGCGCGCCGAACGGGATCGTCCCGGCGCAATTGGCGAATACCAGCCGGTCGCGGTTATGGAGATAATCGGCGATGCTTTTGGTAAAGGCGACATGGGCATATTGCTGCTGCAGCGCCACGTTCCGGGCGCTGTCGAAGGTCGGCGGATTCGGCGACACCCGCCAATGGTCGCGGCGGTAATTCAAATTATTGGCATAGCACTCCATCGTGTCGAGATAAGCGCCGGTGGTCTTGCCGACATGCAGCCGGACCGTTTCGAAATCGCCGTTGCGAATCAACTCCCGGCCGTCGGAACCGGCAACCAGGCTGACCCGGTCCAGCCAGACGGTCGCCGGCGTCGGCTCCTTCATGCCGCGGCAGAGCGAAACCGTCAACGTCACCGGCGTCCGCTCAAATTCCAGAGTCTTTTCGAATTCCTGCCAATCCTCCGGCAACGTTTCGAGGTTTACCGGCAGGGTTTCCGAGCTGTCGTCGGCGTAATAGGCGGTCACGTTGACCGAGAAACGGGCGCCGGAGGATTCAGTATCCCTGCCGCGGGCGGCGAATTTCAAATGAAAGCTCCGTTCGCCGGCCGGCGGCACGATGCCGGTCTGGTGCAGAATCTGTTTGGTGAATTCAAAACAGTTGGCGTTGATGACCGGATCGATGCGGATCGACCGCTCTCCGGAAAATGGATTTTCCTTTTCCATTTCGAAAACCGGCCGCAGCGAAGTGCGTTCCGGCGCCCAGCCGTCCAACACGAACTGTTTGACCCGGCGCAACGCTTCCTGTTCGATGAACCAGTCGAGCCGGCCGGTCGAGAAGAAGGCGCCATCCTCCGGCGCAATATCAATATTCGGATCGACGATCATCATATTTTCGTGCCGGCCGGGCTGGCGGAAAAAATAACCTTGCGGCATCCCCCAGTTGTCGGTGATATAATTGGCCGGATAGCCCTGATGCCGGTAACGTTCCTGATCCGGCACATCGCGCCGGTTTTCGGCGGCAACCTCCCGGGCGGTTTTGATGGCGCCGGCCGGGTCGGACGGTCCCCACGGCTCCCGGTGCCGCTCGTAGAAATACTGATTGTCATGGTGATGGATCCACGGTTCGATGTAATAAAAACTGTTGTAGCCGCGTTCCTCGTTGTAGGCGAAATCGCCGATACTCTCGATCTGGCCGTAATTCAACCCCTCATCGCCGCCGGGAGCGATGCGCGGCGACAGAAACGCCAGCCAGACCCCTTCGCGGGTCGCCCGTTTCTTCAGAAACGCCCAATCGTAAATCTGCTGATAATTTTCCGCCGCGCCGCGCATGCCGTCCACCGGCTGGAATCCGAACAGGCAGGCATGAAAAGAGTTGCGATTTCTCCACTGCCCGCCGGCATCCGGAGAAAAACCGAGATCGTAGCGCAACCAGAAAACTTTGCCGGCGGCATCGTAGCCCATATAAAACACCCGCGGCGCATCGATGTCGGTGCCGAGCGCCAACCCCTCGCCGGCGGCGGTCGTCAACGCCGTCAGCGGATACAACGCTTCGTAACCGTCGCGGCCGCCGCCATACCAGCGGTCGGCGTTACGGTACCATTGATTGGCTTCGATCGGCCCGGAACGGCGCAGCGACTGATAAAATTCCCCGCCGACGGCATCGACCGGAATGGCGATATAACAGCTCAACGCCCGGTCGTCATGCCGGGTATTTTCCAGAAAACCGCCGATTTCGATATGATCGCAGCCCGGCTGCAGGTAGATCAGTCCCTTGAGGCCGTTCTGCGGATCGTCGAATTCCTGAATGAGGCGCTGGTCGCGCTGCGCCATCGTGCCGTTCGGCGCGAAAATGCGGTACGCCGCCTCTTTCAGCGTCAGATTGCGGAAATCGGCCCGGCAATTGTCCCGGGCGTTGGAAGTGACCTGCAAAACGAGCTCCTGCAGCGGCCGGTCCGGACAGATGATTCTTTCATTGTATTGAAAATCATGATCGTATTGGCCGAAATAGGCGGACTGCTCCTTCAACTCGTAACCGTCGGCCGCTTTGCCGGTCACATTCAGCGCCAGATGCCGGTTCATCCAGCCGCCGGTTTCCGAAGCGTTCCGATAGGCGCATTCGCCGGACAGAATCAGCGGGGTCGCCTGCCGCTGCCGCAAGGCTAAGGTCAACTCACCGTTGCGGTCCTCTCCGGCGGCGATCGACAGCACGCCATCGGCGCTGACCTGTTCCGGTTTCACCCCCCAGGCCGTCCAATCCCTGCCGGCCAGCAAATCCGCCGCGCCTTCCACCGGCACGACCTCTTCGAAATAGATCAACGGCGACGGCTCGACCGCCTTTTCATTGACCGCCAGCACCCGCCCGGCCGGGTCCAGCCGCAACGCCACCCCGTTGTCGCTCCACAGCCGGATATCGCCATCCCGGCAAATGATGTTGCACTCGGTCAATTCTCCGCCGAACGCCAGCCAGCCGCCGGTCAACAGCAGAACGCCTATCAGTCGTTTCATGCCATCCTCCTATCTTATCATTATATTAATATTCCACCATCATAATCACATCATTTCATAGGATAGCAAAAAAAAGTCCATTTGTCAATAGGCGGGCGCAAAAAGATGAAAAATTTTTCAAGCCAGGCATCCGGCGGCTTCCGGTTTCCGGCGGATTGCCGGGACGGTCAAAACAGGGCGCAGACGGTCCGGCGCGTCAAAATGTCCGATTTCAATTGCAGGCCGCTTTTCCGCGTATCCCGTACAGTCAGCAAACCGGGCGGCAATTTCGCTTTGGAGACCACTTCCGCCGCCGCGGCCGGAAACGCCGCCAGCAAAGCGGGCCGGAAGGAACAACCCGGCTGATTTTCAAAGATCGCCGCATAGAACATTGCATTTTCCACCAGGTCCTGGAAGAAATGGCTGCCGAACGAAAGCTCCGGCATGATATGGCCGCCGTCATAGGAAACTTCGCCGATGGCCGCGACATTGCTGATTTCGGCGAAACTGACCGGCACGCCCAGTTCCGGCGAACTGGTTCCCCAGCGTCCCGGTCCGAGCAGCAACAGCCGGCTGCCGGTGCCGCCGAGCCGGCGGTTCACTTCGCCGATCACCCGCGCCACCTGGTATTTGACGCCGATTTCCGCCTCGTAATAGGCGGCGCAATCGACATTGATCACATAGTCGATCCGGAAATCCGCACCGCCGCCCATCGTATTGCCCTGCAGGGCAAACAATGTTTTTTCCGCCGCCACCGCCGGAATAGCGACTGCGGCCCCCTGCCCGCGGATCTGTAGCGGACGGCATTGCAACAGGTTGATGACGAAATGATTGTCCCGTGAAAAATTCGCCGTGAATTCAATGTCGACCGGATAGCGGTAGAAATCCTGTAACGTTTTCAAAATCATCGACATGTCCTGAATGAACACCGGATTGGCGACGATTTTGCCGCAATTGCAGAAAAAGACTTCCCGCCAGTTGCCGGCATCGCGGTAGAACGCTTCCGCCGCGGTGTCGTGCTCGAAAAGCAGCGTTTTCAGCCAGTCCGGCAAAGCGGCCGCCACCGCTGCCAGCGGTTTCGAAACCAGCGCATTGCTCCGCAGATCGAGCACATCAAGGTATTTCTGGGAAAATCGCGCCCGGTCGTCATCGCCGGCCACCGGCATTCGTTCCGGCGCATCCAGTGAAACGATGCGCGGATAATCCGATTCGGTCCGATCGACGGCACGGGTGCCGAGCCCGGCGACCAGCCGCAGCATGCCGGAATCCGGATCGATCGAATCGTGCCAGACGTAAGAGTTGTAGGAATAACCGACGCCGGCCGCGCACGGCAGGAAAAAATCGCCGTAACCGGAACCGGAGACCCGCTGCACCAGGATCGCCATCTGTTCGTCCTGTTTGTCCAGCCGGCGCTGCCGGCGGTAAGCCAGGGCGGAGTCGTCCATCGCGCTGGCATAAACGCGCCGGACCGCCGCCTCGAACAGTTCGAGCCGCTGGTCGGGCGACGCGGCATTGACGCAGAATACCGACTCATATTTGCCGGCAAAGGCGTTGCCGAAGCCATCCTCCAGCAGGCTGCTGGACCGGACAATGATCGGACTCTGGCCGAAATAATCAAGCATCCGGCGGAATTGCTCCCGGATACCGGCGGCAAACGAGCCGGTGACGATTTTTTCCCGCAGTTTGCCGGCAGCGGAGAAAAAGCCCTGCTCGGTGCGCTGCTCCAGGCGCAATTTCCACCAGCCGTTGGCCACCAGAAAGGAATAAAAGACGTCGGCGCCGATGTAAAACGAATCGTGCGGCTCAATCCGGCCGCGCTGTTCCGGCAAATTGTTTTCGATAATTTTGCGGGCCAGCAGCACGCCGACCGCTTTGCCGCCGATGGCGCCGGAACCGATCATCCGCTCTTTGATCTGCAGAAAATCGGCGATGGTAAACTGGCTCATGACCAGGCTGCGAATCCGGGCATCCCGGCCGATCAGCATCGTGCAGAGCTGTTCGCGCCGGCCGGCCGAATCCCGGCCCGCCGCCAGCTCCTGCCGGGCCTGCAGGAAAATCCGGTCCCAGTTGTCCAGGGAACAATCGACCGGGTTGACGCCCTGGCGATGCATGATCGTATAAAACTGCCCGGCTTCCACCGAATCGGTCAGCGGCCGCATCTCGGCGCCGGCGTTCAGAATCCGGTGCGGCAGGAACATCGATTGCCCGTAACGGTTCCAGACTTTGAGCGGATGGACAAAACGCGCACCGTCGCCGCTGAAGACATCCAGCAGCAACTGGGTGGTGTCGCGAATCCGGGCGATCGTTTCAAACGAGTGAAAGTTGCGCAGGATGGCAAAAAAGGCGACGGTATTGAGTTCGAACAAGTAGGGACAGGTCACCTGGAAAAAATTTCCCATCATCAAATCCGATGCCCAGGCGGTCTGCAGATCGGAGAGACAATCGAAAACATAAAAGGCGTCGCCCCCTTCGCGGCTGATCACTTCATGGACCTTGACGGTAAATGACTCAAACCCTTCCTCCGGCGGATCGAACGGCCAGATTTTGACGCCCGGCCGTTCGGTCAGCAGAGGCGGATGATCGGCAAAACGCATGTAATTGACGGTCCGCCCCTCGGCGAGCCGCTGGGCGACGAACGGCTCAACGAAGAATAAATACTCTTCCAAATCGGCCAGTTGCCAGACGACGTTGTCCCCCATCCGGATCGAATCGACAATCGCATCAAATCCCGGCAAACCGGACCTGACCCGTTCAAAACTGGGCATGGCTTCCTCTCCTGCATCAAAAATTACACTGTCGGCGAAAGTATAATCCGTCCTTTGCCGTTTTGCCAGCCGCCGGCGATATTTTTCGCTTTTTTCGGTCGTCCTCTTCCCGGACCGGCGGCCGGCCATACGGCGCCGCCTCAGCCCTGCTGAAGATAATTGGTGGTGGACGGGAAGGCAAATTCGAGTTTTTCGGCGTTGAAGCGTTCGAGGATTTCCAGATTGACCGCTTCCCGCTCGATCAGAAACTGTCCCCAATCGGCCGGATCGTACCAGACGACGACGGCGATGTTCAGCGACCAGTCGCGGAATTCGGTAAAGCGGATCACCGGCGGATGTTTTTCGGTATAGAAGCCCGGATGGCGTTTGAAAATCTCATCGAGCAACGCGCAGGCTTTCCGCATTTGCGCCGCGGAAGTGCTGTAAACCAATCCGATGTCGAACGCATATTTGATGAACGGCCGCTCGGTGACATTTTCCACCACCGCGTCGGCAACCGTGCTGTTCGGCAAGGTATAAAGGTTGCCGTCCAGCGACCGGATCCGGGTGCTGCGGAAACCGACCGCTTCGACGACGCCGTCCACCGCGTTGATTTTCACCCGGTCGCCAACCGTGAACGGGTGGTCGATGAGGATCATCACCGAACCGAAAAAATTGGCGATGGTGCTTTGCGCGGCAAAAGCAATCGCCAACCCGGCGACGCCGGCGCTGGCCAGGATGGCGTTGATGTTGATGTCGAGGACGTCTTTCAAGATGAAAAGCAGCAGAATGGCAAACGAAATTACATTGATGCCGCGGCGCACCATCGTGATGAGCAGGAACCCCATCATATTGTTTTTGGCGCGGGCGCGGGTCTCGCCGTAACGGCACATGGAATTGCCGAGGCTGAACAGCGCCCAGATCACGCTGAGCACGACGAAGAACCCGGATATCTTAGCCGCCAGGATGTTTTCCGGATCGACGAAAGTCAACTGTTCGAAACTGTAGCGCATCCCGGTGGCGAACACGCACAGGCCGATCGGCCAGAACAAGCCCCGGACGATGAGCCGGACCAGCAGGTCATTGTTGCCGGAGCGGTTGCAGCAGAAGCGCACCAACCGGCCGATCAGAAAATTGAACACGAATACCGCCAGCACCGACAGGACAAAACCGACCCCGAAACGGGCCAGTTCCGTTTTATGCCGGAAAAACCATTTGACATCCTCCTGTTTGGTCAAGTCCAACTGGACAAAACCGTTGGCTGCCGTCACCCGGGCCGGCCGGCCGTCGTCATTCGCCGCGACCGGCAGTTCCGCCGCGGCTGCCGCACCGGCCGCGGCGGCGTTCCGGCCATTTTCCCCGATCCCCGCCCAGCAAAGGCAGAAACAACAAATCAGCACCGACACAACTTTTTTCATATCAACTCCTTGCTTTACGGGTAAAATATACTCCGGATTGCCGGCGAAGGCAAATGGCCGGCGCGTACAGTTGCCATTCGAAGCTTCCGCCGCTTCAACCAACCGGGCTATATTTTGGCGGAAAGGAGAAGGCCGTTCCCAAAAGATGACATTTGCATATTGCAATTGCATGAAAAATATGATATCGTTCACCCGGTAATGCCGCAATCACTCAGATTTGAATAAAAGTTTCAGAAATTTATACGAAGCAGGAAGGATAAATCATGATGAAACGGATTTGGTTGCTGTTGTTCCTCACGCTGTTGCTGTCGCCGCCCGCCGCCCCGGCCGGGCAGTATCCTTTGCCCGGCCGGGATATCTTGAAACTGGAAAGCTCGGATGTACGGCCGGCAGTGTTGAATCGGCAATGGTTCTGGATTGCCGGCACGCCGGCCGAAGGCTGGCAGGACGCCGTGCCGGCCAACGCGACACCGGTACAGTTGACGAAAAGCCGCATCGATCTCGACGCCGTCACCGGCCGGCAGAATCCGGAAGGGGCCGAAGGGGTTCTCTACAACGAATTTGAAGCCGATGAAGACGGCATCATGCAGCTCGGCATCGGCTGCGACTGGTGGTTCGAAGCCTTCTGCAACGGCATTCCGTGCTATACCACCTTTCCCGGCGGCAACGATTCCCCGGCTTATGTGCCGGCGGACCATCCATTCCTTATCCCGGTCAAAGCCGGCAGAAACCGACTGGCGGTCCGGGTCCGGCGGGGCAGCCAGAGCTGGCAGTTCGCCTGCGGGATGGCTCCGTTCCGCCTGCCGGAAATGGCGGCAATCCAGTACGGGCCCTGGCTCAGCAATCCCGACGCCGGCAGAATGAGCATCCGTTTCGGCACCGCCGGCCACATCGGTTCCGGGATCGAATTCCGCCGGCACGGCGGCAGCGACGACTGGCAATGCCGGTGGGATCAGCGCCACGGCCAGATCCTGCGCCGGAAATTTCACGCGATCCACCTTCCTAATCTCGAGGAAGGCGCCCGCTACGACTACCGGGTGGTCATGATTGATCCGGACCAGCCGGAACAGAAACTTTATGGCGACACCCATCCCTTCCGCGTTCCCGATTCCCGACAGACCGATTTCAGTTTCTTCTTCACCGCCGATCTGCAGTTTCCGCCGGAGCAGCAACTGGAAACACTCGACCGGCTGCTGGCCGCCGCCGGCGGCGAAAACTGCGATTTCCTCGTCTTCGGCGGTGACATCGGTTCAAATTTCGACAGCATCGAAAACGATCTGCTCAAACTGTCGATCAGCCGCCTGGTCGAACACGGCGGCGCCGAACGGCCGTTGGTCATGCTGCGCGGCAACCATGAATTGCGCGGCAAGGAAGCGGACCGCTTTCTCGATTACTTCGGTACGCCGGAAGGGCATTCCTACGATATTTTCCGCTTCGGCGACACCGCATTCCTGATGCTTGACGCCTGGGAGGACAAACCCGCCGCCAGCCAGGAAGCCGCTTACTGCAAATACAATCTCGACGAGTTGTTTTTCCAGGAGCAGGAAGCATTTCTGGCCGAGGCGCTCGCGTCCGAGAAGTGGCTCTCCGCCAAACGCCATATCGTCCTCGCCCACGGCGCGCCTTATTCCCACAACGAGGACTACATGCCGCAGATGCTGCGGAAACTGACCAATCCGTACTTCGGCGGGCAAACGCCGCCGCACCGCCTGAATCTCTGGCTCGCCGCCCACACCCATCGCTATTCGCGCAGCATTCCGGGCACCAATATTATCGCCGCGCCGGAAGCGCCTCCCAGGCCGCAGCGGGACGGGGAAAATTACCGCTATCCGGTGATGACCGGAGCCGGGCCGTCGCCTTATCGGCTTCAGGCCTCCGCTTTTCGGATCGACGCGACGGCAGACAAGCTCACCGTCAGCGCCTTTGCGCCGGACGGCAACTGCTTCGACAAAGTCGAGATCGCCAATGACGGCACCATCACCGAGCTGCTCCCGCTGCCGCATTTCGGTCAGCAGGAAAAACTGGACTGAAGACCGGGAAATCCCGCTGATTCGCCCGATAAGAATTTCAGCCCGCCTGCCGATTCCGCCGACCCGGAAAGTATCTTTTGCACTGTCTTTCGGCGCGGGCCTCTTCGTTGCGGCCCGCAGAATTGAAGCCGGCCCTGCCGCCTTCGGCAGAATTGCGGCAAAATCGGGCAACATCTCCGCCGCCGGAGGCGGCTTGTCATGATTGCAATCTCCCGGCGCCGATAAATGAAGCGATATTGCAGGTACCGGCAGTAAGCGCCGGAATAGCGCTGCCCGCCGGCCCGCGCCCGGACACGCTCCGGGGCGGGCGGGCGGGTGGCTTACGGCTCGACAAAGCGGCAATAATCGCCATCGACCCGGCCGCCGCCGTCCAGATTCGGCTGAACAAAGATCTGCAGGGTCTTGTCGCTGTCACCCTGGTAATAGATCACCTTCATGCGGTGCAGTCCGGCCTCCAGCAGAATCCGGCCATAAGAGGTCGGCCAGGCCCAGCGGGAGGCGTCATGATTGACCACCATTTGATCGCCGATATAGAGGACCGAACCGTCGTCGGAATTGACGGTGAACGCATAATTCCCTTTGACCGGCGCGTAGAAGAAGCCCTCATAGACAATACCGAACTCATTTTCCGGCAGGCCGGCCAAATTGATATTCGGGCCGTTGCCGACAGTCTGCAGCAGGAATTCGCCGTTGCGGTCGACTTCCGCCGCTTCGTTGAATTTGCCGGCATAGACCGTCGCCTGCAGACCGTGCGGTAACTTGTCGGCTTCCACCGCCGACAGATCGGCCGGACGCGGCGTCGCTTTCTGCAGCTTCGAAGTGCTCAGGACTCCCCAGCCGGTGTTCGGCAATTTGATCCGGCGGTTGAAGGTCGTATCGGCGGTAAAGACGATATCCTCACCGGCGTATTTCTGCGCCGTCGCCGATTCGCGGGGATCGCTGCCGTCCAGCGTATAGTACAATTCATACCCTTCCGGGACCTCGCCGTAATTGACGACGAACCGCTCATCGAACAGAAATTCCTCCGGCATCTCCGGCGCCGCATAACGCGCTGCGGCTTTCTGCGCATCATAATAGCAATAATGCTGCATCATCCGCTGCTGGAAATCCGGAAAATTCAACCGTTCCGGCGGCGTCCAGGCCACTTCCGCCAGCGCCGCCAGCCGCGGCAGCAGGGCATACTGCAGGCGGGGATACTTATAAATATGCTCGCTCCAGAAATTGGCCTGCAAACCGATGATGTGCTTTACCAGTTCCGGCGGCAAACCGAAGGTCGGATCCATCGCATAGACCCGCTGCATGGTAACCAGGCCGCCGCCGGAGGTCGGCTCTTCCGGCCCCTTTCCCTGCGCATAGTCGAAATAGAGCTGGGTGAAAGGCGCCATGATGGCATCATTGCCCTGTTTGGCCGCCTTGATGCCGCCCATGTCCGCCCGCCAGCCGGTCACCGTCGCCTTGTCCGGCAAACCGCTCTCGACCAGGTCGTCCCAGACGATAATTTTCCGGCCGTGTTCTTCCCCGAACTTAACCATCCGGTCCATGAAATAATGCTTCAGCGCCTTGGTATCACTCAATCCGTTGTCCGCCATTCGCTTCTGGCATTTCGGACAATTCTGCCAGCGAACGGTCGGACACTCATCGCCGCCGATATGGATGTATTTCGACGGAAACAGCTCCAGTACCTCCGTCAATACATCGGTCAAAAAAGTGAACGTATCTTCGTTGCCGGCGCAATAGATGTCCTCCGACACGCCCCAGGTCGTCCAGACATGGTAGGGGCCGCCGGTGCAGCCGAATTCCGGATAAGCGGTCAGCGCCGCCGAAGAGTGTCCCGGCATTTCAATTTCCGGGATGATCTCGATCTGCCGTTCTTTGGCATAGGCGACGATGTCGCGGACCTGATCCTGCGTGTAAAAGTGCGGACCGTAGGGATTGCCGTCAATCCAGCCCCATTCCTCGGATTCACCGCGTACGGCGGCGATTTCCATCAATTTCGGATACTTCTTGATTTCCAGCCGCCAGCCCTGATCGTCGGTCAAATGCCAATGCAGCCAGTTGAGTTTGTAGAACGCCATGAGGTCCAGCACTTTTTTGACTTCATCGGCAGAGATGAAGTGACGGCAGACATCCAGCATGATGCCGCGGTGCGCCATGTTCGGACGGTCGACAATTTCAGTCTGCGACAACTCCAGAGTACCGGTTTCCGGATTCCAGCCTTCGTACCACAACTGCCGGACCGTCTGTGTTCCCCAGAACAGTCCGGCCGGAGTCTGGCCTGTCAATTTGATGCCGTCCGGCCCGATCGACAATCGATAGGCTTCCGGATTCTCATCAAAATCCTCCAGCGCCAATTCGATCTTCAACTGTCCCTCCGCCGCCTCACCGACCTTCAAATCGAGCTGGCCGGCCAGCAAATCAGCTATCCTGACCATCTCGTCCGTCGCCTCCGCCGCCAAGCTGACAACCGGCAGCTTCGCTTTCTGCCAAACGACATTTCCCGCTCCAGCGTGCGCTTCCGCCACCTGCGGAATCACCCGTACCGTCTCCGAAACTTCGGCTTCAACGGAAAACATCCCCAAGGCAGCAACAACACATATTGTTGATTTCCAACGCCAATTCATCCGGTTTACCTCCATGATTAAAGGTGTTTAGTAAATCGATTAACCAATTCATGGGCTAAATATATTGAAGGATCTGGAAAAATGCAAGGCTCTTCCCGATAAATGATGGGAAAAAGATTGAAAAATTTTTGGGGCGGCGTTGAAACCGCCCCCGACGGCACACCGTCAATCAATCGCCGGTGCGTTTCGGCCGGGCAATTTTCAGCAGCACGCCGCCGGCCAGGGCGGTGAAAGGCGCCACCAGAATCAGCCCGAGACTGCCGATCAATGTCTTGACCACTTCGGAAGCGACATACGGATAATTCAGAAAATCCGTCAGTCCGACGCCCTGAGCGGCAAAGGCCATGATCAACGTCAGATAGCCGCCGGAGTACGCCAGCAGCAACGTCGTCGTCATCGTTCCGACCACCATGCGGCCAATCCGGAAACCGGAACCGATCAAGGCGCGGCGGGAAATATCCGGCTTGTGCTGCACCACTTCGGTCATGCCGGCGGCGACATCCATTCCCAGGTCCATGACCGCCCCGGAAGAGGCCAGAAAGATCGCGCCGATGTAAATATCGGTCAGATTCAGGAATTCGTATCCGGAAAAATAGAGCGGCTGGGCATAAGGCATCACCGCGCCGTTGATTTTGAAGAGATGGGTGAAGCCGATCGCCATCAGGCAACTGGCCAGCACGCCGAGAAACGAGCCGAGAAACGCCGTCACGCCTTTGGCATTCAAGCCGGCGACGATGAAGATGATCGCCGCCGACAGGATGGAAACCGCCAACATGCAGATCAAAATCGGATTGTACCCTTCCAGGCACAGCGGTACGACAATCTGCCAGATGACCTGGCAGGCGAAAATGAAAGAAATCAGCGCCTTGAGGCCGGTAAGCCCGCCGAACAGCAACAGGCACAACGCGAACAAGCCGAACAACCACAGCGCATTGCCGATCCGGTAGTGCTCCTGCGCATTCACCACCGTCGTCGCCGCCTCGGAGCCGTGCCGGATGGCAACCAGCGCGATATCGCCGACCTCGAAAAACTTGTCGAGATCGGGCTGGCCGCGCAACAGATTGTGGGCCTGGAATACCTGGCCGCGCCAGGAGCCGTCGAGGATTTCCACTTCGAGCATCTGCTCCCCCACCGCCAGCGGGCCGTGGCGGCCAACCAGGCCGTCGTCGACTTTCGTCACCCGGCCGCGCACTTTCTCGCCTTCGTCCGGCGCGGCAACCGCCGGTCCCAATTTCAGAAAATTGAGCGCGACGCAGATCAGCACAAAAAAGGCGATCATCACCAGATCGCCTTTTTTGCCCCTGAGACAATCAGAAAATTTCATGACCGTTCAGTTGATTTTTTCGACCATCGGTTTCAACCGTTTGGCGATATCGGTGTTGTCGAGCATGCTGGAAAAACTCTCGGCATTTTTGCCGTAAGCCGATGTCGCCACCGGCAATGCGGTATGATCGAAAGAAGTCCAGCCGACACCGGCCTTGTTGTTCAGCACATGGGTGATACTGCCCGTCAACGGATCATAACCGCCATAAAGCAAATGAGGATCCTGGCCGCTCGGCATGCTCTGGTCGCCCATCGACCGGTTGAAGGCAGCCTGCATTTTCTGCTCCTCAATGGCGCTGACCATCATCGGATCCTGCTCGTCACCGTCGAACTTCAAACCGAAATATTCAGTGATCAGCGGTTTGGCCTTGTCGAAGGAGAAATCCGCTTCTTTTTTCTTCGCATTGAAGACATTGAGAAATTCGATAAACGAGATGTTCTGATGCTGCAGCCGTTCGAGATAGGACGAATAAGCGGTGCCGGCAAATCCCAGCGCCAAGCCGCCGGTTTCATGGTCGCCGGTCACGACGATCAACGTGTCGTCCGGATGCTGCCGGGCGAACTGGTAGGCTTCATTGACCGCATCGTCAAAGGCGCACAATTCATGGATCACCGCCGCCGCATCGTTGGCATGACAGACCCAGTCGATCTTGCCGCCTTCGACCATCAGGAAGAAGCCGTTGTCGTTGTCGAGGAAATCGATGGCCTTCCTGGTGAAATCGGCCAGCGAGATATCTTCCGGCCTGGTATCGATCGCATAGGGCAGCGCATTGGAGTCGGCCAGCCGCGGCGCCACCGCCAGAACCGGACCGGCCGATTTCGAATTCAACGTCATCAATTGCGCTTTGTCGCGAATGACGTGATATCCATTCTCTTCGGCAACCTCAAAGACATTGCCGTGGAATTCCTTGGTATTTTTGCCGTTTTCATCCAGGAAACCGCCGCCGCCGAAGAAATCGAACCCGGAATTGATCAAATCCATCGCGATATTGTAATAATCGCCGCGGCTGGCGTTATGGGCGTAGAAGGCGCCCGGCGTCGCGTGGTCCAGCGACACGCTGGTGACAATGCCGACCTTGCGGCCGTTCTTGTGCGCCAGTTCGGCCACCGACTCCAGCGGCTTGCCGGCCGGGTCCACCCCGAGATAACCGAAATTGGTCTTGCTGCCGCAGGCGATCGCCGTGCCGGAAGCGGCGGAATCGGTGATAAAATGGTTCGCCGCGTAGGTCGTCGTCACCCCCTGCGATTCAAACGCGTTGATCAGCAATCCCTTGTCATTGACCACCTTCTGGTACTGCTCGGTCACCATCCGCTGCGGGATCGACATTCCGTCTCCAATGAACAGAAAAACATACTTGACCGGCTTGACCGGCTTGACCGCCTCGCCGTTGTCCGCATACGCGCTGGAAGTCCATCCGGCCAACGCCATCGTCGCCGCGACGGCCGCCCACATTCCCCGCCGAAAATTCAACATCGTCATTATCCTTACTTTTATGCGTTTATGAAACGATATTTTCCAGGTTATTCCGCCGTTTCACCGGCCGCTGCAATTTCCGGTTGCTTTTCGCCGGCCATATTGAAAAACGGCATGAACGGAAACCAGCCGTTGGTGTTGAAATTCAACAAACCGAACTGATATTCGGCATTGTCGTTTGAATTGTTGAACAGGCCGATTTGAATGCCGCCCTGGTTGCTGAAGTTGAAAAACGCCAATTGCACGCCCGACATGCTCTTTTCGGCAAAATTCGCCCAACTGAACTGCATGCCGTCCACCGTCTTCGCCCAGCTCGGCCCGACCAGACACCATTGGAAACCGTCGATGTTGGCAGTCGTGCTGCCGGTAATGCCGATCTCGGCGCCGTCCACCAGTCCGTTGCCGGAAGAGATCGGCAATCCCAGTTTCAAGCCCTCCACCGTCGAATCCACCGTCGAATCCGGCACGCCGAACCAGTAACTGACCTGGAACGATTCCGCCGCAGTCGCCGAGACCGCTCCCAAAGCCGCCAGCAAAGCGGCACAAACCATCTTCTTCATCTGCAAAATCCTTTCGCTATTCCGAAATATTATCCATCAATGTAACCCCTGAAACGACTTTTTCAATCCCGTTTCGTCGACAAACCCGGTTGCTTCCGGCCTTTCCGGCCCGCGCCCACCGGTCACCTGGTACCGAAAATCCGGTCGCCGGCGTCTCCCAGCCCCGGCAGAATATAACCGTGTTCGTTGAGCCCGGCATCCAGCGCCGCCGTATAAATCTCGACCGTGTCGCCGAAGTGGTCCTTCAGCGTTTCCACGCCTTCCGGCGCGGCGAGAATGGTGATCAACTTCAAATTTCCGACATTCTGCTGTTTCAACGCCGTCACCGCCTTCACCAGCGTATGACCGGTCGCCAGCATCGGGTCGACCAGCAGCACCTGGCATTCGGCAATATCCGGCGGCAGTTTCCGGTAATACTCCACCGCCTCCAGCGTCGCCGGATCGCGGTAAAGTCCGATGATGCCGGTTTCGGCGTCCGGAATCAGCGCCTGCACCCCCTCCTCCATCGCCAACCCTGCCCGTAAAATGGTGACACAGCAGACCCGACCGGCCAACCGCGTCCCGCGGCATTCCGCCAGCGGCGTCTGAACGATGGTCACCTCCGTTTCCCAATCCGCCGTCGCCGCATAAACCAGCAACCCGGTAATCTCGCGCACCAGGCGGCGGAATTCGGTTTTGGAAGTCGTCGTACTGCGCAAACGCGTCAATTTGGCCTGCACCAGCGGATGTTTGACCACCTGAATCATAAAGCAATGGCATCCTTTTTCTACTGCTTATTTTTAAAATATCCCGACTTTACCGAAAAGGCAATTGAAAAACTGCTAGAAAACAGTTTGATTTTCTCCGTTTCCGATAGCATATTGTTGACCGGGAGGAGAACATTATCGTGGTAAAAAGAGTTATTTTCATCCTTTTGGGCTGTCTGTTCCTGCTTTTTCCGGAACCGGGAAACGCCGACGAAGCGGCCGGACGCCGTAACGATGTCGTCGAAATCGCCGATGTCCCGCTGGTGCCGCCGGCGGAACTCAAACAGGATCTTCACCGCGACGCCCGGCAGCTCCACAATTGGTTTCTGCATGAAAAAGAGGCGCTGCTGGTACTGGCCGTCGGCAGCGCCGTTTCCATCCTGGTCGGCGTCTTGCTGAGCCTGGCCTCGCACTGGCTGATCCGGCGGCAGATCGACCGGCACCGGCGCCTCTCGCTGCGCTGGCAGCTGTTCGAAGCACTGGCCGGTCCGCTGGTCCTGCTGCTGGTGGTCGTCAGTTGCTTTATTTTTCTGATGCCGCTGCTGGAAGCGCAGAACCAGCGTTTTTATCCGTTCGATTTGAAAATGTTTTTCGCTTCGCTGGCCCTGATTGTCAGTTGGGGCGTCTTCCACCTCATCGACGTGCTGGACCGCGTCATGCATAAGGTGGCGCAGCGCACCGACAACAACCTCGACGACCTCCGGGTCGACATCATGCGGAAAAGCCTGAAAATCGCCATGCTGATTCTGATCATCCTTTTCATCGGCCAGGGTATTTTCAACATCGACCTGACGACGCTCGCCGCCGGCGCCGGCGTCATCGGCCTCGGCATCGCCTTCGCCGCCAAGGATTCCCTCAGCAACTTTTTCGGCATCATCGTCATCATCGCCGACGAACCGTTCCGGGTCGGCGACCGGATCATGATCAACCAGATCGACGGCATCGTCGAACAGGTCGGCTTGCGCAGCAGCCGGATCAGAACCGCCAGCGAAAGCGTCTACGTCATTCCGAACAGCGTCTTCATCTCTTCGCCGATCGAAAACATCAGCCGCCGCGGCGTCATCCGCTATGTCTTTTCGATCGGTTTGACCTATGACTGCAACCGGGCGGCGATCGAAAAAGCCACCGCTCTGCTGCATCAGATCCTCGACGATTTTCACGGGCCGGACGCCGAGGAATACAAGCCGCGCATCTATTTCGGCAACTTCGGCGACTGGGCGTTGAGCATCAAAGTGATCATCTGGTTCAAAACCGCCGATTTCGTCGTCGAAGAGGCTTACCTGCATGAACTGAACCTGCTGATTCTGGAGAAATTCGCCGAAGCCGGCCTGCCGATGGCCTTCCCGACCAACACGACCTATCTGCTCGGATCGCCGCAGCAACCGCTGGCGATTCAAACCGAACCGCCGGCTTCGGCGTCCCGAATGCCGCCGGATTGATTTTCCGGGGATCGGGCGCTATATTAAGCGGATGATCTTCAATCCTACTATATTTTTGAAAGCAGTCGTCTTATGAGCCTGATCTTGGGAATCGAATCGAGTTGCGACGAGACCGCCGCCGCCGTCGTCCGCGACGGTTATGAAGTATTGTCCAGCAGTGTGGCGTCGCAAATCGCCAGTCACGCCGTCCACGGCGGCGTCGTCCCGGAACTGGCGGCCAGGGAGCACCTGACCGCCCTGCAGCCGGTGCTGACCGAAGCGTTGACCGCCGCCGGCATCACGATGGCCGAACTCGACGCCGTCGCCGTCACCAACGGCCCCGGCCTGATGCCGGCTCTGCTGGTCGGGCTGAATTTCGCCAAAGGACTGGCGGCCGGCCACCACAAGCCGCTGATCGGCATCAACCATTTTCTCGCCCACATCTACGGCGCCTTTCTGGAGGACGGCGCCGGCCAACTGGAATCCCCGTCCAGTTATCCCTTGCTGGCGCTGGTGGTTTCCGGCGGCCACACCTCGCTGCTGCTGGTCTCCGCCGACGGTCAAGCCAGACAGATCGGTTCGACCATCGACGACGCCGCCGGCGAAGCGCTCGACAAAGCCGCCAAACTGCTCCGCCTCGGCTATCCGGGCGGACCGGTGATGCAGCGGACCGCCGAAGGCGGCGACGGCAATCGTTTCCACTTCCCGCGGCCGCTGACCGGCACCGCCGGCAAAGCGGTGCCGCCCGAACATAAATATAATTTCAGCTTCAGCGGCGTCAAGACCGCTTTGCTCTATCATGTCCAGAAATACGCCGACGCCGACGGCAGCCTTCCGGCCGGGCTGCTGCAAGATACGGCGGCAAGCTATCAGGAAGCCGTCGTCGACGTGCTGGTCCGCAAAACGCTGGCGGCGGCGCGTGATTTCAAAGTCCGCACCATCGTCGTCGCCGGCGGCGTCGCCTGCAACGCCGTGCTGCGGGAGCGTTTCAACCAATCGACGCCGAATCATATACAGCTGCGGCTGGCGCAGCGCAAGCACTGCACCGACAATGCGGCGATGGTCGCCGGTATCGGCCACCACTATTTCAAGCGTCGGCTCTTCTCGGCGCCGGGTATCGATGCATTCGCCCGGCTGCCGGTCATCACCGAAGTGGTCTTCGTCGATGCCGCCGGAGCCAGACAATGAAGCGGCGAACCGGTTTGATTTTCGATCTGGACGGCACGTTGATCGACTCCCGCGGCGATTTGACCACGGCCGTCAATTTGATGCGGAAAAGTTACGGCCTGCCGCCGCTGCCGGTCGACCGGGTGGTTGCATTCGTCGGCAACGGAATCGGCAGCCTGGTGCGGCGCGCCGTCACCGACGCGCCGGATTTGGCGGAAGCGGAGGCGATCGACCGGATGAAGCAATTTTATCTGCAGCACCTGCTGGACCAGACATGCCTCTATCCGGGGGTGAAAGCCGGATTGACGGCCTTCCGCGCCGCTGACATCCCGCTGGCGGTATTCACCAACAAGCCGGAAGACGCCACCCGGACCATCCTGGCCGGTCTGGGCGTCGGTGAATTGTTTTCGGCGATCGTCGGCAGCGGCGGCAAATTTCCGTTGAAACCGGCGCCCGACGGGCTGCTGCATATCGTTCGCGCCCTGCAGATCGAACCGGCCGCCAGTTGGATGTTCGGCGATCATTACACCGATCTGGAAGCCGGCCGCCGAGCCGGCCTGAGGCGCTGCCTGGCCCGATACGGTTTCGGGGAGCCGCGGATGGAGCAGTTCGACGCGGCAGTCGATTCGTTCGCCGACTTTCAAACGCTGGTCCTCGCCGCGAATTGATTCGGAACAGTCCGGTTTTCCATCGAAAACTCCGGCCGGCGGAACCGCCGATTATTTTTTGTAAAACAGGTTCGAGCGATTATTTTAAAAATAAAAAATACAGGCAGCTTATGAGAAAGATTTTTAACCGCTGTTTTCCGGGTCTGGGAGTCGCACTGCTGCTGGCCGGCTGCAGTACCGAGATGACGGTGGAGGAAATCGGCTGGCGCCGCAACACCTCGACCGGTTACTTCAATCATATTCACGGCGACGACATTCTGTCGAAGGATGCGGTGAATTTTCTGACTTCCAGCCGGCTGGCCGATACATTCGACGACACCCCGGCCGATATCATCCGACTGCTCGACCAGATTTTCCGCGACACCCGTGAACGGCGTTATCTGGAAATTCTGACCGACCTCTGTTATTACCAGGCGGACCGCAGCGGCAAGGCGGACGAAGCGATCAAATTCTACATGTCGGCGGCCTATTACAGTTATCTTTACCTGTTCGGTCAGAACCTCTATCCGGCCGGGGTTTCCGAATATCAGCCGCAAACCTTCCGGATGACCCGTTTCTACAACGCCTCGGTCATGGCGATCTACGAATACCTCAGAGCCAAACAGATATTCGGCACCGATTCCTTCCAACTGCCGACGGTCGCCTCCGGCGGGGTCGTTTTCCTGCCGATTGACGGGCACTTGAGCGTATCGCCGCAAGAACTTTCCGACGGCCTGCTCTGCGCCGATTTCCAGGCGAAAAATGTTTTGACCTTCAGCTATCAATTCGGCCTCGGGGTGCCGTTGATCTTCACCCCGCGCGAAGAGTTTGCTCTGACCGAGGAGCGGGTTTTGTTCAACCAGACCTTCCCGGCCACCTTGTTCCTCCGCTTTTCCAACGATCAGGACCATCTCAGCGTCCAGCCGGAACTGTGGGATCCGCTGACCCGGGAATCCCTGTCCGTCGCCGACCGCAAAGTTCCGCTGGAATACGATCTGACGACGCCGCTGGCTTACTTCATGCGCCGTCCCACCTTCGCCGACAATATCTGGTACATGCTCAACCCGGACGCCTCCCAGGCGGTCGAAGGCTTGTATCTGTTGACGCCGTACGATCCGGATAAAATTCCGGTGCTGCTGGTGCACGGTTTGATGTCCAATCCGCGCACCTGGGCGCAATTGATCAACACGCTGATGGGGGACATCCGCATCCGCGACAACTATCAATTCTGGATGTTCACCTACTCGACCGGCAATCCGATCATCTACTCGGCCCAGCAGATGCGCAAAGCGCTGCGGGAATGCTACGAGGAACTCGACCCGGAAAACCACAACCGGGCGCTCCAGCAGATGGTGCTGATCGGCCACAGCATGGGCGGCCTGCTGGCCAAGACGATGATCAAGGACAGCGAGCCCGAAGCGCTGGAACCGCTGCTCGGCCGCCCGCTGGCGGAAATCACTTCAGAGCTGGCGCCGGAACAATACGCCTTCCTGCTAGAGATGTTCGGCTTCAAGCATCTGCCGTTCATCCGGCGGGTAATTTTCATGGCGGTGCCGCACCGCGGGTCGGATATGGCCACCTGGAGCATCGTCAAATGGACCACCCGGTTGATCACTCTGCCGCATGAATTCGTCCAGACGGCGCTGGCGCTCTCCGAAAAATTGCTGGCGAAATACGATCTCATCGAAATGGAACAGGACCCGGTCTATCTCCGGACCGGCATCGACGGCCTCGACCCCTCCAACGACTCTCTGCAATTGATCGACGAACTGCCCTTTACCGCCGGCATTCCCTACCACTCGATCATCGGCAATTACCGGGCCGCCGGCATTCCGGGCGGCTCGGACGGCATCGTCCCCTATTCCAGCGCCCACCTTGACCATGCAGCAAGCGAACTGATCGTCAAATCCGGCCACAGCGTGCAGGCCACCTCCCCGGCCATCGAAGAAGTGCGCCGCATCCTGCTGCTGCACCTGCGGGAAAATGGCCGGCTGCCGGCCATCCCGGAAAGTTTCGCTTCCGACCTGCTGCTGAAATCGACGGCGGACGATCATGAAAAGTAACCGGCGGCTGCGTCACATTGTCCTGCGCCTCGGCGCTTTCACGATTCGTCACCTGAGATTGCTGGTGTCGCTCCTGCTGCTGCTCGTCTATTCCCTGGCGGTACTCTGGTGCTGCGGCGCGTTATATTACAGCAACTTACCGACGCCGGGCTGGCGGCTGGCCGGTGCCATAGCGTTTTTCATCATCGCCGTCGCGGCCTGGCGGCTGCCGAAACGGTTCCGGTATTACGCCGCACCGGCCCTGCTCCTGGCAGTCATCGTCTACTGGTGTCTGATTCCGGCGTCCAATGACCGCGACTGGCAGCCGTCGGTCAGCCGCAATCCGGCCGCCGAATTTTCGCCAACCCATCCCGGATTGGTGACGATCCGCAATATCCGCGATTTCCGCTATCGGACGGAAGAGGATTTCACGGTGCGTTACCTGGACGCCGATTACGATCTGTCGACCGTGCAATCGCTCGATTTCATCGTCGTCCACTGGGACGGCCATCAGGCGATCGCCCATACGATGCTGTCGTTCGGCTTTGCCGACGGCCGGCGGCTCGCCTTTTCGGCGGAAACCAGGCTGGAAAAGCAGGAAACCTACAGCACCTTCAAAGGCATTTACAAACAGTTCGAAATTCTCTATATCATCGGCACCGAAGAAGATCTGTTCGGCCTGCGCACCAATTACCGGCATGAACAGCTCTATCTATATCCGACCAGCAGTCCGCCGGAAACGGCCAGAATCATCCTGACCGATTTGCTGGAGCGCGTCAATGCGCTGCGCGATCATCCGCAATTTTACAACTCGTTGACCACCAACTGCACGACTTCACTGCTGCCCAGTCTGCTGAAAGTGTTTCCAAACGCCAAATTCGACCTGCGCATTCTGCTGAACGGCTTCTCCGACCGCTATGCGATGGAATACGGCTGGCTGGTCAATCCGGATCGGGAACCGTTTGATCTCTACAAAGCCCGCCATCTGGTCAACCGCCAAGTCGATTTCCTGCCGGAAATTCCGGACGATTACTCCGAGCGGATCCGGGCGGCCAAATAACACTTCGGCGCCGGCCGCAAGGCCGCGGCTCAATCGAAGTCCGGGAAACCAGACGGCACCGGGCTGTCACTGCCAAGTGACATAAGGCCGGGCCGACAGCGCCGCATTGCTGTAACGCCGATCGCCGGAAACCTCCGCGCCGGCCCATTCCGGCATCGGAAAGGCCGTCTCTTCCGACGGCAGCTCGATCTCCGCCACCACCAGTCCCCGGTTGTTCCCGTCGAAAACATCGACCGTCCACAACCTGCCGCCGACCATCACCGGATAACGCACTTTGCTCACCAGCCTGTCCCGGCAGAACAGCATCAACATTTCCCGGGCGTCCGTTTCCGGAATCTCGTATTCGAATTCCTGGCGGCGAATGCCGCAATGACCGCCTTTCAAGGTCAGAAAACCCCGCGTTCCGGCTACCCGGACCCGGACGGTGTGCTCCGGAGTCACCGATACGTACCCCTGCAGCATCGGCACCCCCGCGCAGGCCGTGTCGCGCCAGGATTCGCCGTCAACCAGATATTTCCGTTCAATTTCCAAGGCCATCGCCGTCCGCTCCCCTTTTTTTTCGTCAATCGCCGAAACCGACGCCAAGCTCGCGGGCGCTGTTCATCCAGGCGTGGTCCGCCGGAACCACTTTGCGCCGGCCGGCCACCGCTTCGATCGGCACCAGCTCGGTTTCCTGGCCGCGCACCGCCACCATCATGCCGAATTGTCCACGCAGAACGGCCTCGGCGCAGGCGCTGCCCAACCGGGTGGCCAACAGCCGGTCACAGCAGGAAGGCTTGCCGCCCCGCTGGAGGTGTCCCAGAATCGTCACCCGGGTTTCCAGCCCGGTCAACGCTTCCAGTTGCCGGGCCAGCTCAAAGATTTTATTGCGGCTGTCGGTTTCGAACTTCACCAGTTCCGCCTTGATCTCCGCTTTGGCTTTTTTGTCTTTTTCTTCCTCTTTGCGCTTCAGCAAGCGGGTGTACTCCGCGAACTTCTCCCTGGCATAGGCCCCCTCCGCCACCGGGACGATACTGAACAGTTTGCCTTCCCGCGAACGGGACAACAGCGTTTCCGCCACTTTATTGATATCATAAGGAATTTCCGGAATCAAAATCACGTCGGCGCCGCCGGCCAGACCGCTGCCCAGCGTCAGCCAGCCGGCCCGATGGCCCATAATTTCCACCAGCATGATCCGTTTGTGGCTGCTGGCGGTCGAATGCAGACTGTCGATTGCGCTGGTCGCGACATCCAGAGCGGTATCGAAGCCGATCGTCGTATCGGTCAAGGCGACATCGTTGTCGATCGTCTTCGGCAATGTGACGATGTTCATGCCGGCCTTTTTCAGCAGCAGGGCACTCTTGTGCGTTCCGCCGCCGCCGATGCAGATCAGGCCCTCCAACTGGTGCTTGCGGTAATTCTCCAGAATGGCGTCGGACATGTCGATGAAAGTACGGCCGACCGGCATCTTGTTCGGTTTGTTGCGGCTGGTTCGCAGGATCGTCCCGCCGACGGTCAGAATGCCGGAACAGGTCGCCTCTTCCAGCATCATCGTCCGGTCGAACGCAATCCCCTCGAAACCGTCCCGGAAGCCGATCAGGCGGTAATTGTGATGGTTCAGGATCTTACCGATCGCCCGGATAGCGGCGTTCAAGCCCGGACTGTCGCCGCCGGCGGTCAGGATGCCGACACATTTTGCCATTTACTCTTCTCCTGTTTTATCATCCGACGTAAACACCTTCAGCTCCGTCAGCGGAGAGTGGCTTTCATTTTGCGCCAGAGCCTTGAAATACTGATACGTATTGTACTGACTGCGGCTGGCGGTATGCTTCGGCGGCAGAAGTCTCGTATAATTGCCGTTGCCCAGCAGGCGCCTCGCCTTTTCGTGATCGTTCAATTGGATTTTCAGCACATCCATTAATATACGCTGCAAACGCGCATCTTCAATCGGAAAGAGCAATTCAATCCGCCGGTCGAGGTTGCGGACCATCCAGTCGGCGCTGGACAAATAATATTCCGCATTGCCGTTATTCCGGAAATAAAAGATCCGGCTGTGCTCCAGATAGCGGTCGACAATGCTGATCACTCGAATGTTTTCGGTGCCGACGCCGGGTTTCAGGCAGCAAATCCCGCGAACGATCAAGTCGATTTTCACCCCGGCATAAGCGGCCGCATACAGATGGCGGATGATCTCGGCATCGACCAGTCCGTTCATCTTGGCGATGATCCGGCCGGGGTTCTCCGCCGTCGACAATCGGGCTTCGCGATCGATCAAGGCGATGAATTTCCGGCGCAGATCGAACGGCGCCGCCGCGATCTTCTGCCATTCGCCGAACGGCGCCGAATAGCCGGTCATCACATTGAACAGATTGGCGACATCGGAACAGAGCAGCGGATCGCAACTGAAAATGCCCAGATCAGTGTACAACGCCGCTGTCTTGTCGTTGTAATTGCCGGTGGCCAGATGGACGTAGCGCCGGATCAGGCCCTCCTCGCGCCGGACGATCAGCAACGCCTTGCAATGAATCTTCAGGCCGGAAATGCCGTAGACGACGTGGGCGCCGGACTCCTCCAGGCGGCGCGCCCAGATGATGTTGTTCCCTTCATCGAAACGCGCTTTCAACTCGACGATCACCGTCACCTGCTTGCCATTTTCCGCCGCCCGCTGCAATGCCCGCACCACCGGCGAATTGCCGCTGACCCGGTAAAGCGTCTGCTTGATCGCCAGCACCTGCGGATCGTTGGCCGCCTCCTCCAGCAGCCGGATGACCGGTTCGAATTTGTGAAACGGCACCGCCAGCATCACCGGCCAGGCTTCTCCGATCAATTTGAACATCGATCCCGGCTGATTCAGCGCCGCCGGCACCAGGCCCGGCCACGGCGCCTCCAGCAATTCCGGGCGCCGGACTTTACCGGCCAGTTCAAAGAATTGCTTCAAATGCAGCGGACCCGACACCGCATAACGGAACTGCGGTGCCAACTGGAACTGTTCGTTGAGCCAGTCGGCCAGCTCGCCGCGCAAATTGCCGGGCTTTTCCAGCCGGATCGGCTCGCGGCGCCGGCGCTGCAGCAGGCTGCGTTCGATGGTATGGAGCAGGTCTTCCACCCCCTCCTCTTCCATCGCAAAATCCATGTCGCGGGTGATCCGGAACGGAAAAAACTCCCGGATGCGGCAACCGGCGAACAGCGACTGCAGGTTGTCCATGATCAAATCTTCGAGCAGCACGAAAGTCTGCTTCTGCGGCTCCTGCTCCGGAATTTCAATGAAACGCGGCAACCCTTCCGGCACTTCGACAAAGGCGAACACCGTTCCGCTCAATTCGGGGGACTCCAAACTGACGGCAATCTCTATCGCGCCGGAATTCAGCATCGGAAACGGATGACTGGGATCGACCGCGATCGGCGTCAGTACCGGCAACACCTGCTGGTTGAAAAAAATCTTCAAATTATCCCGGGCCGCCGCCGGCAACTCCGAGGGCTTGGTCAGCCTGACGCCATACTGTTCCAATTCCGGCAGCAGCATCTTCTGCAGATACTGGGATTGCCGGCGCAGCAACCGCTTGATTTTGCGGTGCAGCAACGCAAGCTGTTCGGAAGGCCGCAGACCAGCCGGGTCCGGCTGATCTTCGCCGACCTGCACCAACTGCCGCAAGCCGGCCACCCGGACCATGAAAAATTCATCCAGATTGCTGCTGAAAATCGCGATGAATTTCAACCGCTCCAACAACGGGTTGGCCGGACAGCCCGCCTCGTCCAACACCCGGGAGTTGAAATTCAGCCAACTCAGTTCCCGGCAGAGAAAAATTTCCCTGCCCAATGCCGCCGGTTCCGTCATTTACCCAGTTCCTCCTCCATCCTTACCGTCAGGCCGAATACCTCCTGAAACAGATCGCCTTTCTTGGCCAGATAAAAATCTTCCCATCCCAACTCGATGCTCACCCCGGCCACCCGGACGCGCAATTCATCGCCGCTCAAGGAGAGTTTCATCAGGCGGAACTTCTCCCGGTTGATCCGATCCAGCGCATCGGCCAGCCGCAGGATCGCCGCCAGCTTCACGGTGACGACTTTCTCTTCCGCCGTCAGCGCCATGAACTCCGGATGGGAGGCTTTCGGCGCCGATTTGTGGTGGTAGCGGGCCACCAGCGCAATGACATTGCGCTCCCGTTCGCTGATGCCGGGCAACTGAATGTTGCTCAGCAAATAATAGGAGTGCCGGTGATGCTGATGCGAATCGATGAAACGCCCGACATCGTGCAGCAGCGCGGCAATCTGCAAGGCGATGCGCATGCGTTCGGTCATGCCGTAGCGATGACGCAATTTATCGAAAAAGCGCAAGGCGATTTCCATCGTACCCCGGCCGTGCTCCGCATCGAAACAATACTTCCGGCCGACATTTTCGGCCGACGACAGCAAATCGGCCAGAAACGGCAGTTTCTCGGCTTCCCGCTCCCGGATCAAGCCGGCCAGCAGCGCCTGCCGGGTAGTGATCTCGGAAAACAGCAGATCCTTGCAGTTCAATTCCTTCAAAAAATAGTCGATAATGCAGCCGCTCGGCGCGATGCTCATCGCCAGATAATCCGGCAATTGATGACGCTCCACCAGCTCTTCCGGCAGCCATTTGACCGCCCGCTGCAGCAGTTGGCGCATTTGCCCCGGCTTGATCCGGACCAGGTCGTTGACTTTTTCGCCGACCGGCTCCAGATCTACCAGCGTCCGCACCCCGGCGCCCATGCCGATCAAAGTCAGCAGCGCCTCCGGCGGCAGACCGGCATTCTCCTCCAGGCGCCGCCGGATATCCAGCGATTCCAGCAGTTCGCTGATCTTCTCCGGGCTGAGCGCCGCCCGGCCGTATTCATCGAACCAGCGGACACTGCCCAGCGTGATGCTTTCGCTGAATTTCAGTTGCCGCTGTTCGAAGTACATCAGAATCAACGAGCCGGTGCCGATCGCAAACGCCAGCGAATGCAATGACTCAAACAGGCCGGCCTGCTGCAGCTCCTCTTTCATCGCCAGATAAATCAAGCGGGTCTCTTCCTGGTTTTCCAGCACCTCGACGTGCAGTCCGCTGCTCAACAGCACCCGGTCGATGACCAAGTCGCGATTGAACGCTTCCCGGATCGCGCTGGTCGCCACCGTCCGGCAATAACGGATGTCGTACTCCCGCAGCCGCTCGGCGAAATCCTGCAGAATCGCACAGAGCAGGTTAATATTTTTCGACGAAATGATGCCGCGGCGAAAAGAGTCGTACCCGAGATTGACCGGCCGGGTCAAGCTTTCCAACACTTCCACCGCGCCATCGCGGCGAATCTGAAAAATTTCCAACCGCACCGAATGGGCGCCGATATCGATGATACCGGCCTGCAACGGCAGGCCGGCAATTTTTTTAGTATGATTTCCCATGACATTTTCCTTCAAAACACGACGAATACACAGCAAATTACTCCCGATTCAACGATTTGCAAGCCGTCGAAGCGCTCTTTCACCGAATCCAAATCGTCCGCGCCGATCCGCCGCGAAGGAAATTACTTCGTCAATTTTATGAATTGTCCGGTTGCTTTTATCGGAAGCGATTCTATTATTAGGAATAATTTTTTTACAATGAAACAAACCGAACCGGAAACAGGCCAATGCGGATTATCGTACCAATCAAACAGGTGCCGGAAACCAAAGCAGTCAAACTGGACGAGACGACCGGCACCGTCATCCGGCAGGGTGTCGAAACGATCGTCAACCCGCTCGATCTCTATGCGGTCGAAGCGGCCTTAACGCTGAAAAGCCGCTGCGGCGGCAGCATCACCGCCGTCACGATGGGCCCGCCCCAGGCCGCCAAAGCACTGAAAGAGGTGTTGTCGATGGGCGTCGACGACGCCGTCTTGATCAGCGACCGCGCGTTTGCCGGCTCCGACACCTGGGCGACCGGCACAATCCTGGCCCGGGCAATCCGGACGCTGGGGCATTTCGACTTGATCCTGTGCGGCGAACGCGCCACCGACGGCGACACCGGCCAGGTCGGTCCGGAGCTGGCCGCCGCTCTCGGGCTGCCGGCGGCCACTTACGTCAGCGCCATCGGGCGCCTCGCCGACAATCAGGCCGTCGTCACCCGACTGCTGGAACGCGGCCGGGAAGAGCTGCTGCTCGATCTGCCGGCGCTGCTGACGGTCGTCAAGGAAATCGGCGAACCGCGCTTGCCGACCCTGAACGGCAAATTACGGGCCAAAGCCGCCGCCATTCCGGTCCTGAACCAGCAGCAATTGCAGCTGCCCGAGGAATATATCGGCCTGAAAGGTTCCCCCACCCGGGTGGTCAAGATCTTCCGGCCGCCGTTGACGCGCCGCTGCACGCTGCTGCGGGCCGGCGATTCGAAACAATTGAACCGGCATGTCGCCGCGTTGCGGCAGTTTCTGCAAACCCGGGAGTTGATCTGAAAATGTCAAACAACGATATTTGGATTCTGGCCGAACAGCAGGACGATGCGCTGCAGAGCATCTCTTTCGAATTGCTGAACCGGGCAACGGCGCTGGTCCGGGATGGTTCGGTCAACGCCATCGTCCTGGGACATCATTTCGACGACGCCGAACTGAACCGCCTGATCGCCTGCGGCGCAGACCGGGTGGTCGCCGTCGAGGACCAATTGCTGCAATCCTTCCTGCTCGATCCCTATGTCGCCGCATTGAACGGCGTCCTCGACGAATTCGAGCCGGCCATCCTGCTGGCCGGCGCCACGACGCTGGGCCGGACTTTGCTGCCCTATATCGCCATGCGCCGGCACACCGGCTTGACCGCCGACTGCACCCGGCTTGAATTGGAGCCGGATTCCGGTCTCCTGCTGCAAACCCGGCCGGCGATCGGCGGCAATATCATGGCGACGATCCAATGTCCGGTCCACCGGCCGCAAATGGCCACCATCCGGCCCCATTCCACCCGGCCGGCCGAACCGCAGCCGGGCCGCACCGGCGTCATCGAGCGCCGCAGGCTGCCTGCCGCCGCCCAGGCCTGCCGGATGCGGCAGTTGAGTTACACGCCGAACCGCGAGGAGCTCACGCTGCAGGACGCCGACAAAGTCATCGTCGTCGGCCGCGGCATCAAAAAAGCGGAAAATCTGGCGCTGATCTTTCAACTGGCGGAAATCCTCGGCGCGGCGGTCGGCGCCACCCGGGACGTCGTCGACCGCGGCTGGCTCTCCTATCCGCACCAGGTCGGCCTGAGCGGCAAGACCATCATGCCCAAACTTTACCTCGGCGTCGGCGTTTCCGGCGCCATTCAGCACCTGGCCGGCATGCAGACCGCCGAAACCATCGTTGCGGTGAACAGCGACCCGGAGGCGCAAATTTTCAAAGTGGCCGATTTCGGCATCGTCGGCAATTTATTCGAAGCGCTGCCGCTGCTGGCCGAAGAATTGAAAGCGGGGAAAAAATCATGAGCGACAACACCATGGCATATCGCCCGGTTACACCGGCCGTCGCCAACGCGCTCGCCGATATCGTCGGCGCGCCTTTTGTATTCTACGACGATCCGGAACGGCTGGAAGCCTTTTCCCACGACGAAGTGCCGGGCCTCGGTCATCGCCGCCGGCCGGAGGCGGCAGTGCGGCCGGGTTCCGCGGCGGAAATCGCCGCCATCGTCAAACTGGCCAACCGGGAACGGATTCCGGTCACGCCGCGCGGCGCCGGCAGCGGCCTTTCCGGCGGCGCGGTGCCGGTTCACGGCGGCATCGTCATCGCCACCGACCGTCTCAACCGGATTCTGGAGATCGACCGCGACAACCTGACCGTCACGGTCGAACCCGGCGTGGTCGCCAACGATATCAACGAAGCGCTTTCCGACAGCGGCTTGTTTTACGCCGGCTATCCGATGAGCCTGGAGACCTGTTTCATCGGCGGCAACCTGGCCGAAAACGCCGGCGGCGGCAAAGCGATCAAATACGGCGTCACCAGCCGTTACGTGCTCGGCCTAGAAGTCGTCACCCCGACCGGCGATCTCGTCATGCTCGGCGGCAAATTGCAGAAAGACGTCACCGGGTACAATCTGCTGCAACTGATGATCGGCTCGGAAGGTACGCTCGGCATCTTCACCAAGGCGATTCTCAAATTGATTCCGCGTCCCCGCTACCAGGTCGACCTGCTCTGCCTGTTTCCGGGCAGCACGACCGCCATCCAGACCGTGCCGGCGCTGCTGACCGCCAGCGGCATCACGCCGACTTCGATCGAATACATGGACCGCAAAGCCATCCAGGCCTCCTGCGATTATCTCAACGAATCCATTCCGTATGAAAATTGCGGCGCCATGCTGCTGATCTCCATCGACGGCATCGACGAAGCACAGCTCGAACACGATTACGAAATTATCGGCAAATTCTGCCAGGAGCACGGCGCCGGTGAAATTTACGTCGCCGACAATCCTTCGACGTCGGAACGGATCTGGAAAATCCGCCGGAACATCGCCGAAGCGTACAACGTCCGTTTCAAACGGCAGAGCTGCGAAGATATCGTCGTGCCGCCGGCCGCCATCGCCGCCATCGTGCAGGCCATCGACGCCATCGGCGAAAAATACCAGGTTTCCATTCCCTGCTACGGCCATGCCGGCGACGGCAACCTGCACTGCACCGTCTGCGGCCGCGAGGAGTGGAGCGAAGCGGAATTCGAAGCCAGGCTCCGGGAGATTCTAGCGGAAATTTATGCCGAAACCGTCCGTTTCGGCGGCAAAATCTCCGGTGAACACGGCATCGGCAGCAAGCGAATCGGTTACATGGCCTCCACCGTCCGGCCGGAATATCTGACGCTGATGCGCACCATCAAACAGGCATTGGACCCGAACCACATCATGAACCCCGGCAAAATCTTCGAGCTGACATGAAGACGCCGTCTTCTCCGGCAAACCGTTTCCGGAAAGTAGTCTGGCCGGGCAGCACCCAACTGGCGCCGGTTCCGCCGGTGCTGGTGGCCTGCGCCGGCCCGGACGGCGGCCGGCCGAATCTGCTGACAATCGCCTGGACCGGCATCCTCTGCAGCCGGCCGCCGATGCTCTCCATCGCGGTCCGGCCGGAACGCTACAGTTACCCGCTGCTGGAAGCCAGCGGCGAGTTTTCCGTCAATCTGCCGACTCCGCAACTGGCCAAAGCGGTCGACTGGTGCGGCGTGGTCTCCGGCCGTGATCATGACAAATTCCGGGAAAGCGGCCTGACGCCGCTGCCGGCCAGCCGGATCCAGGCGCCGATCGTCGCCGAATGCGTCGTCGCGCTGGAGTGCCGGATCGTCCAGAAGCTGACGCCCGGCATCCATCACCTGTTCCTGGCCGAAATCGTCGCGGTACAGGTTTCGGAGCACCTGATCGCCTCCGACGGCAAATTGCAGATCGACCGCGACGGGTTGTTGGCTTATGCGCACGGCCATTATTATGAACTGGGCAGATGCCTCGGCCATTTCGGTTTTTCGGTCCGGCGCAAAGCCGGACCGCTCATCCGGCAGTAACGATCAGGCATCATCCGGCTTCGCCGGCCAGTCGCCTGACCGCCGGATAATCCACCTTGCCGGATCCCAGACGCGGCACCTCCTTGACCACCAGAATCTTTCGGGGCGCCCACAATTCGCTCAAGCCATTTTCCCGGAAATAGCCGACCAGCGTCGACGCCGCTGCCGCTACCGCTTCGGTGACCAGCACCAACTGTTCACCTTTCACCGGATCATCCACCGCAACAACCGCGTGGGCGGCCCCCGGATAACAGTGCATCACCAGATTTTCCACCGCACCGAGGGAGACCATCTCTCCGCCGATCTTGGCGAAACGTTTGGCCCGGCCGCAAATTTTCAGAAACCCATCCGCATCGATCGAAACGATATCGCCGGTGTCGTACCAGCCGTCCGGCGGCGGCTGCAGAACGCCGGGCTGTTCCGCCAGCATGTAGCCGAGCATGACATTCTCGCCGCGGATGAACAACCGGCCGCCTTCCGTGACGCCCGGCACCGGCTCCAGCCGGCACTCCAATCCCGGCATCGGCCTGCCGACCGTACCGTAGCGGTAATACATCGGCGTATTCGCACTGATCACCGGACTGGCTTCCGTCGCGCCGTATCCCTCGCAGATCCGGACGCCGAATTTATCCATCCAGAGCCGGTAGGTCGCTTCCCGCAATTTTTCCGCGCCGCACATCGCGAAGCGAACGTTGAAAAAATCGTACGGATGCGCCACCCGGCCGTAACCGGACAGAAAAGTGTCCGTTCCGAAAAGGATCGTCGCATTGGTATCGTAGCTCAACGCCGCGACAATGCGGTAATGCAGCGGCGACGGATAGAAGAACGTCCGGATGCCGCTTAAAATCGGCATGACCGTCCCCATCCCCAGACCGAAGGAGTGAAACATCGGCAGGCAGTTGAACAACCGGTCATTCCGGGTGATCGCCACGACGTTCAACACCTGTTGCCGGTTGGCCTGCAAATTGTGATGGCTCAAGACGACCGCTTTCGGCGTCCCTTCCGACCCTGAAGTAAACAGCACCGCCGCCGGCGTATCCGGGTCGTTTCTGGCTTTCCGGCGGAACCACGACCGGCAAAGCCCGGCCAGTTTCGTACCGGTCCGGCCGACGGTCAACTCTTCCAGATAGAGCAGCCGGATGCCTTTCGCCGTCAAATCCGCCGTCAGCCGGGCATAATTGGCCTGCTCGATAAATTTGTGCGCCGTGACGATCGTCCGGATGCCGACCGCCCGGCAACCGGCTTCGATCATCGCCGGGCCGCTGGTGAAATTGATCAAGGCCGGCACTTTATCGGCCGACTGCATGCCGAAAAATCCGATCACCGCCGCCAGCGAATTCGGCAGCATCAGTCCGATATAGCGCTCTTCCGGCAATTCCCGGGCGATCAGTTGCCCGAGCAGATAACTCCGATTGATCAACTGGCGCATCGAAAGCACCTTGCGTTGAATATCCTCGGCGATCGGCAAATGGCGCCCGTTCTCACGTTCGGAGCGCAGCAGCGCATTGAACAGATGTTCCTTTTTGGCGGCGCACTGGTAAAGCATGCCGGTCATGATCTGGTAAATCCCGTCCGAGACGGCATGCCGCCTGGCCCGGCCGGTCAATTCCGGCGACACCGCAAAACGGCGCGGCGGCAGAATCGTCAACGTGATCTGCGGCGCCAGGCGGGTGCGTACTTTGTGGCGCAGATAGGAAAACAGCGAATGCTGGGCGCCGTCGATGCGAATCGGCAAAATCATCGCACCGGACTTGTCGGCAATCAGCCCCGGCCCGTCGTAAACTTTCATCAGGCCGCCGGTGACGGTGATGCGCCCTTCCGGAAAAATCATCACCTTCCGGTCCCGACGCAATTCTTGGATCAGCGACCGCGCCGCCAGCGGACTGGTCGGATCGACCGGATAGGCGTCGACCATCGCCGCCAGCGGCCGGACCCACCATTTCCTGGCCATCTCCGTATTGATCGCAAACGTCAGCTTTTCCGGCATGAACGCCGCAATCAACACGCCATCCAGCAAGGATTGATGGTTGGCGATCAGCAGCACCCGGCTGCCGGCCCGTTCGAAATGTTCAAAGCCTTCCACTTTCACCCGGAACCAGGCCCCCAGCAAAGCCCGCATCAGCGAACGCAGCAGCGCATCCGGCAGCAACTGGCAGACGTAAAATGCCGTCACCAGGGCGAAAATCGCCACCAGCAGAAAAATCGTCGCCAATGACACGCCGAACAACATCGTACAGCCGGCCACCACCAGACAGCCGCCGGCCATAAAGGCGGAATTGACGATATTGTTGCCGGCGATGACCCGCGCCAATTCCTTTTTTTCCGCCCGGTTCTGCATCAGCGAATCCAACGGGATTAAAAACAAGCCGGCCGATACCGCCAGCATAAAGAAATAAAAGGCAATCCGCCAGAACCAGAATTGCTCCGGAAACCAGGAAAGCGCGTAAAGGCCGTTGTCCTCCGGCCCCGGCGCCACCTGCAGCCGGGTCGCCGCCGCGAAAAGCAAAAAAGAAAAAAGCGCCATGCCCAACGCACCAAGCGGCACGAAAGTCGTTTGGATCACCCCCTTCAGCAGCCGGTTGCACAATACCGCGCCGCAGGTCACGCCGACGGAGAACAAAGTCAGGAACAAGGCGACCACCCCTTCGCCGCCGTGCAGATAATCCCGGCAGAAAATACTCAACTGAGCCGTATAGATCGTCCCGATCAACCAGAAAGCCGAGCTGCCCAGGATGCAGCGGAACACCACCTTCTGCCGGTAGCAGCTGCGCAGGATCTGTCCGGTTTCATAAAATAAATTGTAATTCAATTTCAACGCCGGCACCGGCGCCGGCGCCGGAGGAATCCACAAACTGGTATAATAGCCCAAACCGGCCAAACCGACCAGGATGCCGCCAACGATCAATTCCCCATGCTCCTGCCGGACGACGACACTGCACAGCGTTCCCAGCAGCACCGCCAGCATCGTCCCGGAAGCGATGAAACTGTTGCCGGCCAGCAATTCATCATCCTGCAACTGCTGCGGCAACAGCGAATATTTCAGCGGACTGAAAAAAGTCGACTGCATCCCCATCAGAAACAGCACGCCCAGCAGCCAGTTGAACCAGTGGAAATACAATCCCGCCGCCGCCGCCGCCATCAGCAGCACTTCGAAAAGTTTGACGTAATGGGTCAACCTGGCCCGGTCAATTTTATCGGCCAACTGCCCGGCGAAAGCGGAAAAGAGAAAATAAGGCAGGATGAACAACGCCGCGGCCAAACTGGTGAATACCGTATCCTCCCCGCTGCCGTTACGGGACGACACGCCGAAGGTCACCAGTAAAATCATCGCGAATTTCAGGAAATTATCATTGAACGCTCCCTGAAACTGGGTCAGGAACAACGGCAGGAACCGGCGACGACCAAACAACTCCACACTCATGGGTTTCTCCAATCACAGATTCAAAAATCGGCGCCAGCCAATTTTTATTTTACCCCTTCTCCGCCGAAAGTCAAGCATTTCCGCCGCTTGGCGGATAAAAAAATGGACGGAATGTTGCAATTCCGTCCATTTTCGCCTCCGGCGCCCGTTACCAGGAACGTCCGCCGCCGTTGCCGCCGCGGTTGAAACCGCCGCTGCGACGCTCACCGCCGCCGCGGTTGAAACCGCCGTCACGACGCGGCGGACGTTCTTCCCGCGGCTTGGCTTCGTTGACCACCGCCTTGCGGCCGCCAAGCTCTTTGCCGTTCAATTCGTCGATCGCTCTTCTGGCTTCGTCGTCATTGTTCATTTCCACGAAACCGAATCCCTTGGAACGACCGGATTCCCGATCGTTGACGATCCGGGCCGAACTCACTTCGCCGAACGTGCTGAATTCCTGCTCAAGCTCTTCTCTGGTGATCGAGTACGGCAGATTACCGACATAGATATTCATCGCTCTTCCTTTGCTCTTTCCCGACTTGCACTTTGTTTCTAAGTCATGGAACGGTTAAATGTTATGCGCATCTCCCCTTGGCTGGTTGCTATTTTCTCTCAATCGCCGCCGCAGGTTGCCGAACAGTCAGGGGAAATGCCGAAATCAACAGTCGGATATCTTCGAGAGCGATTATTCTGAAGCCGCCGGCAGAAACCGGCGCCGTCTTGTCAAAAACTTTTTTCTATCCTGTTGCCCTATTCAAATTAAACCTATCTGATCCGAAACTGTCGCATTTTACCGATCGACTTTTACTATTCTAGCAAAAATAAATGAAAAAGTCAACCCTTTAGAAGCGAAAAATGATAAATTGTTGAAAAAAAATAGCTTTTTTTGATATCCGGCAGCGTTCAGCGGCCGGATTTGAGGGTTGGCGGCAAAAATTCATTGTCATTGATAATGGCATTCAATTTGTAATAAACGACCTTGGAACGGGTGGTGACGCCATCCTGTTCGCCGAGAATTTCCTGCGGGATGATGACATCATCCTCGAGCGCGTACCGCTCGATCAGCGAGTCGCTGACCCCTTCGATGACCAGCCGTTTGGTCATGAAACTCTTCTTGCTGATATAAAAGTCGATCGGCGGCATTCCTTCCACGCCGGAGACGCAGTGCAAATGGTAATACTCGTGGTCATCGATTTCACATTCGGTCAAATCCACCGATTGAAATGTCGACTGGTAGGTGCTGTCCGGCCGGTTCAAATCGAATACCACCCTGAGCTGCTCCAGATCGCTGCCGGAGATTGCCTCCACCTTGTTTTCCTGGTAATTGACCTGCCAGGCCTTGCCGGCATTGTAAATGATCGTCACCAGCGGCCGGCCTTCCATATAGGTGGTCAGCCGGAAGCGGTCCGGCTTCTTGAATTTGGTTTCAACGGTGCACTGGGCGGAAAAAAACCATTTGGAAATCGTCAGCACTTCCCGCTGGACGAAACTTTGCGCTTCCTTGAAACGGTCCTGCGGATCCATCGCCTGCTGTTTCTTGATTTCCAGCTCTTCCAGCGTAATGTCCGCCGGACGCTCTTCCACCGCGGAAAACATCGAACAACCGCTCATCAAACCGACCAGGCTCAACGCCGCCGTCATCCGCCGAATCCCGGAAACCATGCCTTTTTTCATAACCAATCTTACCAGCAACCCCGTAATCCCTGCTTTTTATCGTTGTTCCATACGATACTCACTCTTTTCGGCAATGCAAGGAACAAAAACAAATATTTCTCCCATCCGCTCAGGCGTCATAACTGCCGGACACCGTCCCGCCGCCCGCTTCCGACCAGACGGTATGAAAGAATTTGCCGCGCGGCGCGTCCGTCCGCTCATAGGTATGCGCACCGAAATAATCGCGCTGCGCCTGAATCAGATTGGCGGCGGATTCCGCCGTGCGCAAACCGTCGTACCAATTGAGCGTCGCGCTCAACACCGGCGCCGCCACCCCGGACAGCGCCGCCGCCGCCGCCGTCCGGCGCCAGGCTTCCTGCCCTTCCGCCGCCGCCCGCCGGAAAAATTCATCCAGCAGCAGGTTGTCCAACTCCGGATTCCGCCGGTAAGCCGCAGTAATTTCATTGAGGAAAATGGCCCGGATAATGCAACCGCCGCGCCAGAGGCCGGCAATCCGGCCGTAATCCAACGGCCAGCCGAACTCTTTGGCCGCCCGCTTCAACAACTGGAAGCCCTGCGCGTAGACCGCAATTTTGGCGACATACAGCGCCGAACGGACCTGCGCCAGCCATTGGTCCGACACAGCCGCCGGACGCAGCGCCGGTCCCGGCAGCAGCCGGGCCGACATCTCCCGCCTCGCTTTGTCATCCGACAAGCTGCGCGCCTGCACCGCCTCGATGATACCGGAAAGCGGTACGCCCAATTCCAGCGCGCTGTCGGCAGTCCACCGCCCGGTTCCCTTCTGGCCGGCGCAATCCAGAATCACGTCGATCAGCGGTTTTTCGGTCACCGGATCGACTTTCCGCAGAATTTCCGCGGTAATTTCCAGCAGATAGCTGTTCAACGCGCCGCGGTTCCACTCCCCGAACACCCCGGCGATCGCCTCCGGCGTCAGCTTGCCCATTTTCCGGAGCACTTCATACGTTTCGGCAATCAATTGCATATCGGCATATTCGATGCCGTTGTGAACCATCTTGACGTAATGACCCGCCCCATCCGGACCGATCCAGTCGCAACAGGGCAAATCGTCCGGCAACTGGGCGGCAATCGCCTGGAACATCTCCCGCAGCAGCGGCCAGGCCGCCGCCGAACCGCCGGGCATGATCGACGGACCGTTCAACGCCCCCAGCTCACCGCCGGAAATACCGGCGCCGACATACAGCAAACCGGCCGCCTCCACTTTCCGAGTCCGCCGCCGGGTGTCGGTGTAATGGGAGTTGCCGCCGTCGATGACCACATCCCCCGGCTCCAGCAACGGCAGCAACTGGTCGATCAATTCATCCACCGCCGTGCCGGCCCGCACCATCATCATCACCCGGCGCGGCCGCTTCAGCGCCCGGACCAGTTCCGGCAACGACCGGCAACCGGCAATCGAGGGGGTTTTGCCGCGCCCGTTGACAAATTTTTCCACTTTGTCAACCGTGCGATTGAATACCGCCACCTGATAATGGTGGCCGGCCAGGTTCATCACCAGGTTTTCCCCCATCACCGCCAACCCGATCAAACCGATATCACCCTGGAAATCCATTAGAAAATTTCTCCTGAAAAAAACTCATACGCGTTTCATTTTGAGATTAATATAAACCGTCAAGGTTCAAAACCAACCTTAATTTGATGATTTTTATTAAAAATCTCTCCGGCAAACTTGACAGCATCGCAATCCTCATGCAACGTAAAACGAAAAATAAACTTTCAACAGGTGGACAATGGGTGAAAAACTTTTAATCGTCGAATCGCCGACCAAAGCACGGACGATCAGCAAGATGCTTGGCGGCGGTTATAAAATAATGGCTTCGATGGGACATGTCCGGGATTTGCCGGAGCGAACCTTCGGCGTCGATATCGAACACGACTTCGCGCCGCTCTACACCGACACGCCGCGCAGTAAAAAAATTGTCAGCGAACTGAAAAGCGCCGCCAAAAAGGCCGACGCCATCTATCTGGCTCCCGACCCCGACCGCGAAGGCGAAGCGATCGCCTGGCATTTGAGCGAAGTGCTCCGGCCCTCTTATAAAGGAGAATTCAAACGGGTCACTTTCCATGAGATCACCCGCAGCGCCATCAACCGCGCGCTGTCCGAGGAAGGCTCGATCAATATGAATCTGGTCGATGCTCAGCAGGCCCGCCGGGTGCTGGACCGCATCGTCGGTTATCAGGTCAGCCCGCTGCTGTGGTCGAAGATCGCCAAAGGCATCAGCGCCGGCCGGGTCCAGTCGGTGGCGTTGCGCCTCGTCGTCGAACGGGAGCGGCAGGTCCTCGCCTTCGTGCCGGAGGAATACTGGGTGGTCTCGGTCCGGCTGCGGACCGACCGCGGCGAGGAATTCGAGGCGCGCCTGTTCAAAATCAACCGGGAAGATTTCCGTATTCCCGATGAAAAAAGCGGTCTGGCGCTGCTGGATAATTTGTCCGGCAGCGACTTCGCCATTCAGAAAATCACCTCGAGCGACCGCAAACGCCAGCCGCAGCCGCCTTTTACGACCAGTACGCTGCAGCAGGCGGCCAACAACACCTTGCATTACTCGGCGACCAATACGATGCGTTATGCCCAGCAGTTGTATGAAGGCGTCGACCTCGGCGACGGCAGCATGGTCGGGCTGATCACCTACATGCGTACCGACTCGGTCAACATCGCCAAGGAAGCGCAGGATGCCTGCCTGGCTTATATCAAAACGACGTTCGGTGCCGATTACACGCCGGAGCGGCCGAACCGCTACAAGAGCAAATCGTCGGCCCAGGAAGCGCACGAAGCGATCCGTCCCACCGACGTCACCCGGACGCCGGAATCGTTGTCCAGCGTGCTGGAAGGACCGCAATTGAAGCTGTACACGTTGATCTGGAAGCGCTTTGTCGCCAGCCAGATGGCGCCGGCGCTGCAGCGGCAGATGGCGGTCGACGTCAATGCCGTCGGCCGGGACCGGACCGACTATCTCTTCCGCGCCAATGCCAGCATCACTCTGTTTCCGGGTTTCACCAGGCTATATGCCGATACCAGAAAAAGCGACGATGCCGCCGGAATCGAACTGTTCGGCAAGCTGCAGGAAGGCGAACGCTGCCAGCCGGTCGATTTCGCCCGGGAGCAGAAATTCACCGAGCCGCCGCCGCGCTATACCGAAGCGACGCTGATCAAGGAGCTGGAAGAAAACGGCATCGGCCGGCCGTCCACCTATGCGACGATTCTGCGCACCATTCAAAGCCGGGAGTACGTCAACCGGGATCAGGGCAAACTCATTCCGACCGAATTGGGTTTCCAAGTTTCCGATTTTCTGGTCGGGGTACTGCCGGAATTGTTCAAGGTCGATTTCACCTCCCACATGGAAACCGAACTGGATGAGATCGAGGCCGGCAGTTTGAAATGGACGGCGATGCTGCGGGAATTTTACAATCAATTCATTCCGTGGCTCAACCAGGCGAAAGTCGCCGGCGCGCCGGCCGCCGACCAGGTCAGCGGACTGCTCGAACGGCTGAGCCGAGTGGAGTTTCTGCCGCCGGAAAAACGCGGCAAACGCACTTATGACGACCGGAAATTCCTCAATTCGGTCAGCGGCAAATTCGAAACCGACCGGACCATTTCCGCCAAACAATTCCAATCGCTGCTGGAGCTGGCGGTCAAATACCGCCGGCAGATACCCGATCTGGAGCAGCTCGCCGGGCAGCAGGGCTTCGACGCCGAATTGATCGAAGCGATTGCCCGGCAGAGCGCCATGGCGCAAAAGCAACTGGACAGCGCGGTTTCCGACGACAAAGCGGCGGAATACCGGGAAATTTTCGAAGCGTTCCAGAACGTCAACTGGGAAGAGCCGCAGACCAGACGGGGACGGACTTATGACGACAAAAAGTTCTTCAACTCCCTGAAAAACCAGGCGGAATCCGGCAAAATGCTGTCGGAAAAACAGTTCGACGCCCTGCGGCGCCTCGCCGAAAAATACCGGGAACAGCTCGAAGCGCCGGAGCGCCTGACCCAGCTGCTGGCGCTGAAACCGGCCGACGCCGACGCCGCACCCGAACCGGCCGATGAAGAGTGCGCCGCCCTGATCCAGGGACTCGAAACGGTCTCCGCCTGGGCGGAGCCGACCACCAAAGGGCGCCGAACCTATGATGACAAGAGTTTCTTCCAGTCGCTGGCCGACCAATTCCACAAGGGGCGGAAGCTGAGCGACAAGCAACTGGCCGCTTTGAAAAAACTGGCCGGAAAATATTTGAAGTAACCGCCGCGTTCCTTTGTTTTGAGGGGCGCCGGCCGCCGGATCTTCCGCCGCAAACTGATTTGAGTTCTTCCAAGCCGGCTTGCGGCGGGACGCTGTTTTACCCCGTCTCGCCGGGGTTGAAAAGCGTCGTTTTCTCCGTAAATTCGCTGGCAACTTCCGCAAACGGTGATATAGTATGGGATAGCGTTATTCATTTCATTATTCAATAGTGACGAAGGAGCAACCACGATGGATATGTACAATTTCAGCGCCGGTCCGGCCATGCTGCCGCGCGAAGTGATGAAAAAAGCCCAGGAAGAATTCTGCAACTATCGGAATTCCGGCAGTGGAATCATGGAATTGTCGCACCGTGGTTCCCTCTTCACCGAAGTGATCGAGCGGGCCGAACAGAATATCCGCGACCTGATGAACATCAGCGACGATTACGCCGTCATCTTCGTCCAGGGCGGCGCCAGCATGCAGTTCTGCATGATTCCGATGAACCTGCTGCCAGCCGGCGCCACCGCCGATTACGCCGACACCGGCGTCTGGGGCGCCAAGGCGGCCAAGGAAGCCAAATTGTTCGGCAACGTCAATCTGGCCTGCAGCAGCAAAGAGACTAAATACGATCATATTCCGGCTTTCGGCGAATGGAAGCGGACTGCCGGCGCCGCCTATCTGCACATCACCAGCAACAATACGGTGGCCGGCACCCAGTATCATCAGTTCCCGGAAGTGATCGACGGCGTGCCGATGCTGGCGGACATGTCCAGCGACATCATGTCGCGCGTCATCAATGTCAACGATTTCGGCCTGATCTATGCCGGGGCGCAGAAGAACCTCGGTCCCAGCGGAATGGCGTTGGTCATCATCCGCAAGGATCTGGCGGAGCGGACGCCGGCAAACGTGCCGACCATGCTGCGTTACAATACCTATATCGAGAACAAGTCGCTGTTCAACACGCCGCCGACTTTCGCCATCTACATGCTGGCGCTGGTCACCGACCATTTCAAAGCGATGGGCGGCATCGGTGAAATCGAAAAGATCAACGACGCCAAAGCGGCAAAGCTCTATGACGTGCTGGATTCCTCCGATTACTACCGCAGCCCGGTGGCCAGGGACAGCCGTTCGAACATGAACGTCGTCTGGCGGATGCCGACCGAAGAACTGGAAGCCAAATTCATCAAGGAAGCGGCAGCCCAGGGGATGACCGGCCTCAAGGGGCACCGGCTGGTCGGCGGCTTGCGCGCCAGCATTTACAATGCGATGCCGATGTCCGGTATCGATAAGCTGATCGCCTTCATGCGCGATTTCGAAAAGAACAACGGTTAAGCGTTTTTTTCGGCACCGGCAGAGGGCGACCGTTCTGCCGGTATTTTTTTGCAAGGAGGAAGCCAATGTCCAGCGACACCGTCTCTTTACACGAAGCGGGATTTTACCGCCGGCAAACGGCGGAGCGGCTCGAATGCCTGCTTTGTCCGCGGCATTGCGTCATCCACGACAACAGCAGCGGTTTCTGCCGGGTGCGGGTCAATCACGGCGGCGTCCTGTATGCGCTGACCTACGGCTATCCGGTCGCACTGCACAATGACCCGATCGAGAAGAAGCCGCTGGCCCGTTTTCAGCCGGGCAGCCGCAGCTTTTCGATCGGCACTTTCGGCTGCAACATGGATTGCGCCTTCTGCCAGAACGACACGCTGTCGCACGGCACTTACAACGAACGCTTCCAGCCGAATTATATCGAGCCGCAGGCGATCGTCGAGCAGGCCTTCAAAGAGCGTTGCGCATCGATCGCCTTCACGTACAACGAACCGACCGTTTTCATCGAATATGCGATGGACATCGCCCGGCTGGCCCGGCGGCACAATTTGAAAACCGTGCTGGTATCCAACGGCTACATCACCCCGGCGGCGGCGCAGGAATTCTATCCGCTGATCGACGCGGCCAACATCGACGTCAAAGCGTTTTCCGAGCGATTTTACGAAGAGATGACCAACAGCCGGCTCGCCGTCGTCCTGGATGCCGTCGAATCGCTTTTCCGCCTCGGCATCCACCTGGAGCTGACCACGCTGGTCATTCCCGGCTACAATGACGCGCCGGAGGAAATCGACGCTTACCTGAACTGGGTGGAACGCCATTTGAGCTGCGAAGTGCCGCTCCATTTCAACGCGTTCCATCCGGCTTACAAGTGCCTGAACATTCCCCGGACGCCACGGGAAACCCTGGAATTGATTCGCGACCGCGCTGTCGAGCGCGGTTTCCGCGCCGTGTATCTCGGCAATATTTAAGCGCAGTCAAGGAGCAGACCGCCATGATCGACGATTCTATCGACTTTGATGTTCAAAAACTCAATGAAGCCGAATTGGCGGAGCTGATTGAGCATCACAACCAACTTTATTGGAGCCGCGGCGAACCGGAAATCAGCGACGAGCGTTACGATCAACTGCTGATGGCGCTGCGTCATTTCAATCCGCAGCATCCGCTGCTGGAGGCGGTCAACGCGCCGGCGGTGGCCAGCAGCGGCAAAGTGCACCATCCCCGGCCGATGCTCTCGCTCGACAAAGCCTATTCACTCGAAGAGGTGCTCGAGTGGGCCGGCAAATACGCCCGCTCCATGACCGAAGCCTTTCTGGTGGAACCGAAATATGACGGGATTTCCGCCCGTTACGCCGATGGCGTCCTGGCGACGCGCGGCGACGGTTTCGACGGTGAAAACATCTCCGACAAACTGCCGCTCATCGAGCTGGAAGCGCCGAATTATCGCGGGCCGCTCGACCGGCCGGCCCGCGGCGAAATCGTCATCCGCGACGACGATTTCCAACAGCTCTACTCCCGGATCGTCCGCAAAGGCGGCGGCCATTACAAAAATTCGCGCAATGCAGTAGCCGGCATCATGGGACTGAAGGACATTGCGCCGATGGAACAGCAGCAGGCCAAACTGACGCTGGTCGATTACGACCTGATCAGTTATTCGGTGACTTTTGCCGAACTGGCCGGCCGCTGGCCGGAGCTGCTGGCCGAAATCGAGGCCCTGCCCTACCCGATGGACGGCATCGTCATCAAACTGGCCGATCAGGAATACAGCGACTCGCTGGGCGACACCGCGCACCATCCGCGCGGCCAGATCGCCTTCAAATTCAGCGGCATCCGGCGCGAAAGCGTCATCCGCGCCATCGAATGGAGTTTCGGCAAGAACAATCTGACGCCGGTGGCGGAAATCGATCCGGTGGAAATCGGCGGCGTGACCATTCAGCGCGCCACACTGCACAATGTACAGAATATTCTCGATCACGATATCGAGGTCAACGACCAGGTCATCGTCGAACGGGCCGGCGACGTCATTCCCTATATCGTCAGCGCCACGCCCGGCGAAGGGCGTTACAGCAATATTCCGACCCATTGCCCCAGTTGCGGTGCGTTGCTGGAACGGCGCGGACCGGAATTGTGCTGCGTCAATCCGGACTGTTTCGAAAGCAACCTGCAGAAGCTGGCGGCGGCGGTCAAAAATATCGGCATCGAACAGTTGGGCGAGCCGACGCTGCGGAATATGATGACCCAACTCCACGTCCGCAAGCTCAGCGATATTTTCCGGCTGACCGCCAAGGAGCTGCTGCAGCTGGAGGCCTTCGGCCAGAAAAAAACCGAAAATCTGTTGAAAGAGATCGCCGCCGCCCGGCAGGTTCCGGATCATCAGTTGCTGGCGGCGCTGAACATCCCGAACGTCGGTCCGAACGTCGCCAAACTGCTGCTCGCCGATCATACGCTCGCCGAACTCGGTTCGATGGCGCTCGAAGAGCTGCAGGACATCGCCGGCATCGGTCCGGAACGCGCCAGGGCAATTCACCGCACTCTGCGCGACCAGGCCGGCTTCATCGCCGAACTGCTCGAATGCGTCACCGTCGTCCACGCCGGCAAGAGTGAAAACCGGCCGACCGTCTGTTTTACCGGCAAAATGCCGGAAAAACGCTCCTATTACGAGGATCTGGCCCGGCAGCACGGCCTGGCACCGGTCGATTCGGTCACCAGAGAGTTATCGCTGCTGGTAGCCGCCGATCCGGCCGCCGCCGGCGGTAAGCTGGCCAAAGCACGCAAACTGGATATCAAAATCGTCTCGCTGGAGGATTTTCTGGCGCGGCCGGAACAACCGGCAACGCCAATTGAAACGGAATCCCCGGTCCCGGCGGCCGAAGAGCCGGAACAACTCCGGTTCGGATTCTGAAAGCGGCAGAACCGGCGCGCAGGTTCGCCCCGGCGGCATGAAATGAAGCCGTCCCGCTCTGAATGCGGAACTGCATAACGCTTCTCGGCCGGACTCAATGCCGCCGGCGGCCGACGACGTCTTTCGACCGGCGGACCGCCCGCCATTTGACGATTGCCAGGCCAACGAAAGCAACCGCCCCGAAAACCAGCAAGGCCGGCGACAGGAACGTCATCAGCCCTTCCCGGGAAGCCAGACGGGTGAAAAAACGTCCGCTCTTCAATGCCTTGCGCCGCTGTTCTTCCGCCTGCACCTGCAAAGTCTGCCCCCGCCGTTGAAATTCCAGCCTGGACAACAACTTGGGTGACAGCAGATTCTCCGGTGTGGCAAACCAATCCGGCTGGAACCGCGGCATTTTTTCCAATTTGCCGCGTTCCGCTTCATAAATCAACTTGCCGGCCCGGTTGTAGTGCCGGCGGCAATACAGGATATTATCCTCCCGGCCGACCCAGAAATCCCGGATGAACGGACGCCGTTTGTTGAATTCACTGCCGGCATTTTCCACTTCATTAAGCGGAACTTGCGACATCGACGCCACCAGAATCGTATCATCCGGATCGGTCACCGTGATCCGGTAGCAGGGAATACTGCGGTAACTGTCCTCGGTTGCGGTAAATCGACAATCGTAAAATTCCGCCTTATTCAACGGCGTTTCCATCACTTCCGGCCGGGCCAGAATCAAAACCTCGTGAATAGCCGCGGCTACGCCGTCGATGATGCCGTACTGGCCGGAATCATTCTGAATGTAAGTCTCCTTCAAGTGCCCTTGCTCATAGAATTCCAGCCGCTGGCGCGTTTGACCATCCGGGTCAACTTGGCGAAAATATTTCGCCGTCAGCGCCGGATTGTGGAGATCCAGCCGCTCCACTTCGGCAATATAGGAAAATTGCGGCGAAACCGCAAAGGATTTCGCCAGCAGGGCCTTGCCGTCCGGCTCTCCGGCAGTTTCTCCCCGGCCGGCAGCCATCAGCAAAAGGACCGTCACCATGCCGCAAAATAATTTCAGCGTCCCGATCATATTTCCCCGCTCCGTCCTGTCAATCTAACGTTTGATCATCACATACCAATCCACGCCGCGGGCAACCACCTGTCCATCTTCGCCGTTATAGCGAAAGACGACATCCCGGCAAACCCCGTCAAGAGTCGTCTGTAATGTATAGAGGTTCGGAGGTATTTCCAAAGATTCCTCCTTTTCAGCGCCTTTCATATATATCTGGCTGTCCGCTTTATCTCCTCGCCACAACGAAACACAAAAACCAAAATGATCCCGTATCTTTATAGGGGAAGAATTCGTCACATCCGACAAAGATATACTCATCGGCAGAGTATACTCCGCTCTTTCTGCAACCAACGTTAAATACGGCTTACCTAAAGTAAGGTCCTCCCATCCAGAACACCATTTATTTTCAGATTCGTTCCCCACTGGATAATAGTATAGGCCAACGCTCATACCAATACCAGCAATTAAAGCAAGAATAAATCCAAGCCATAGTTTTGAATTTTTTATGAATTTCATTCAGCTATCCTGAAACGAATAAGTAATACTATTTTTTACAAAACAAAAAACATGTATTTCAACAACTCACTCAATATTATGAGTTGTACATGGAATATATTTCGGCTCTGGCCAGCGGCGTTCACAAGCATATGTCGATTTGATTGTTTGAGGTGCTCCAACCTTATTGCCCTTTTCATCATACTCTTGTCTATATCTATAAACAACAACTACTTCTCTTTCCAAAAAGTTTGAGTAAGATCCATAACCAGTTTTATTATGAGGAGAAAAATCTAATCCAGGCACACTAACAGGCTCCTGATAAACCTGCTGCCAAGTATTAGGACCAATCAAACGCCAATGTAACTGAATTGCCATATCTTCAATGCTTGTTGCAAAAGAAACGCTTTTATTTACCGTGTAGTGCGGATATCCACACCGACAATAAGCAATATCGCTCATCGCCCTTTTGACTACTTCAAGCTCACCATCAAATTCTCTAAAATAATGTCCATTCTCCGCAAATACGCCAAAACAACCTGCACACCAGATAATCAGAATGAGCAAACCAGAAAATTGCTTTTTCATAAAAGCCCCCCTTTTTTTAATCAGTTAACAAAATGGACAACGATAACTAGAAAATATATCAACATATATTTCTATTTTCATTTTTAAAAAGGGAATCATGAATTAATATTTTATAGAACGATAGCATTTTACTTTAAATTTGTCAAGTATATTATTTTCAATTATACAATATTTTTAATATTTTTTTAATTTACAGATAAATCTCCAAACCAGACACAATTTTCCGCAGCCCGTCTTATCCCAAGCCGCCCGTCGTCAGCCTTATTGGGTATAACTGTTACCGGCTTAATTAAGTTTGCCGACTAAAATCGAAACAAATATTTTACGGACAGTTCCCGGCAACTAGATTTTGAATTCCAGCCGGTAACGCAACGGCGAAAGCAACCGGTGCTTCTTGAACCAGCGGGAAAAATAAAATTCATCCTGAAAACCGCATTGCCCGGCAATCGAACGAATCTGTTCATCGCTGTGCAGCAACAGCTCGGCGGCCCGCATCAGTCGGCATTCCTGCAAATATTGTCCCGGCGAATCGCCGTGGCATTCCCGGAAAACGCGCCGGAAATGCGAATAGGAAACCGCCAGACGTTGCGCCTCCCGCTCGAAGTTCCAGTCAAGTTCCGGCCGGCGGCGAATGGCGGCGGCCAGTTGATTCAATGCCGCCAGCAGATGACAATTCACCTGGATATGCCTGACCGGCTGTTCCCGGAGCTGCAGCAGCAAATCCTCCAGCAGCAGCACTGAGCGGGCATAGCGCGACGCGCCACGGGCAAGACAGCCCTGCAATTGAAGCATCGCCGCATAAAAGCGTTCGGAATTGACGACCGGAATCAATCGGCCCGGCGGCTCCGGCGGCAACAGCCCGGAGGCGAGATAACGTTCGACGCGCGGTCCGGAAAAACAGACGAAAACATGGTGCCGCGTCTCCCCCGGCAGCGGGCCGTAATTGAATTTGGCTCCCGGCATCGACAGGAACGCCGCCGGCCCTTCGAACATGGTTTCCGGGCCCTCGCCGACCCGCAACCGCAACCGGCCGGCGTGGGTATACTGGATGCCGTAATAGCCTTCGAAAAAACGGTCGACGACCGATTGACCGCAATTTTCAATATTGCCGTAAGTGATGAATTTGACGCCGTCAAAATAGTTCATGATCAAAAAATCTATTTTTTTGCCCGGAAACTCTATGTTTAAACGAATTGAAATATCATATATTATAAGCAAAGATTACCATTTCAACAGCGAAAGCGAGGTATTTGTGATGAAAATCGGCGTGGCAGACTACGGCATGACCGTCTGGGACGGCGGCCTATACGACATTGAGCAGCGGCTGGATATGCTCAAGGCGATCGGTTTCGACGGCACGGAACGGCTTGAAGTCATCGATGCAGCCGACGCAATTTACAAGGCGGCCCGCTACCGCAAGCGCGGCATGGATTTTGCGACCTGCCGCAGCTTAAATGTGCAAACCGGCCTGGAATTCAGTGCGGCACTCGGCTGCCGCTACATCTGGCTGACCAACGGAGAAAACGGCCGGGATACCGATTGGGATGTTTTCTGCCGGCGGGCGGAGGCGTTGATTCGCTGCAGTTCCGCCTACGGCCTGCGTGCCGCCATCCACAACCACCTCGGACAGCGGGTCCAGAATCAGGCGGAATTAATCGATTTCCTCGAACGCTGTCCGCAGGCCGGATTGCTGCTCGACGTCGGCCATCTGCTCGGCGCCGGCGGCGATTGCCTGGAAATCATCCGTCGTTACGCCGACCGGCTGGTCGCCGTACATTTCAAAGACATTTTCCTCAAAGATGCGTCCATCGGCCTGGAAAGCTGGACGGAGCGCCTGCGTTTCACCGAACTGGGCGGCGGCAATGCCGGACTCGATTTCCAACCGATCGCCGACGAATTGCGCCGGGCCGGCTTCGACGGCTGGGTTTTCATCGAACAGGACACCCACAACGCCGATATGGCACGCGAACTGCAAATCAGCTTCAACTATCTGAAAACTCTGGGATTGGCGAACTGAATCATGAAAAACAAAATCAAAGTCGGCCTCTGGGGACTCGGCCGCGCCGGCTGGAACATGCACTGCGAAGAAATTGCCAAATTCAACGACGAATTCGAACTGGTCGCCGGCTGCGACCTGCTGCCGGACCGCTGCCGGGAATTCGAAGAGCGTTACCGGCGACCGGCTTATCCCGCTGAACAGGCATTTCTGAACGACAGCGAAATTGAACTGGTGTCGATCGCCACCTATTCGCAGGATCACGTCAAAGACACCCGGCTGGCGCTGGAACACGGCAAGCTGGTTTTTCTGGAAAAACCGGTCGCCCTTTCAGTTGCCGAAGGCGAGGAGCTCCGCCGGCTCGACCGGCAGTATCCGAACCGTCTGTTCATCCGCCAGAACCGCCGGTTCGAAGCGGCCTTCCAGCACGTGCTGGAAATCATGCGCCGCGGCATTCTCGGCAACGTTTATGAAATCAAACTGTGCCGGCACAACTTCATGCGCCGCGACGACTGGCAGACGCTGGTCAATTGCGGCGGCGGTCAGTTGAACAACTGGGGACCGCACCTGATCGACCACGGCTTGCGCTTTCTGGAGTCGCCGTGTGTCGAAATCCACAGTGATTTGAAATTGATCGCCGCTTGCGGCGACGCCGAGGATCATCTCAAAATTCTGCTGAAAGGAGCCAATGGGCGGGTCATCGACATTGAAATTTCCGGCGGCGTCGCCATCCCCGGCGATGTTTACCAGGTTTACGGCACCCGCGGCACGCTGGTCAGCCGCGACGAAAAGGAACTCGTGCTCAAATATCTCGATCCGGCGGTGACACTGCCCGCCCTCCGGCCGCATGCCGGCAGCCCGGCGCGCAACAGCGGCTACGGCAATCCCGGTGAATTGAAATGGCTCGAAGAGACCATCCCCACCCGGCCGTCCAACGGGTACGATATGTCGGACATCTATCATTATCTTTATCTGGCGCTTCGGGAAAATCAACCGTTCCCGGTCACCCTGGAGGAAGCACTGGAAGTGGTCCGCGTCACCGCCGAAGTCAAACGGCAATCCGCCGTCGAAAGGATGCGCTGAATGTATTACAGCGGATTTGCCGATGAGGCCGCCCGGGATATCGCCGGCCAGATCGCCGTCACCCGCCGGCTGGGCTGGACGGCGATTGAAGCCCGGCGCCTCAACGGCCGGAACATCACCGAAATCGACGAGGCTGAATTCGACGCGGTCGAAGCGGCGCTCGCCGCCGCCGGCGTCACGATCAACTGTTTCGGCAGCGAGGTGGCGAATTGGAACAGCGACCCGTTCAAGGAAACGGATTTCGAACGTTCGCTGGCGATGCTGCGCCGGGCGGCGGTACGGATGAAGCGGCTCGGCACCCGGTTGTTGCGCGGCATGAGTTTCGCCATGCAGAAAACCCGCGATCCGTTCGATCCGGCAGTGGAGCGGCAGGTGTTCGCCAAGGTGCGCAAACTGGTCGATTTCTGCGAAGCGCACGATCTGGTCTATCTGCACGAAAACTGCATGAACTACGGCGGACAGTCGCATGAGCACGCTTTGAAACTTTTCGACGCGATCGACTCGCCGCATTTTCAACTGCTGTTCGATACCGGCAACCCGGTTTTCACGCCGCGACGGCTCGGTTCGCCGCCCTATCCGCGGCAATCCAGTTGGGAATTTTATACCGGCATCCGTGATTTCATCGGTTATGTCCATATCAAGGACTGCCGCTTCGTCGCCGACACCGACGGTCTTTTTCCCGTGGCCGAATTCACCTTCCCGGGCGAAGGCGATGGTGAAATCGAACGAATCGTCGCCGACCTGCTGGCGCGCGGTTATGACGGCTGCTTTTCGATCGAGCCGCATCTGGCCGGCGTCTTCCACCAGACGGCCGACGGCCGGAACAATGACGAGGCGGCCGCCCTCTATGTCGCCTACGGCAAAAAACTGATGGAATTGATCGACCGGGTGAAATCATGAACCGTTTATTCGATTTAGCCGACAAAGTCGTCGTCCTGACCGGCGCCGGCGGGGTACTCGCCGGCGCGCTCGTCGATTATCTGCTGGAGCAGCGCGTCCGGCTCGTCGCGCTGGTGCGCCGGCCGGCAACGCTGGAACGGCTGCGAAACCGTTATCCCGATCTCGAGCTCGAACTGGCCGATGTATTGGATGGAGAGGCATTGTCGCGCAGTTGCGACCGGCTGCTCGACCGCTACGGCCGGCTCGACGGGCTGATCAACGCCGCCGGCGGCAATCAGCCCGGCGCGGTCATCCGGCCGGACCAGACGATTTTCGATGTCGATTTAGCGGCTTACGATTCGGTGTTGAAACTCAATCTGCAGGGAACGCTGCTGCCGACGAAAATTTTTGTCAAGGCGATGCTGGCCGCCGGCAAAGGCAGTATCGTCAACTTCTCCAGCATGGCGGCCTCCCAGCCGTTAAGTCAGGTACTCGGCTACGGCAACGCCAAAGCGGCGGTCGACAATTTGACCCGCGCGCTGGCAGTCGAACTGGCCGCCAAGTTCGGTTCCGCCATCCGGGTCAACGCGATTGCGCCGGGGTTTTTCATCGGCAACCAGAACCGGACGCTGCTGCTCAACGACGACGGCAGCTATACCGACCGCGGCCGCAGGGTCATCGCCAAAACCCCGCTGGGCCGGTTCGGCGAAGCCGGTGAAATCTGCGGCTGCGTCCATTATCTGCTCAGCGACGCCGCTTCGTTCGTCACCGGCGCCATCCTTCCGGTCGACGGCGGCTTTTCCGCCAGCGCCGGCGTCTGAACGCCGTCTTTCATCAACTTCAGGAGATCAGCCAAATTGTTCATGACCGAATCTTTCCGCTGGTACGGACCGGATGACCCGGTTCCGCTGGCCGCCATTCGTCAAACCGGCGCCAAAGGCGTCGTCAGCGCACTCCACGAGCTGCCGTACGGCGCCGTCTGGCCGCTGGAACAAATCGAAAACCGCCGGCAGCAAATCGCCCGGCACGGCCTGATTTGGAATGTCGTCGAAAGCTTGCCGGTCCACGAGGATATCAAAGCGGGCCGCGGCAATCTTGCCGGATTGTTCGACTGCTACCGGCAATCAATCCGCCATCTCGGTCGCTGCGGCATCCGGGTCATCACCTATAATTTCATGCCGGTACTCGACTGGGTTCGCACCGATCTGGCCTATCGGCTGCCGGACGGTTCGCAGACGCTGTTCTACCACCATCGCGAATTCGCCGCATTCGAACTGTTCCTGCTGCGGCGGCCGAATGCCGAAGCGGACTACAGCGAAGCGGAATTTCAGGCGGCCAAACGCTATTTCGAGCAACTGACCGGCGACCAGCAACAGCAGTTGGCGGCGAATATCGTCGATCATCTGCCCGGCTGGCGCGGTACGACGCTGGAGGAGGTCCGGGCGAAATTGCGGCGCTGTCAAACGCTCGACCGCGCCGGGCTGCAAGCCAATCTGCAACGCTTTCTTGAATCGGTCATTCCGGCGGCCGAAGAAGCCGGTTGCACGCTGGTCATCCATCCCGACGATCCGCCCCGCCCGATTCTCGGGCTGCCGCGCATCTGCGGCAACGGCGAGGATATCGCCGCCATCCTGGCCATGGTCGACTCGCCGGCCAACGCGCTTTGCTTCTGCGCCGGCAGCCTGAGTGCCAATCCAGCCAACGATGTTGCCGCTTTATTCCGCCGTTTTGCCGATCGCGTCGGCTTTCTGCACCTGCGCAGCACCCGGACTGACGCTGAAGGCAATTTCTACGAGGCCAATCACCTGGAAGGCAATGTCGATATGTTCGCATTGGTCAAAGCGGTCGTCGCCGAACAATTGCGCCGCCGCCGGGCCGGGCGCGATGACTGGCGCATCCCGTTCCGGCCGGATCACGGCCACGTCATGCTCGACGACCTGGCGAAACCGCCCTGCCCCAATCCCGGTTACAGCGTCATCGGCCGGATGAAGGGGCTGGCCGAATTGCGCGGACTGGAATTCGGCATCGTCAAAGCCCTCTATCCGGAAGCAATTCCTTATCTGGACTGAAAGGCGACTTTCCGCCATGCGATTCCGCCGGCCGGTCAATCGGAACCCGCCGTTGGTTGGCCGTTTGCTTTTTCTTCACTGCCGGATTAAATTAAAGCTGAAGAGAGTAATTAAAACCGGAAGGAGAAAAGATGAAAACATTCATTTCCGCATTGCTGCTGGCCACCGCCGCCGGCGGGCCGCTGCTGGCGACTCAACCGCAAATAACCAAATTCAAACTGGTGCCGGACGAATCGGCGGCGGCTTTTTATGACGGGACGGTGGAATATGCCAGAACGGCGGTCATTTCATTCGAGTCGCCGGGCCATTTGACTTTCGTCGCCCCGGTGGGCCGTTACGTTGTCGGAGAAGTGCTCGACTCCGACGGCAATATCGTCGCGCCCGGCGGTTTGCTGGCGCAGCAGGATCTGAAAATTCCTCAAGCCGATGTCGATATCGCCGAAGTGATGCTCAAACGGGCCGACGCGGTATTGGAGGACAGCGAATTGAACTATAAACGCGACAAGGACCTGGCGGAAAAAAGTGCGGTCAGCATCCGGGAATTCCAGGAAACGCAGATGCTCTACACGACGGCGATCCGGGACAAGAGCAAAGCGGAATTGGAACTGGAGCGGGCCAAGCGCGTTCTCGAAACCTGCACCCGCTATTCGCCCTTCAACGCGGTCGTGACGGAAACCTATCTGTCGGTGGGCGGTTCGGCCGATACCGGCGATCCGGTCCTGAAGATCAGCATGATCGACCCGATCCGGGTCCGATTCAGTCTGCCGCCGGAAGCCCGTCTCAAGCTCAATGACGCCGCCCGCATTCTGGTTTATCCTGTCGGCACGGACGAGCCGGCCGTCGGCTGGCTGGAACAACCGGTGCTCTCCACTTCGGCGATGTTCTGCTACGTCGACAATCCGCGCAGCGCCGGATATGTGCTGATGCCGGACGGGACGCAACTGCCTTCGGTCGACGCCCTCAACCCGGTGCGCGCCATCGCGGCCAAACAAGCCGCCGCCCCGCTGTGGGCGGCCGAAGAAACGGTACATCATGATGACAAAGGCCATTTCGTCTGGCGTTTGAATCCGCCGGAACCGCAGCCGGACGGACGGACGGACGGTTCCGAGGTCTTCACGCTGGAGCGGGTGGAGGTCGAATTGGCCGATTTGCAAATAAGGTATGGTTACATGCTGCTGCGCGGGTTAAAAGCCGGATCCGCGTTGAAGGACGGCGATCTGCTGGCCGGCGATGTACCGGAGGATGCCGTCAGCGGCACCACGGTGATTTATCGCCAGAAATTCCATCCTTTCCAAGTCGGGGACAAGGTGAAAGTCCGACTGGACGAAGCGCAAAACGCCCATAAATTTTCCATCCCGGCCGCCGCACTGCATAAAAACCAGGACAACGCCGGCAGGTACGTTATGGTCGAACAACAGGGTACTCCCCGGCAAATTCCGGTCACCGTGCTCGGCTGGGAACGCCAGAACGCCTGGATATTCTCTCCCGATTTGACCGTCGGGATGGAATTGCTGCTGGAGTCCCGGCCGTAAACGTTCTGCGGCGCTTCACCGCCGGTAAAGAAGGCGGCGGTACCGTCAAAAACTTCCGCCGGCGCACCAGGAAAAAGCGGTGAAAACCGTCTGGACGAAGCGGCCGACCACCCAACCTGTCACGCCTCAAGCCTGCAGGTCATCGGCCGAATCACCGGCAGTGGCGGCGTCCTGCTCCAACTGCCGCAGCAACAGCTCTGCCGGGGTCAGATATTTTTTCCGGTTATTGCACTCCTTGCAACAGGCCACCACATTGCCGCGCGTCGATTTGCCGCCGCGCACCACCGGGACGATATGGTCCATCGTCAACGCTTCCGGCGGGAATTTCCGGCGGCAATAGTAACAGACACCGCGCGCCAACTGCTCCTTCCACCAGTTCGACTGCCGCAATTCGCGCGCCTTGCGGCGCTCCCTGGCGATGTGCTTTTCATCGCGGTCGATCTCAATCCACTCGCTCATTGTTCATGTCGTCCTTCTCTGTCAACGCCGGCCGAACCGCCGTTCCAGTTCGGCATAGGTCAACGCAATCATCGTCGGCCGGCCGTGCGGGCAGACATCCGGCCGCTCGCAGCAATTCAACTGCCGCAGCAGCGCTTCCATCTCTTCCCGGGTCAACCGGTCGTGCGCCTTCACCGCCGCCTTGCAGGCCGCCCGGGCGATCCCTTCCATCACCGAACGCCGGTTCAACGTGCCGTTCGTCGTCAAATCACCAAACAAATCGGCCAGAAAGCTCTTGGCGTCCACCTGCCCCAGCACCGCCGGCAGCGCATTGACCATCACCGTATTGCTGCTCAGTTCATCCAGTTCGAAGCCCAGTTCGGCAAAATAACCTCGATTTTTCATCAAAAACGCCGTCGCCTGCCGTCCCAATTCCACCGGAATCGGCAGCAGCAGCCGTTGGGAAGCAGCCTGACGCTCAGCGTTCTGGCGCAACAATTTCTCGAACAGGACCCGTTCGTGCGCCGCATGCTGATCGATGATCAGCAGCGTCCGCTGCCGGGTCGCCAGCAGATAGGTGTCATCGACCGCACCGATGATATGATACTCCTCCGCCGGATCGTCCGCCGTTTTGAAATTGACCGGACAATACGGCTCGCCGGGCGGCTCCGGCTCCGGTTCCGCCGTCGGTTTCAAGGCGACCGCCAGCGGCGTCGGCGGCCGGTCGGTCAACAGCGACAAACTGGTCGGTTCCGGCGACACCAGCGGTTCGGGCGGCAAATAATCGTCGTGCAACGGCAGCGGCTGCTGCTCCGGCGCATCCACTTCGTAGCCGATTTCGGCAGCCTGAACCACCGCATGCATCGGAATCTGGCCGTTGAGTTCCATCTGCGGCATCGGCGCATTGCCCAACGCGCTGCGCACCGCCGCAGTGATCACCCGGCTGACGACGTAATCCCGCCGGAAACGGATCTCCCGCTTGGCGGGATGGACGTTGATATCGAATTCTCCGGCATCCAGACGCAGAAACAGCAAAGCCGGTGCGAAACGGTTGCGGTCCGCCAGCGTATCGTAGCCGTCGCGCAAAGCCCGGTATACCGCCGGCGCGTCGACCGGACGGCCGTTGACAAACGTCCGCTGTTCGCGGCGCGAACTGCGGGTCACCCCCGGCATCGCGACAAAGCCGGTGACCGCAATGCCGTCCTGGCTGTAGGCCACCGGCAGCATCTGCTCGACATAACTGCGGCCGAAGAAACTTTGCAGCCGGGTCCGGATATCGGCATCGCCGGGCGAATTGAAAATCGGCCGCTGGTCCATCGTCAGCTCGAAAGCGACCCCGGGATGCGCCAGCGCCGCAGTCAACACCACCTCCTGGATATAGCTGTCCTCGGTGGCCGGACTGCGCAAAAATTTGCGGCGGGCCGGCGTGTTGAAAAATAAATCGCGAACCCGAAACTCGGTCCCGGCCGCACAGCCGACCGGGGCGGAATGGATGATTTTACCGCCCTGGACCTCCACTTCCGTCCCGTAGGGGTCTTCTTTCCGGCGGGTTTTCAACCGGAAGCGCGACACCGAAGCGATGCTCGGCAACGCTTCGCCGCGAAACCCGAGCGTCTGAATGCGTTCGATGTCGGCGGCGGTTCTGATCTTGCTGGTGCCGTGCACCTCCAGGCAAAGCAGCGCATCGTCGCTGTCCATGCCGCAGCCGTCGTCGGTCACCGCAATCAATTTCGTCCCGGCCTTTTCAGTCACCACGGCAATATGCGCCGCGCCGGCGTCAATCGCGTTTTCAAGCAATTCCTTGACGACCGAAGCCGGCCGCTCGATCACCTCGCCGGCCGCGATCCGGTTGCTGATTTCATCGGGCAGGATCTGAATCTGGCTCATCGGAGTCTTCCGGTTGTTCGGCGGACTGTCCCGAGGGACCCTCGCCGGTTGCCGGCGCCGGCTCCACGCCAGCGCCATCGTTATCGTCATCGGGTTCCGGCATCTCCCGGACCGGCGCCGAAGTATTTTCCATCAGGGCGTCCAACGTCCAGGTCGTGTTGTCGTTCTGCTTGCGGCCGCGCAATTCGGCCAGCAACCGCTGAAATTCCGGCTCGTTCCGGATGGAATCGAAGCAGGAATCCTCCGCCACCGTCACTGCCCGCTCTCCCAGCGTCCAGCTCGCCATCCGGAAAAAAGAGAGTGCTTTTTCCTTGTCCTTCAACAAAGCGTAGGTGCCGGCCAGGTTCAAAGCGATCACCGGCGACTCCGGATCGCCGCGCAGCGCCAGATTCAGCTCCCGTACCGCTTCCTCGTATTTGCCCTGCCTGGCCAGCGCCTGGCCGAGATTGTTCAGCGCCGCCGGGTTGCGCGGCTCCAGCTTGACCAGCCGCCGGAAATAGGATTCCGCCTCCGGATATTTGCCCTGGGTGTAGCAGATATTGCCCATCATCGCCAGCGCCTGGGTGTTGTCCGGATCGAAAACCAGCACCGTGCTCAACTGCCCGGCCGCCGCCACCAGGTCGGAACGCCGCATGAAAAAGACCGCCCGCGACACCATTTGCTGCAACTCCTGCTGGTCCGGCGCCTTCAACGGCACCCCGGGCTCGGCGGTCCGGGTCCGGCTGCCGAGCAGCGTACCGGAGTGCGGCCAGTAGGCGTATTCCTCCGGCCCGTTCAAATAATAGACCAGCACGATGGTCAGGATGACGATCACCACCAGCACCAGCAACAACGCCGTCAACTGACGGCTGAGAAATTTAACCTTCAGCAGAGACATAATGACACCGGCAGCCATGTTCCAAACCTACTTCCATCCATTCCGGCCGCTCCTCGCAGCAGCGCTGCTGCTCCGCGGCAGTGCGAGTTTCCGACAGCGCACAGCGGCCGCAGAACCGGCAGCCCGGCGGATAATTCGCCGGACTCGGCACATGTCCCGGAATCGTCTCCAAGCGCTGTCCGGCCTCGCCCAGCCGCGGCACGGCATTCAGCAAAGCCTGCGTGTACGGGTGGCGGGGACGGGCCAGCAATTCGGCCGTCGCCGCCGCTTCGACCAGTGTCCCGCCGTACATCACCGCCACCTGGTCGGCCAACTCGGCGACGATGCCCAGATTGTGGGTGACCAGAATGATCGACATCTGTCTCTCCCGGCGCAACTGGTCGAGCAAATCGAGAATCTGCGCCTGGATCGTCACATCCAGCGCCGTCGTCGGTTCGTCAGCCACCAGCAGCGTCGGATTGCTGGCCAGCGCCATCGCGATCATCACCCGCTGCTGCATGCCGCCGGACAATTCGTGCGGAAAGGCTTCGATGCGCCGTTCCGGCGCCGGAATGCCGACCTGCTTCAACAGCCGGATAATTTCGGTTCGAAAGTCCTTCACCTCCGGACGATGCAACTGAATCGCCTCAGCGATCTGGTCGCCCACTTTGAAGACCGGATTGAGCGATACCGACGGCTCCTGGAAGATATAGGCGATGCCGCCGCCGCGGATCCGGCGCAATTCGGCCTCCGACGCCGTCAGCGTATTGCAGCGCCGCGAAGCACCCTGGAAAAAAATCTCGCCATCGTACCGCGCCAGATGCGGCGGCAGCAGCCGGGTCAGGGCCAGACAACTGACACTTTTGCCGCAGCCGCTCTCGCCGACCAGCGCCAGGATTTCACCGGCGCCAACCGAGAAACTGAGGTCACTGACGACCGGCAGGCTTTTGCCATCCGCTTTAAAATCAATGGAAAGCCGTTTTACTTCAAGAACTTTCATCCATTTTCCCGTAATCGCATTAACAATAATATTTCTGAATATACACCGGTAAATCGCAATATTCCAGAATCAAAAGACAAAAAGTCGCCTCCCCGGTTGCGTCCGCCCCGGCCGACAGCGACGATTTTTGGCCATTTTCCCTTTGCCGCTTCTGCGGGAGAAGATTTTTTCGGCGCTTTTCCTGCCGATTTGCAATTTGAATTGTGGAAATGGCCGCGAAGCGCTTTATATTAAAAATCGAAAAGCAAGGCAAAAAATTCAACAGAAATTAAGGTTCACGATCTCTATGGAAAAAGTCTTTGTTACCGGACGGGGGTTGATTACTCCGCTTGGCAACGGCAAAGCGGAAAATGAAGCAAGTCTCCGCTGCGGCAAAAGCGGCCTTGTCCATATTCCCGACTGGGCCGAGCTCAATTTGGATTGTACGGTCGCCGGCAAGGCCGCGCCGTTTGAAGTTCATCCGCTGCTGGACCGCAAGCGGCTGCGCTTCTGTCCGCCCGGAGCGGTGATGTCGGTCAACGCGGTGGCCGAGGCGCTGGCCGAAGCCGGAATTGCCCTCGAGGAAATTCCGGCATTGCGCATCGCCGTCGTCGCCGGAGTCGCCGGCAGCTACTTTTATGAAATTTTCTCCAATGCCAATGCCTACAACAATTCCAGGCGCATTCGCGATGTGTCGCCTTATGTCGTACCCCGGGTCATGCCTTCTTCGGTCGTCTCGAATTTGTCGCTGGTCTTCGGCTGTCACGGCGAAACCTATGACGTCAGCGCCGCCTGCGCCAGCGGCGCGCTGGCCGTCATCGTCGCCACCCGCCTCATCCGTTCCGGCGAATACGACATCGTCATCGCCGGCGGGTCAGAACAGCTCGACTGGGTGGAATGCCTCGGTTTTTGCGCCATCAAGGCGTTGAGCAAACATTTCAACGCGACGCCGGAACGGGCCAGCCGGCCGTTCGACCGCGACCGCGACGGTTTCGTTCTGGCCGAGGGGGCCGGTTACGTCGTCCTCGAATCGGCCGGCAGCGTCAAGCGCCGCGGCGTCCGGCCGATCACCGAAATCGCCGGCATCGCCGCCAACAGCAACGCTTCCGACATGGTCGTGCCCGACCGGGCCGCCAGCGAACAGGTCATGCTGCAGGCGATCCACCAGGCCGGCCTCAAGCCGCAGGATATCGGCTATGTGAATACCCACGGCACCGCCACTCCAGTCGGCGACCCGATCGAAATGGCGGCGTTGAAAAACGTCTTCGGCAGCCGTATCGCCATCAATTCGACGAAATCGCAAACCGGCCACATGATCGGCGCCACCGGCGCCGTGGAGATCATCTTCACGTCGCTGATGCTGGAAAAGCATTTCCTCTCCCCGTCGATCAATCTGGAGCAGCCGGACGACAATTTCGACTGGGCGGATCTGGTGCGCGCCCCGCGCGAAGGCGTCGCCATCCGCCACGCGCTCAGCAACAGCTTCGCGTTCGGCGGTTCCAACGCCTGCGTCATTTTAAGCGATTGCGGCAATTAGCATGCCGGATGTCATCGTTTCGCCGGGCGCCAGAGCCAAACTGCCGCCGTGGCTGCGGATCGGAATCGCCACCGGCGGCGGACGCGGCGAAACCAATGCGCTGCTGGCCGAATTAAAACTCAATACGGTCTGCTCCAGCGCCCGCTGTCCCAATCTGGGCGAATGTTTTCACCGCCGCAACGCCACGTTTCTGATCCTCGGCGACGCCTGTACGCGCAATTGCCGTTTCTGCGCGGTGCCGCATGCCACGCATCCGGCTCCGCCGGATCCGGCGGAGCCGGAACGCATCGCCGAAGCGGTCCGCCGGCTGAACCTGCAGTATGTCGTCATCACCTGCGTCACCCGCGACGATCTGCCGGACGGCGGCGCCGGACACTTCGTCCGGGTCATCGAAGCCATCCGCGACGCGGTGCCGGCCGCCGGCATTGAAGTCCTGACCAGTGATTTTCAGGGCGATCTCGCCGCGCTGCGAACCGTATTGGCAGCCCGGCCGAATGTTTTCAACCACAACATCGAAACGGTCGAGCGGCTCTCCGCCGCCATCCGCGGCCGTGCCGGTTACCGGCGTTCGCTGATGGTGCTGCGGGAAGCCACCCGGCTGGCCGACGGCGCCGGGCCGGTCAAATCCGGCTTGATGGTCGGCCTCGGCGAAACCGATGACGAAGTAACCGCCACCTTGCATGACCTGCGCGCTTCCGGCGTGACCTTGCTGACCATCGGCCAGTATCTGCCGCCGAGTTCCTCGCACTGGCCGCTGGCGCGTTACGTCGCTCCGGAAAAATTCATTCAATGGAAAAATCTGGCGCTGCAACTCGGTTTCCGGGCCGTCGCCGCCGCGCCGCTGGTGCGCAGCTCCTACCGGGCCGGCGAACTGGCGGCCACACCTTGACGTCCGGCCGCCGGCCAACCGAAAGCTCACAGGGGGACTACGAAATTCCATGGAAAATACGTTACAGCTTGATGACAACGCAAAAATCTTCCTGTATTGCGGCATCGGCCTTTACATTCTGGTGATCGTTTTCATCGGCTACATTGCCGGCAAACGGGTCAAGGGCATGGGAGACTTCCTGGTGGCCGGCCGCCGTCTGCCGCTGTGGATGGCGACCGCGACGCTGCTGGCCACCTGGTTCGGCGCCGGTTCCAGCATGGGCGTCGCCAGCACGGTTTATTCCGACGGCATCGGCGGCGTCATCGCCGACCCGTTCGCAGCGGCGCTCAGTCTGATCCTGGCCGGTATTTTCATCGTCGGCAAGCTGCGCCATCTGCGTCTGCTCACCGTCACCGAAATCATTGAGCGGAAATACGGCAAATGGGCAGGCGTCTACGCCTCCTGCTGGCTGATTCCGGTTTACATCGGCTGGCTGGGCGCCCAGGTGCTCGGCATCGGCACTATCCTGAAGATGCTGTTCGATCTGCCGATTTCCTATGGCACCCTGATCGGCGCCGGCCTGGTGCTCGGCTATACGATTGCCGGCGGCATGTGGGCGGTAACCCTGACCGACGTCGTCCAGGTCAGTTTGATCATCCTCGGGCTGCTGATGATCGTACCCGGCGCCATCGAACAGGCCGGCGGCTTCGACACCATTTTCGCCGGCGTGCCGGAGGCGCATTTGTCGCTGCTGCCGCACTGCTCTTCCTTCCAGGATTGGATTTACTACATCGGCCAATGGTGCATCATGGGCCTGGGCTGCATGGTCGGCCAGGATTTGATTCAGCGGTCGCTCTCCAGCCGGACGGAAAAAATCGCCACCGTCAGCGCCATCCTGGCCGGCGTCGGTTACCTCGGCATCGCCGTCGTGCCGCTGACCATCGGCTTCGCCGCCCGGCTGGTGCTGCCGGAACTGCAGGACACCAACATGCTGCTGCCGCTGATGGCCGGCAGAGTGCTCCATCCGATCGTTTTCACCATTTTCCTCAGCGCTTTGCTGTCGGCAATCATGAGTTCGGCCGACAGTTCGCTGCTGGCGGCCTCTTCGCTGATCACCAACAATATCATCCGGCCGTTCCGGCCGCATTTGAACGAACGCGACCTGCTGCAGCTGACCCGGGTGTTCACGCTGATGGTGACGATCGTCGCGCTGCTGGCGGCCTTGCAGGTGCAGAGCATCTATTCGCTGATGATCAACTGCTGGGCCTCCCAACTGGTCATCGTCTTTCTGCCGGTCGTCGCGGCCCTGTACCTGAAAAAAGCCGGGCCGCGCAATTGCTGGAGCGGCATGCTGGCGGCGACGGCGGTCTGGTTCGGCGCCCTGTTCTATCTGCTGACCTTCACCGCCGACGGCATCGTGCCGCCGCTGCGCTGGGCGATGAGTGACCGGGTGATGACCATCGCATCGATGTACGGTTTTCTGGCCGGCGTATTCGGGTTCCTGGCCAGTTATCTGGTGGATCGCTGGAGCAAACATATTTCTAGTCCGGAGTTGGAAGCAAATGAATAAAATTCTCCCGTCGGCCGACCTCAACGCGGCAGTTGCCGCCTGCCGGGACGCCTTGATGACGCCCGGCGCGGTCGTCCTGGTGCCGACCGAAACGGTCTACGGCTTGATTTGCCGCTGGGACGACCAGGCGGCAATCGACCGCATCTACGAATTGAAAGACCGCGACCGCAGCAAACTGTTGGCGATGTTCGCGCGCGATTGCCGGATGGCGCAGCAATACGGTCTGTTGCCGAATCCGCGCCTCGAACGGCTGGTCCGGCATTTCTGTCCGGGACCGTTGACGGTCATCGGCCGAACCGCCGCCGGCGGTACCTTGGGGCTCCGTTTCCCCGACCATCCGCTGATTCTGGCGCTGTTGCGGGAAATCGATTTCCCGCTGGCGTCGACCAGCGCCAACCGGTCGGGCCGGCCGAATGCGCTGACCGTGGAACAGGCGCTTGAAGAGCTGACCGGCGACGTGACGCTGGCCGTCGACGGCGGACCGATCGCCGCCGACGCGTTGGCCTCGACCGTCGTCAGCCTGGTCGACGGCTGCAAGATCCTGCGGCCCGGACCGATCGCCGAAGCGGAACTGGCCAAAGTCCTGGCGGAAGCTTCCGCCGGCTCCATCGAACGATAAAACAACCAAATTCCAAGTTTAACCAATCATCAGGAGAAACCATGCCGAACGTAAGTTATGAACCGGGCGCTTTGTTGATCGACGGGAAAAAAACGCAAATCATCTCCGGAACGATCCATTATTTCCGGGTGCCGCGCGAACTCTGGCGCGACCGGCTGCAAAAAGCCAAACAGTGCGGTTTGAACAGCATTGAGACCTACTTCTGCTGGAATTTGCATGAGCCGGCGGAAGGAGTCTGGGATTTCAGCGGCAATCTGGATTTCGAAGCTTTTCTCGAAGAAGTGGCCGCGCTCGGTCTGTACGCCATCGTCCGGCCGGGACCGTATATCTGCGCCGAGTGGGACAACGGCGGCCTGCCGCCCTACCTGTCGACCAAGCCGAATATCCGGTTCCGCTGCCTGAACGAACCGTACCTGGCGGCCCTGACGCGTTATTACGAACAAGTCCTGCCGCGGCTGGTCAAACTGCAGCATACCCACGGCGGTCCGGTGATCGCCGTCCAGCTTGAAAACGAATACGGCAGCTACGGCCAGGATAAGGACTACCTGCGTTATATCCGGAAACTGCACCTCGACGCCGGCATCGACGTCGTATTGTTCACCTCCGACGGCGCCGGCGATTTCTTCATGCAGGGCGGCACGCTGCCGGAGTGCATGATGACGTTGAACTTCGGCAGCAAGGGACCGGATAATTTCGCCATCGGCCACACCTTCCGCCAGGACGGCCCGGACTTCTGCATGGAGTTCTGGAACGGCTGGTTCGACCACTGGGGCGAAGAGCACCACACCCGTGACGCCGCCGACGCGGCGCAAGCCCTCGATGAAATGCTGCGCGCCGGCGCTTCGGTCAATTTTTACATGTTCCACGGCGGTACCAACTTCGGCTTCACCAACGGTGCAAACTGCCTGTCCGAAAAAGGTTTCGAACCGACCGTAACCAGTTATGATTACGACGCGGCGTTGACCGAAGCCGGCGATCCGAGTCCGAAATTTTTCGCCTTCCAGGAGGTGATCAGAAAATACCGGCCGGATGCGGAATTCGGCACTCCGGCCCCGTCCCGGAAACTGGCTTACGGCAAAGTGAAACTGGCCGAAAGCGCCGCGTTGTTCGACAACCTCGACCGGCTGACCGCCCGGCACCGCACCGCCATGCCGGAGACGATGGAATATTTCGGACAGAACTTCGGCTTCATCCACTATCGCCATTTCCAGCCCGGCCCGCTGGCCGAAAACGATCTGACGCTGCCGCGGGTCCACGACCGGGCCATCATCTTCATCGACGGCCAGTACCGGGCGACGCTGTACCGCAACGAGGAACGGCAGTCGATCAGGCTGACGGTTCCGCCGGAAGGCTGCCTGATCGACATCCTGGTCGAAAACATGGGCCGCACCAATTACGGTCCGCTGGTCGGCAAAGATCAGAAAGGGCTGCCGGACGGCGCGTTGTTCTGGCTGCAGGCGATGGCCGGCTGGGACACCTGGGCGCTGGAATTGAACGACCTGACCAACTTGAAATTCGGTCCGTTCCGGCAGGCGGCCAATCAGCCGGCCTTCCACCGCGGTTATTTCGAGGTCGCCGAAGCGGCCGATACCTTCCTCGAATTTCCGGGGATCAAAGGCGTTGCCTACGTCAACGGCCGCAACCTCGGCAGATACTGGAACATCGGACCGGGCAATACGCTGTATGTCCCGGGCGTCTGGCTGAAACCCGGACGCAATGAACTGATCGTTTTCGAACTGCACGAACTCAACGGCGGGGAAGCCACCCTGACCGACGCGCCGAACCTCGGTTGATTCCATCCGCTTCAGCCGTTCCGTTTTGAAGCGGAACGGCTGAAGCGTTCAGAGGAAAGCACTCCCGATGAAAGTACATAATCCGTCGCCCGCTTCACCGACGCAACTGCTGCAGCAGTTGCAGCGTTACATTTTTCAACACGACAATACGCCGCTCACGCCCGAGCAGTGGCAGTTGCTGTCGCCGTCGATCGCCGCGTACGGGCTGGAACGATTTTTTTATTACTATGCCAATTCCTCGCTGCCGGAAGCCTTGCGGACTCCGTTCCAGACCGCTTATCAATTTCAGGCGTTTCAGGCGTTGAAGCAGGAACACGCCTTGAAACAGCTTAAACCTCTGTTTCAGCAGCCCCGGATCCGTTTCTGCCCGTTGAAAGGCGTCGACCGGGCCTACCGCCTCTATCCGGCTCCGGCCTTGCGGCCGATGGGCGACATCGACTTATTGATTCATCCGGAGGATTGCCAGGCCGCGCGCGCCGTCCTGGCGGAAGCCGGCTGGCAGGCGGAATACGATTACGCCCACCAGCACCATTATTCGGTCATCCTCAAAGACGGCATCGCGCTGGAAATTCATTTTCGGCTGCCGCGTTTCATCGCCGCCGACATGCTGCAGGTATGGGCCCTGCTGCTCCCGGTCGACAGCACGGAACACCGGCTGCCGCCGGAATTGAATCTGCTATTGCTGTTCAATCATGCCGGAGGCCATCATTGGCAGAACGGCCGACGGCTGCTGCTGGACACCGGCTTTCTGCTCTCCCGGCAGCCGGTCGACTGGCCAAAACTCACACAACTGGCGGCACAGTTCCGGGTTTTCACGCCGGAGCTGCTTTTCGCGGCATTCCCCGATTTTTATCCGGCGGAATACCGGCCGCCGGCCGGCGCCATCGCTCCGGAGCTGGCCGCCGATTTCCGGCAACTGGTGTTGCACGGCGTCGCCTTTGCCTCCCGTCCGCATGAACTGCTGATGAGCCAGCCGGACCGTTTCTCGCCGGCGTGGTGGCGGAAGCGGATTGCCGGGCTGCGCCCGCTCTGCACCCGTTTCCGGCATCACATTCCGCCGGGGCACCGCGGACAGGTTTTCCGCTGTTACCTGAAAGACTGCGGCATCAAGCTGAAATATTTCTGGCGTTTTCTCTCCGGCAGCAAAGATCCCGTCCTGCGCCAATACCTCAAACGGCAAAAACGGATCGCCGACTATCTGTCCCGGCATTGACCGTCAAACGCCCCGGATGGACCGGCGGCAGGCCGGCGGAACGGTCGCGGGAAGCCAAACGGCCTGCGGCCGTTGAATCGGCGATCTATCGGATGATACTACGGCTGGACCGGCTTCCAGGCGCGTTCCAGCATCTCCCGCAGGGAGACCAGGGTGATCGGCTTCAACAGCAAATCGGTGAATAGCTTCCGCTCCTCCGCGGAAATCTGCACGTCGGCCGTCACCGCCACCACCGGAATTTGTTTCCATTCGGCATCGGCCGCCAGTCGCCGCACCAGTTCGCTGCCGCTCATGCCGGGCATCCACAGGTCGGTCAAAATGATGCCGGGCCGTTCGGTTTCCAGAATCCGCAACGCCTCCGCCCCGGATTCGGCAAAAATGCAATCGACTCCCAGGCGTTTCAACATCGCCCCGAGAATCCGGAGATTCATCGCCACATCGTCGACCAACAACGCCCGCCCGGAACCATGCAACGCCGCCTGTTCCGTCGAAAGCGTCCCGGCCCGGTCGGATGATATTTGCTGGAACTCCATTGCTTTCAGGCAAATCGTAAAGGCCGAACCTTTGCCCGGTTCGCTTGCCACTTCGATTTCGCCGCCCATTTTTTCGGCCAGCCGCTGGGAAATGACCAGGCCCAGGCCGGTGCCCTCGATATCCCGGACATGATGCTGCTTGAACGGAATGAAAAGCTCCCGAACCGCTTCCGGCGCCATCCCCGGACCGGTGTCGCGGATCGTCAACTTCAAATCTCCCCTGCCCTCGCCGGCAACTTGAAATTCGGCGACAAACTCCACACCGCCGGCCTGGGTGAATTTGAACGCATTGCCGAGAATATTCACCAGCACCTGCCGCAAACGTTTACGGTCGAATTTCAGCAGTTGCGGCATATCCGGTTGAATGGTCAAGCGGAACTGCAGATTCTTGCTTTTCGCCGACAAGGTGAAAATTTTGCCGATGCCGTCGAGAAATTCCTTCATGTTCAGAAATTCCGGCACGATATCCATCTTCTCCGCTTCCAGCTTCGAGAGATCCAGGATATCGTTGATCAACTCCAGCAGCGCGTTGCCGGCTTCGTGAATCGCTTCCAGCGCCTCTTCGCGTTCGCCCTCTTCCCAATTGGAGCTTTTCAGCAACTCGCTGAAACCGATCACCGCATTCAACGGCGTCCGCAATTCATGGCTCATCGTCGCCAGGAAAAAGCTTTTCGCCCGATCCGCCGCCTGCGCCGCCCGCATGGCGATTTCCAATTGCCGCTTGCCCTCGTTGATTTCCGTCATATCGATGGCGCTTTCCAGAACATGGGTGATCTTCCCGTTGCGGTCGCGGATCGGCGTCGCGGTAACCAGGCATTCATGCCCGTAGGTATCGATCTCATGGGTCTGCGGCTCACCGGATTCCAGCACGTTCCGGACCGGACAATATTCCGGCCGCGCCGGAACGCCACACAGACTCTCATAACACGGCCTGGACAGCATTTCTTCCGGCGTCTGCTGCGACAATGCCGCCGCCGCCGGATTGCTGCGGATCAACCGTCCCTGGTTGTCGAACAGACAGACCGGCACCGGCATCGTATTCAGGATGATCCGATTTTGACGGTCGAGCGCCTCCAGGGCTTCGCGCTGCAACTGATGCTCTTTGGCCAAAGCGGTGATTCTGGCGGCGGAACGCATGATGCTCAAGTCCAAATCGGAAATATCACGCCGCGCCCGGATGAACCCGACACCCAAAATGCCGTACAACTTTTTTCCTACCCAGACCGGCACGCACATCAACGTCTTGCAGCCGGGTTCCCGCAATACCTCCGCGTATTCCGAATTCCGGATATCCGGAATCGTCAGCAATTCGTCATTCAAAAAACGGTCGTACCACTTCAGAAACTGCTGATAAAAACGACTGTCCCGAATCGTCCGCAAAGAAGAAACGCCTTCGTTGAGCCACTCGTGATTGAAACGGTACGTCCGGCCCAACTCCTCAAAAACGCCGAAATAGGCCCGGTCGCTGTCAAGCTGCGTCGCAATGATCCGCAGAATTTCATCGACATTGCGGTCGAAATCCTCTTCCAGGACGATCTGGGAAAGACAGGCGTTGATAATCCGTTCGTTGACGACGTAATTGTTCAGAGAACGGATCAGATTCTGCCGCTCCTCCTCCAAAGCCACATTGTCGGAAACATCCTGCAGCATACCGATGCAGATGCCGGCGTCGTACCGTTCGCGCATGATCACCAGCCGGTAGCTGCGCCGCTCGCCGGTCGCCTCGGAACGGCAGATCATCTCCAGCACATCCTGTTCTCCGGCAATCAGTTTCCGCCACAGTTCGCCAAAGGCCCGGCGGTCTCCGGTCGTCAGCCAGCCGTCCAACGGCCGCCACTGGCCGGGATCACCGGCCAGCCCGATCTCCCGGTTGCCGCCGATGATCTTGATTTCAGCGGCCGGCGCCCCGACGAAATAAGTAATCCTGGCCAGATCGGCCACCCGGCTCAACAGCAAATTCTGCGTCGCCAACTGGCGGGCCTGTTCTTTCTGAATCGAAATATCATGGGCGATTTCCAGCACGAAAATCAAGTTGCCATCCCGGTCGACCACCGGCTGGGTGACCACCGTATACTGATGGCCGTGTCCTTCGAATTCTATCTGGACCGCCGTATTTTCCGCCACGGTACGCCGCATCGGGCACCACTGCGGCGGCTCTTCAAAACCGCAGAGCATCCGGTAGCATTTGCGGCCGATCAGCTCATCCTCCGTCAAGCCGGTCGATTCACAGGTGCTCGGATTGACCGCGATGATGTTGTGATCGAGATCGAACAACATCACCGGCATCGCCACGTTGTCGAAAATCTGCCGGTGAAGCGAAGCCCGGTCGGCAATCTCCTTCAAACGGCGTTCCCGCTCCCAGGCCAGCAAATACAAATTGCAGGCATTGCGCACCCGGGTGAAATCGGCCTCGGCGAACTGATGATCGCCGCGGATAAAATCCAGCACGGCAAATCCGACCAGCCGCGCCTGCCAGGACATTCCGCCGATCAACAGCGAACGGATGCCGAACGAGCGGGCCCGCTCCGCCAACTTTTCCACGCCGGCCGGCGGCTTCGCGGTATCTTCGATCAAAATTTCCGATTGCGTTTCCAGCAGCGCCCGCAAATTGCCGTACTCCTCTTTGCGCAGATCCTGCAACTGCGACTTCAACGACGGCAAACCCTCGCGAATCCATTCGTGGGTGTTGCGGAACGTATCGGCCGCCTCGTTCAGCAGAAAAATACTGCAACGGTCCGCCGCCGATTTTTCACCGAGCTCCCGAAGGAAAAACGCGATGGAGGCATCGATATCATCCGAACCGGCAATCATTTCCAGGCAACGGTTGACGCTCCGTTCGTCCCGGATATGGGCATCCAACTGACAGACTTTTTCGGCCAATTCCCGTTCCAGAAGGCGTTCATGAGTCACATCGATCCCGATACCGAGAATCATCCGGCGCCCATCAGGCCGGACCAACAGCTTTTTCAGGACTTTGATGTGCATTTCCCTGCCGTTGCTGGCCGGAAGCGTCTCAATGCCGTCGTAATCAAGCCCGGAACCAATCATGGCCAGGTCCTGCCGATGAAATTCCGCCGCCGCCCCGCCGAACAGGTCATCATCGGTCAGACCGAGGCAGGAGGAATCAGCCGGATCGAAAGCCGAATGATAATTCCCGTTCACCAGGCGGTAGCGGAAGTCGCCTTCCGCCTCTTTGACGAACACATAGCCCGGCAACTGTTCCAGAATGTCCTGCAGCATCAAACGGGCCTCCCGTTCCGCCGCCACGGCCGCATTCTGCTCGGTAATTTCCAGCAGGCAGCCCCAGAAGCCATCCCACTCTCCAGAAGCGGCGGCCGGTTGAATCTGCAATTTGAAACTGCGGCGCCGGCCGGCCAGCTCCGCCTGAAAAACCAGCGAGGCCGGCTCGGTTGCGCCGCTAGCCAGCCGCTCCCAGAGAGCGCGGACGCTGTCCCGGTCCTCCGGAACGGCCCAGGAGGCGATCGGCTGCGGCACCCCATGCCGGAACGGCCAGAAATCGGGATATTCCCAAGGCCCGGCTAAATTTCCCCGCCGATCACAGTGAAAGTAAAAAATTCCAACCGCGCGCCCCAATGCCTGCTGCAATTGCAGGTGTCGCCGAATCGCCTCCCGCCGTTTTTTCCCGGCTCGACAGGCAACCAGCACGACGCCGGCAAGGCCGGCCAGCCCGACCAGCCAGCCCAGCCACATCACGACGCCCTCGCCTTGTACCGTCCCGGCCGGAGCGGCCATCGCTGCGCTCCAGCAACTCACCAAGAAAACGATCAGGAAAATACGCCAACCTGTTTTACCGGCAATCATGATTCCATCCTACCTGCATCACATCATTTCCGCTGCAAAATATCGTTCAACATCTTCTGCAAACTTTCCACCGTAATCGGTTTCAGCAATACGGCACGAAACACGTCCGAATCCTCAAGCCCGCCCTGGGCATCGGCCGTCACCGCCACCACCGGCAAACCGGAGGTCGACGGCTGGCGCGCCAGCCGCCGCGCCAGTTCACTGCCGTTCATCCCCGGCATCCAGAGGTCAGTCAACACCAGATCGCAGTCCGGCTGCCGCTGCAGCAATCGCAAGGCCTCTTCCCCGGAACCGGCCAACCGACTCCGGATGCCCAGTTTTTTCAACATGGCTTCCAGCACCTTCAAATTCATCGGCACGTCGTCGACCAGCAGCACGTCGCATGGTCCGGACACCCGGAATTTTCCGGGTTCCGCGGAAGCCGCCGGCAAACGCAGCGGCCCGGTCGAATCATACTTCACCTCCGGGATTCGAACCGTGAACACACTCCCGACTTCCGGCGTGCTTTTCACTTCGATCCGTCCGCCCATCTTCTGAACCAGCCGCCGAGAAATCGCCAGCCCCAGCCCGGAACCTTCATAGACCCGGTTGCCCCGCGTCGCCCCCTCCTGGATAAACGGTTCGAAAATTTTCCGGATGTTCTGCGGCGTAATGCCGATGCCGGTATCCGCCACCTGAACCGTCAGCGTCCCCCAGTCCCGGCCGGATTCCGGCACGAAATCCACCCGGACGTCCACCTGGCCGGACGGCGTAAATTTGATCGCGTTGCCGATCAGGTTCAGCAGCACCTGGCGCAAGCGCAACTGATCCAGGTACAACAGCGGACGGACGGTGCACTCCACCCGCAGCGCGAGCTGTTTTTCCTGGGCCTTCAATTTGAATACCGCCGCAATTTCTTCGGTCAAAAGCATCACATCCGTCCGGGCAACGGCCATATTCAACTGATCCGCCTCCAGGCGCGACAAATCCAGCACATCGTTGATCAAATTCAACAATGCATTGCCGGCGAAATTGATCGAACGCAGATATTCCCGCTGCTCCGCCGGCGCCACATCGCCCTGCTGCAACAGCTCGCTGAAACCGATCACGGCATTCAGCGGCGTCCGCAGTTCGTGACTGACCGTCGCCAGGAAAAAACTCTTGGCCCGGTCGGCCGCCTGCGCTTTTTCCATCGCCAGTTGAAGCGCTTCCTTCTGCCGGGTCAGCTCGGTGATATCCACTTCCGATTTCAATACATACCTCAGCCGCCCCTGCCGGTCCAGCAGCGGCTGAGCGGTGACAATACACCGGCGGCCGGAAATTTCGGTCTCGGTCGAATGCGACGCCCGATCCAGCAGCGTCTGCCGCATCGGGCACCACTCCGGCGGTTCCGGATTGCGGCAGACCAGCTCATAGCATTTATGCCCGACCAGCTTCCGCGCCGATTGGCCGACCAGCTTCGCCATGCTGGGATTGGCGGTGATAATCTCGAAATTCAGACTGAGAATCACAATCGGCACCGCAATATTTTCGACAATCTGCCGCTGCAAAGCGACGCTGTCGGCAATCTGATTCAATCGCTGCTGCCGTTCGCGCGCCAGCCAGAAAAGGTTTACGATACTGTGGACCGTATGGATATCACAATCGGTAAAAACCCGCTGCTTTCTGACGAAATCCAATCCGACATAACCGTAAAGCCGCCCGTCGATCCAGATCCCGCCGACCAACAGCGAACGGATGCTCTGGCGGGACAGGAATTCCGCTTCCGGCTCCAGGCCAACCGGCGGATGCGCAATATCCGGGATGACAATTTCACGCCGCGCCAGCAGCAGCCGTTTCCAGTTCGGCAACTGCGTCATGTCCACATTCTGCAGATTGGCGATCTCCGGTTCGATCCCCTCCCGCACCCATTCGTAAATATTATCCGAACGGTCCAGATCCCCATCGCGATACCGGAAAATATAGGAACGGTCGGCGCCGGCATTTTCGCCGATAATCCGCAACATATCATCGATCGCCCGGTCGAAATCATCTTCCAGCGTAATCCGGGTCAGCGACTCATTGACGATGCGCTCGCTGTCGATGTAATTGTTCAACGTTTCAATCGTCCGCCGCTGCTCCTGCTCCAACCGGTATTGGTGTGAAATATCGATTCCCATGCCGATCAGAAGCCGGCTGCCGTCCGAACGGCGGATCATATCCTTGATGGTCCGGACGATGAACCGCTGCCGGCGGGCATTGGTGAAAACTTCCTGAATATCCAGTCTCCGGCCGGAGGCAATCACCTGCCGGTCATCCGCCGCCAGCCGCTGTCTCGCCTCCTCGTCGGCCGGAAAGATATCCCGGTCGAAATGACCGATGATCCGCTCCCGCGGCAGGCCGGTCACTTCCTCCAGCTTCCGGTTTCCCATGATGTAACGGCAATCGTCCTCGACATCCTTGACGAACAGATACCCCGGCAAATGGTTGATTATCGTTTCCAGCAACTGCAGATTGTCGCGGTAACGGAATTCATTTTCCCGGGCCCGGGTAACGTCCTGGATGATTCCAAAGAATTCCAGCCGGCCGCTGTTCTCATTTTTCGACGCCTCCACCCGCATTTCAAAATATCCCCGCCGCTCGCCGCGCCCCGCCGCATAGACCAAATTCAACGTGGAAATTTCGCCGGCGCGCAACCGCCGCCAGCCGGTCTGAAAAGCCTCCAGATCTTCCGGCGCGATCCACTCTTCCGCCGGCAACGGTCTGCCGTCTTTTTCTCCCCAATAACAGTTCCGCTCAAAACCGACTCCGATATCCGAGGCGCTGCCGTCATAACGAAAATAGATGAACTGTGCCAACTTCGACGCATTGTTCAAAATCACGCTGTTCATCCGCAGCCGATCCCGTTTTTCATATTCGTCGGTCACATCGCGAAATACCAGGACGCCGCCGCCGATCGAACCATCCGCTTCCCGGATCGGCGCCGCGCTGTCCGCGATATGCCGGCAACTGCCGTCCCGGGAGATCAAATCGGTATGGTTGGCAAGCTCGACGACCGAACCGGTCGCCAACGCTCTCTTCAACGGCGACTCAACGCTCGAACCGTCCAGGTAACTGACGATCTGAAAAACTTCATCCAGTTTTTTCCCCCGGGCCTCATCCGGCGCAACGCCGGTCAGCCGGGCCGCCACCGGATTGATCAGCGTGATCCGCTCCTCACAGTCGGTGGCGATAACGCCGTCGCCGATCGACTCCAGCGTCAAACGAAAACGCTCGGCCAGCTGCGCCGCAGTCCGATGCAACTTATGCAATTCAGTCACATCTCCGGATATCCACATGACCGCCCGGGTACGAAACGGATTGACCGCCGGCAGCAGCACAAATTCGACGTGGCGGCGCCGTCCTTCCGCTTCATAATCCATTTCCTGCTTCCGGCCGGAATCGAACGTCCGGTCGACGGCGGCGGCAAAAGCGTCTTTCAACGCCTCGGGCAACTGGTCGACCCGCCGGAATGTTTTTCCCCACACGCCGTCCATCAGCTCCGCTCCATGGGCGTAAAGCACCTCCTGTTGCCGGTTCACGACAACCAGGCGCAACGGCAGATTGGCAAACATCGCCCGCAGTTTCTGCTCCGTGCGGCGCCGGTAAAGCAAATTGGCCACCCAGATCAGCAGCAAAGCGATCACCGCCAACGCCCCGAAAGCCAATTCATGCTGGTAACGGGTCAAAAAATTCGGCGGCATATGAAGCAGTTCCGCTTCCGGCGGCACCCGATCCAAGGCGATTCCTTCCCGAAGCAGGGCTGGATAATCCAACTCCATCCGAACCGGCCCCGCCTGCACCGGAAGGTCACCGGCATTTTCACCCGTCAGGATCCGGAAGGCCAACCGTCCCGCCTGCGCCCCCTGTTCCCGGCCAACCGCCACGAGACCGCCGAGCGCGCCCAGCTCCAGATAGCAGTCGTATTTGCCGAAAATCGCCGCCCGGCTCGCTTGCCTGATCCGCGGCAGAACGGTATAACTGTTTTCCGGCTCCGGCTCCCGGCTGGAACTCCAGGAATGAAAAAAGATCAGCGCATCCGCCGGCAATTTGCTTACCGCTTGGAGCATGTCTTCGGTGGTATATTCTGTCCCCCGCAGGCAGGTGAATCCGATTGGAATATCTTCCGGAATGTTGGCGGCAAGCAACTTCTCCTGCCTCCGCCCATCGGCGGAAGCCTCGGTGATCAACACCAATTGCCGCGCTTCCGGCTTCAAACGCAATCCCAGCCGAATGTTGTCGTACAAATTCATCGGCGTTTCGATGCCGGTAACCGGCAGTCCGGCCGGAATCCGCTCCGTCAGATTGCCGTGATAAGCGCTGATCAGCAGCGGCGTTCGGCCATCCGGCTTCAACCGCCCCTCCAGAAACAGATCGGCGGCGGCGTTGTTGCTGGCGATGATCAGATCATAACAGGTGGAATCCAGTTTGGTCTGCAGGGCGGCAATGTCGGACGCGGCAACGCTGATGCCGGGCTGGTAGCGCACGCCGAATTCATAGCTTTCATAATTGACCATCAAGTCTTTTTCTCGCAGGAAAGCCTGTATGCCGCTGCGCAAATCTTCCGTCCAGACATCGGCGGCGGAGTGGGAATCGACCAGCAGAACGCGTTTCACCCGACCGGCCGAAGTTTCTTCCGCCGCCCCGGCAGCCAGCGCCAGACAAAATAGTCCGATCACCAGCCAGCCATATTTCCACCCGCTCATCACTTTTTTCCGCCGCCACATTACGCCCAACTCCGCCACGTGATCCATCCGCTTCTCCAACGCCTTCAATTCTGCAATTCCTCTGGTCTCAAAATCATTCAGAAAACAACCAAACCAAACGAAAGACAATGCGAACACTCAAAAAGAGAAAGAGGAAAGCAAAAAAATAATTCTATTTCCGCTCCCGCCATCCAACTGTTTCATTTTCCGGAATCAATTCTGTTTCTGATACTGCCGCACCAACAACATTGTCTTACCGATTCCTTCATAGTTAGTTGGCAAAAATAGAATTTCCTTTAATAAATAGCACATTTACAATAATTTGTCAAGGGAAATACCACCAAAAAAAACGCCGATTCCGTTCCACATTTCACCAGGCAGGGAAAAACGGAACGAATCGGCCCGAAACCGAATGATCGGCCGGAAACAATGTCGACAAAAACCGGGCACGCGGTGATACTTCAGCGGCTGTCGACGCGCAAAATCAGACATTCATAGCACTCCAGCGTCTGCGGGATCCGCAACTGCGGCGCGGCCCACTCGAACGGCAGGGCTTCCCACGTTCCGGCAGGCGAAAGTTTTTCGACGCTGACCGGCTCCGTCCCGCAGCGAACGCCGATTTCAGGCATGGCGTCAAAACTCAGGTTGAAGATCCCCAGCAGCGCCGAACCATCCCGCCTCCGGCGCCATAAAAGCGTCGCGGGCTGTTCCGCCGTCAACGCCCACGGCGTAAGAACCTCTTCTCCTTCCAGCCAGTCGAGGATATCGAGCAGCCATCGCTTGCGTTCTTCGGTAAGAAGCCACAGACTTTCCGCCAGGTGAAATGAAGTTACGCATACCCGGCCGCCCAGGGGATTCACCGAAAGAACGGTTCCCGGCGACACCACGGTGCAATCCGGGGATCCGGCAAATGCCGAATAGCACAACTCGGTGAATATCTCCGAGGCCTCATCCGTCCGGCGCAAAAACGGCATTTCCGGGGAGTTCGCCAGCGGAATCAAGCTTCCGTCGTCCGTGCGCACTTCCAGATTGAAGGTAAAATCGCCCTTTTCAGCCGTCACCCCCATCAGCCCGGCAAAGCCGCGTCCGGTCAATGCGACGGCGGCCGGCCCATCGATCAGGAGTTTCCGCCGAAACATCGCCGTCAAATCGGCATCGGTCAGCCGGGCAACCGATTCTTCGCCCGCCAGAGTATAAACGGCATCCGCGGAACAATCCAGCGAACAACGGAACGGAATACCGAAAAAGCCGAAGATCACATTCCCCCAGTTCCGATCGGGAATCGGCCGCTCGTTCGGACTGTCGGGATGCCATTGCCGGAATATCGTATGGCACGGAATGACTGCTCCGCAGAGCTCCGAATCGTTTGTTGCCACAGCGAGCGCCTGATAAAAGCCCGCGTGTTCCGCCAGAATATCGGTGTAATTCCGGGAAATCGGCACTCTGCCCCGATGCGCATTCACATACCACAATTTCGCCCCGTCCAAACCGGAGAGGATGCTCGAACAAAGCTTGGCATGCATACTGCGGGCCGCCCGGCTGTAGAGAGTATGCAGACAAGTGTCCGATTCATCGAGCAGGAAATGGTCCGGCCAGAACTCGCGAAGCGACTGCGTATGGATGATGTTGTACGGCAATTCCTTCGGTGAAGATTCCATATAGCCGGCGTTGGCGATGCGCATCACCGGACGGCTTCCCTTTGCCGCGACCGCCGCGGCGGCAGCTCCGTTGAAATGCAACTCATTGCCCGGCATGCAACTGCCGGCGGCAATCGACGGATCTACCGAATCGAGCGCTTCACGAATCAATGTCATCACCCCGTTGACGGTATCCTGCCGAAGCCGTTCGTATTGTTCGAAGATCATTTCCCCCGGCTGCGAAATCTGCACCGCCTTCCGGTATTGTTCGGAGGAGAAATCGCAGCCGGAGCGCCGGTTGAACTCCGCGGTATGCAATTCGCAGAAACATTCAGCCCGCGGTGAAAACGCCCGGATATCATCATCTCCCAGCACAAATACCGGCTTCTCCCGCGCCAGCAACGCCACCAGATCGAAAATGTATTGGCGGAACCGGCTATCCAGCGGACAGTAGCGCACCTTATCTCCATCGATGTTGACCGTCCTGGTCCAGCACTCCTCCTCCCGGTCGACCCGCGGCCAATGCCCCAGGATACTCTGCAGCAAAACCCCCAGCCGAATCCCGGACCCTTCGAGTGCCTGCCGGAGTTTCCGATAACTTGCCGCCGCGTATTCCACCTTGCGCCAGGCGGGCAATCCTTCCGGATGCAGTGTAAGGCTATAGAGAATCTCGTCAATCCCGGTGCGGTCGCGAAATTCGATCATATCGCAAGCCAATTGCGCTTCGCGTCCCGGAGCAAACGGCGCCACGTTGAAAAAACGGAATCTTTTTTTACTTTCGCTCATTTTCATCGCCTTTCTCTAACTCTTTTTTTTAGATTGAATTGCAACAGATTCCAACAATGCCGGCAAGACAGCAGATCACTGCAACGACTTGGAGCACACTGGTTTTCTCACGAAGAATCAAAATGCTGTAAAGCGCAAACCCGATGATGCACGAACCGACCAGCAACGGCACGGAAACCGCACCGGCCCCCGCCCGCGCCAGCGCATCCATGCCGGGATAAAACAGAGTAGCGGCAAACACCAATGAAAAAAACTGCAGCGAAAACACATAAATCCACAATGCTTTCATCCGCATCATACCGAGAATTTCCCGATACCGCTCGCGATTCATGCCATAGAGCAATCCCGCCAGTGCTGCGACGAACGTTCCGGTCCCGGCGGCGCCGAGCCGTACCAAGCTGGAAACCGTCCGCGCCGCCGGAAAATACGACGGCAACGTCGTGCAATTCTGTTGAATGCCCGCCAGCAGAAAGGCGGCAAACGCCAACAAACGCCAACGCCCCGTCCGATTGACCGTATTGTCCTTTGCCAGCCCGAACAACACCAGAGCAACCAGAATCAACCCTAGCCCGGCAGCGCGGCAAACCGTCAGCTTCTCACCGAAAAAGACGATTCCGGTCAGGAACGGAAAAATCATCGCCGATTGAACCATCGTCCACACCACCCCGTTCGGCCCCAGTTGCATCGCACGCGACATCAGGTGCAGCAACCAGTAATTCAACACGCCCCCGGCCAGATACGCCAGGCAGGTCAGCATCTCAGCCATGCCGCCGACGGCATCTGTTTTCGTAAACGTCAATATTGCAAGGCTGGCAAAAATCGCCACTGCCGCGCCGCAAAAAAGGATTAACCCGGGATCAATTTGCCGCCGGGGCGCCTGCCCCATGACGATTCCGACAACCGTCCAGCTCAACCCGACCAGCGTCAGGGCAATCATTCCAAAGATCATCTTTCCCCCCTCCCGCCGCAGCATTCCGTTCGCAACTCGCACCGCAGCCGGAAACGCTTGACCATTGCCATCGCCATATCCGATTCCTTTCGATTGACTTTTTATTTTTATAATTTTATATTATAAGTCAATAATTCCGATTACCAACCGAATATGATGTCACTTATTACAGTTTTCGTGACAAAAGAAGAGAAGCATTTCATATGGAGAAAAAAGTATTCGATCTGAAGCCGATTCCCCGGCTGTTGCACAAACCGGTCCGGATCGACGAGCTCGGCTGGATGCCCGACCATCTCTTTTGGAACCGGCACCGGAAACTGGCGGTGCCCCATGTCTGTTTCACGCTGAGCCGCAATCCGGGAGCGCCGGTCACGATAATCGACGGAATCCGCCAGGAAGACGATCTGCCGGCGCCGTACTTCAGCCTGCTCCGTCACGGCACGACATTGCATACCATCCGGGCAGTACGGCATGACGAACTATTTTTCACCCTTGCCCCGGCATGTTACGACCGGCTGCTGGAACATCATCCGCTACCGGGACACTTCACGATGAATCCGCATATCGAAAAAATCCTGGCGGAAATACTGGAAAGCCTGAACCACCTGTTCGTTCCCGGCACCGCCGACCGACTCGACGATCTGTTCATCCGGCTGCTCAGCGAAGCTTCGATCGGAGTGGCGATGAAAACGGAGGGACAGTCCGATCCGGTGATCGACGAACTGGTTTCCTATCTTTCGGCGAATTTTACCCGGCCGCTCAGCGTGGATGAAGTCTGTCACCGCTTCAATCTCGGACGCCGGACCTTTTACCGGAAATGGAAACGGAAGTTTCCGGACACTACGCCGGCAGCCTTCCTGCTGGCCAAGCGACTCCACCTGGCCGCCAACCTATTGCAGACGACCCGGATGGGCGTACAGGAAATTGCCCAATGCTGCGGGTTCGGCAATCTGCTGTACTTCACCCAGTGCTTCAACCGCGCATTCGGCTCTCCCCCGACCATCTATCGCCGGCAATAGCCCGGCGGCCGGATCACTCCGGCCGCCTCCTCAAATAGCCAATCCGTCATTTCCGGCCGGCCAACACCGCGTCCCGGTACAATTGATAGGTCTCGTACAACGTCCTGGCCCGTTCGCCGCCGACCGGCACCGGATGGCCCGGATGGTGCATCAGGCCCGGATACTGGTAGATAATCTGCTTGTCGACGTAACGCGCCGTCAGCTCCAATTGAGCGGTAACCCTGGACAGCTCGGTCGGGATCAATTCCTTGCGGTGATCGAATTCCCAGATTTCCAGGTCGTTCCACAACGCGGTGCGGCCGCGTTTGCGAGTGTAGAAATTCCAATAGTTGATATCCGGCGCCTCCGGCGCAAACCAGCCGTCGTGAATGAATTTCAACTGCTCGAACAGGAACGGCAGCCGGTCCAGCGACCGAAAGCGGTCGGCCCGGGCATAACGGCCGAAGATGTCCGGTTCCACCCCGAGGCCAACCGTATCCTGATAGGCGATGATGTCGACATCGATTTCCTGCAGCGTCGTACTGCACAGCGGCCGGTCGGCATTCGGCGCGATCATGATCGGACAATCGGCGATGGCGCGAACGGCCGGGACGATCCGCCGCAGACTGTCCCGGCCCGAAGCGCAGCCCGGCGGATATTCATAGGTCCAGTACCAGCCGCCGAAACACTTCCGCGCGCCGTAACGCTCGTACAGCTCGGCCGCCGCGATCTTCGCCAGTTCGATCGCCTGCTCGGTCTGCAGAAACGGATCCGGCCAATGCATCGCATAGATGCTGAAAATTACCGTCATGCCCAATTTTTCCGCCTCGTCGATCACCTCGTCATAGAGCAGCGGCCTGGATTCCATCCAGTCCGGCACCGGCCAGCGCCGGCTCGGATAATAGGCTCTGGTGTCGTCGAGGCCGCCGCGGGCGTCGGCGCACTGCTGGAATACCAGCGTATCGATGCCGATCGCCGCCATGTCGTTGACCATCTGCCGCCAGTGGTCCGGCGACAGGCTGCGCAGTTCCGCTTGAAACCGGGTTCCCTCCCGGTCGTCCCAGTGGTCCAGTTCGACAAACGTGCCGGTAATCAATCGAGAGTTGTCCGGATGGAAATGAGGGGTCATTCACGTTCTCCTTATGTGCAATATTTCAATCATTTCATCCCAAGCGGCAATCAGCCGCCGAAAGATAAATTAACACCGCTCCGCCCGCTGTCAAGCCGGCATTGAAAATGGTTTTCCGCCCCCGAACGCAACGCTTCAAAACCGGAATTCGCGGCAGGCGGCCACATAGGCTTCCATATTCTCCCACGGCACTTCCGGCTCGACCAGATGGGTCGGCGCCGCCAGCAAGCCGCCCTGCGGACCGGCAATCCGCAGATTGCGCTGCACGACGTCATAGACCTCTTCCGGCGTTCCCTTCGGCAGCGTCGTCTGAGTGCCGAGCGTTCCCCAAAATGAAAGGCGGTCGCCGAACCGCCGGTGAATTTCGGCGAAATCCATGCACTCCGGCTGGACCGGATTGAGAATATCGATGCCGACTTCGAGCAAATCGTCGATGAACGGCAATACAAAACCGCAGGAGTGATAACTGATCAACACGTCCGGGTTGATCTCCTTCGCCGCCGCAATCACCCGCTGCAAGCGCGGCTTCAGCCATTTGCGGTACAATTCCAGCGACATCATCGGCGTACTCTGCATGCCGATGTCATCACCGAGGTGAATGTGGTCAACACCGGCTCCGGCATAAACAGCGCTGCGCTTCACCGCCAGCTCGGTAATCCTGTCGAACAGGAAATAAGCGCCCGGTTCATCCGTCAGCATATCCATCATCAGATTTTCCATGCCCCGCAGATACCAGCCGGTCTCCCAGATGGTCACCGCCATATAAGCGGTCGCCGCCAGGCCGCGGCGCTGGATGGCGGCCACCTCCGCTTTCAACGCCTCGCCGGCCGTCACCTCCGGAAACGGAAACTGTTCGAACTCCTCCAGGCGGGAAAATTTTTCCATCGGATGATACATCCGGGTCATATGCATCGACTCCGGCGTCGGTTCGTGTCCGATGCCGAAGCGGTCGAACCAGGTCCCCGGCAGAAATTCGTACCCCAGATAAAACTTTTCGCGCCAGGCGCTGAAAGGCTGGACGAACAATTCGGTCGTCACCGCCCGCCACGGAAATTGAAACACTTCTTCATAACTGCGGTCCGCACCGTATTTCGCCTGAAATTTTTCGACCATCGCCGGACACAAATCGAATTGAACCGGAACGAATTCAAACCCTTCCCGCCGCCACAGTCGCCGCAAATTTTCTCTCGGAGTGAGCGTTGCCATTTTACCGCCTCTGGTTGATTTTTTATCGCGCAAAACGAATTTTGCCGTATTTCAAACGATTGATCAATCCGCCGCCAGCGGACAATCGCTGCAATATTCCCGCCGGCCGCAGGACGCGCAGAACTCTCCGCGCCAGACTTCATCGAATTGTTCCGCCAGCGGCAGAATCAGTTCCGGCCGGTCGGTCAGCACGCCGTTTTCGAAATTTCGCCGCGCCGACGCCTTGGCACCCATGCCGGCGCCGGTCAAATTGGCGCTGCCGAAATACGCTTTCACGCCGTCGACGATGACGCACTTGAAATGCACCCGGGGACACAGCACCCGCTCCAATCCCTCCCACAACCCGGGAAAACGGTCGAAATCCCGCCGGAACGCCGGACCGGGCTCCCTGGCGTGAATCAACCGGATTTCAACCCCGCGCTGCAGCAGGCCGGCCAGAACTTCCAGAAAAGGCACCATTTTGCCGCGGCGCAAGCCGCTTTGTTCCACATACATATCCTTGAGGTCGGCGGTAGCGATCCACAGCCGCCCGGCGCACTGCGGCACCAGGTCGCGAATCACTTTTTCATAGATGGCACGGTTGCTGACAAATTCAATCATAGTTCTCCATCCGCCTGCCGCATGACGGCCCAACGGGCCTTCCCGGCTTCCAGAGAGAACAATTTACTTCCCGGAATCCGGAAAGCAAATCGCCATCCCGCCATTTAGCTTGAAAGTTTCATGCAATATTCAGGCCAAAGCTCAGGCGGCGTTGAGCAAGGAGGAAAGAGCTGTTGAAAATACAAGTGTTTTATTTCCCGATCAAGGGCAAATCACCAGTCTCGGTCCGAAATACAATTGGAATCATGCCAATCACCGGGAGGTTTTATGGCATCTGATCGGCCGAATGCTTTTGTTGGGCCGCAATGCAGGAAGCAGACAAGTTCATGAAGCAAATCCAACGAACGGAGCCCGCAACTCGACAAATAAATTCGTTTCCAATTCAAAATCACCAAAGCAACAAGGAAAACAGGCCATCAAGCTATTGCTCCCGTCCGGGAAGTGGCCGCCGTCGCGCCGGAAGCCTTTCAATTACTTTGCCGATATGAAATCGGAGTTAATTCCAGACAGGTGTGTTTCGGAATTTCTTCCACATTTTTCTGCGAAAGCTGAAGCGTGATTTCCGCAGCTTTCACTCCAATCGCCCGGGTACTGTATTGATAGATGGTCATGCTGCCGAACCAGCGGGGAAATTCCTCCGCAGGACCGACGGCCCCCAGAGACGGTTGAAGATTGCGGTATAATTCCAGCGTTTCCGTCCCGCAAATCGTATCGACGTGAAGCCGTCCGCAATCGCCGACCAACTTGACCAGTTTGGACATGCAGTGAAGCAGGAGAACATAATGACTGCACCAGAGACCTTCAACCTCCTGTAACTGTTCAAACGGAATGGAGGCAAAACCTTCGGACCAGAACAGCAGCTCCTTGATATCCGCGTCCGGAATGCCGTTTGCCCGCAGCGTTTCCCGGTAGCCGCGCGACATCTCGCGGTACATGAAATTGCTGTAAAGCGACTGGACGATCCCGAATTTGCGGCACCCGTTTTTCAACTGGCGCCGGGCCGCCCGCTGACCGGTTTCATAATCACGAAAGCCGACATGGTAAAACTCCTGAATGTCGGAGCCGCCGTAGAGCGTGATCACCGGCGGGTATTGGGAATGTTTTTTCAGCACTTCACGAATATGCCGCGTCGAATAATTTGCCTCCTTCTGGCGCGCCGGGATATACAGAACTGTCCCGGCATTATAGATCAACATTTTTTCAAAGGCGTCCGCTTCGGAATCCGGCGTGGCGTCGCAGGTGAGAACCGTCAGGTGTTTTTCGTGCATATCCAGCGTATGGGCTATCCCGTATAAAAGCGGTTCCGTCAGCAACGGCATCCAACCGCCGATGATGAGTCCAAGACAATTGGACGTTTTCGAATGGAGAGCCTGGGCATAATAGTTGACCTGAAAACCGACTTCGACAGCCTTGGCGCGAATCTGTTCATACGTCGCCCTGCTGGTCCGCGATTTTTCCAACGGCTGGTTCAGAACGCGGGAAACGGTGGAGTGCGCGACGCCGCAGAGTGCGGCAAATTCCCGAATATTCATTGTTTTTTGATCCCTTCGGTTAAACCATAGTGTCGATCGGGGAAAAAGCAATCCTGTTTTCCCCATTGAAATAAGGATAATTTATTTTTAGCGAGCCTGATCGTAAATATATCATGCCTGAAGCGAATCTGAGACTCTTTGCTTTTATTTTTCTTGACAATGATGAACGTTTACGGTATAGTATAGGGTGACTTGTCATATATAACAAAGGGACTTTTCCGTTAATATGTTGAACAACAAAAGGATTGCCCATGAGGGATAGTTGCAGTTCATGCAACGCGGCAACAAGAACAGTCCTCCTTTTGCAATCAGTTTCCGGAAGAATACCGATGAAAAATCATTTTCAATTATGTCCTCGTTTGTTTTTTCTGCTTATCCTGTTCCTATTCCCGTCTCCGCTTTTACAGGCGAACGGCGTGAAACGCGTGCTGCAGGTGGAGTCGTATTCGGCCATCGATTCATGGACGGATCAGTCCACCCGGATGTTCCGGGAAACCCTGACCCAGGCCGGCATCGGGGCCAACTATGAAATTTTTTCGTTCGGCGTCCGCTTTCAGCCCGGTATGAATCCCTGTATGGGCGATGTCAGGGCGCTTCAGGCCAAACTGGATTTACATCCCTACGACCTGATCGTCGTCTACAACAACGCCGCCGCGGATCTGTTCCTCAACGGACAGCTCAAACTCCCGGAAGGCACTCCGCTCCTGCTGGAAAGTTACCTCGGCGAACCGCCGCAGGAGTTGAAGCAGAAGTTGAACATGACGGCGGTTCTGGCCGCGCGCCATCCTTATGAAAGCGCCAAGCTCGGGCTGCGGCTGCTTCCCGATACCCGGCATATCGTCGTGCTGGTCGACGCCACCGCCGACGGACGCCGGCAGCGAGAACTTCTGAGTGAAATTCCCGAAGAGATCACCCGGAAAATCACCATCATCGACGGGACGGAATATTCCACCGCCGAAATGATGAAAAAGGTCAGCGGACTGCCGCCCCACACGCTGCTGATTTTTCACTCCTGGGGGTCGTCCCGCGATGAAACCCCGGCGAACAGCTATACCACCTTGCCGCGTATCAACCAGATTTTTCCGGGCATGATTCTCGGTCGTTACGACACCTACATGCCGCTGGGCAGCGACGGCGGTTCGGTTGCCGTCAGCACGGAGCTGGGCGCCCAGACCGGAGCGGTGGCGGTGCGGATTCTGAACGGCGAAGCGGCGGCGGCAATTCCATATGCGTATTCCCACCTGCATCCCCGGCTCGATTACCGGGCGATCCGGGAATTCGGCATTCCCGCCGGCCGCATTCCGGCGGAAACGAAAATCATGAACACCCCGCCTGACTTTTTGATCCGCTACCGGGTGGAACTGGCGGCGGGCGGCGGCATGCTGTTTCTGGCTCTCACCGGCTTGATCGCCGCACTGCTGTACCGCCGCCGGGAACACCGGAAAGCGACGGCCTTATTCAGAAATTTGCCGTTGCGGATTTTCATTTTCGACCGGCAGGAACGGATTCTGTATTCGCACATTCCACAGCCGGTCGCGGGGGGAGTCGACGAGTCGCTGACCCGCCTGGAGCAGATCACCATTCCGGCGGTCAGGGAGAAAATCCGGCTTGCGATCCGGCAGGCGTTCGCCGGCAGAGAAAAGGTTCACCTGGATTTTGAAGCCGGCGGACAATGCCGCCACGATGAATTCCAGCGCCTTTCCGGGCATAATCCATTCCACACCGACGTGGTGATGTGCATTTCCGCCGACGTGACCGAGCTGCATGAGGCGCACCGGGAAACCGCCCGGCTGGCCGAACGGTTCCGGCTGACGCTGGAATCCATCGGCGACGGCGTGGTCGCCACCGACGCCCTGGGGCATGTGACGCTGCTGAATCCGGTCGCGGCAAAGCTGACCGGCTATTCACCGGAAGAGGCGGAAGGAAAAAAACTGGACGAAATTTTCAATATCGTCAGTTATCTCGACGAAAGCAAAGTGGAATCCCCGCTGGCCAGAGCGCTCGCCACCGGCCAGACCGTGGAGCTGGCCAATCATACCGACCTGATCGCCAAAGACGGCAGCCGGCTGCACATCGCCGACTGCGCGTCGCCGATCCGGGACGAGGCGAACCGTATCACCGGCGGCGTGCTGGTATTCCGCGATGTAACCGAGGAGTACGAAAAACGCGACCGGCTGCGCATGAACAGCGCGATTCTGGAAATGGTGAAACAGGTCGCCCGCGTTGACTATTTCCGCTGCACCGCCGCCGGCACGATCCTGCTTCCGATTTCGGCGGAATACTGGCCGCGCCGGGACGGGAAGCCGGTGCTTCCGGCGGAATGGATTGCCAAGGACGATCTTGACGGATTTCTGCGGGATTGGCACCGGCTGCTGGCCGGCGAAGTCGACGAACTGGCCGTCTCCTTTGCCGCCGGAACTCCGCAGCGTTATTTCGAATTACGGGCGGTCAAATCGGTGAATGAAATTTCCGGGCGGCGGGAGTACTGCGGCGTGATTCAGGACATCACCCACAGCCGCGAAAACGAACGGCAGACGCGCGACAGCCTGCGGCTGCTGACCAATATCATGGACAATCTGCCCGGCTACATCTTCGTCAAAAACGCCGCCGACAACTTCCGGTACGTGATGTGCAACCGCCGCTTCGGCGAAATGATCGGCGTTGACAGCGAGCGGATTCCAGGCAGTTTCGACCGGGATATTTTCCCGGCGGACGAAGCCGCGGCCCGGAAATTCCATGACGACGACCAGGCGATCATCAACTCGACCGAAAAACTGAATATCCGGGAGCGTTTCCTTTCTACCTCCGGTGAATCGCTGATGGTTCAGACAGTGAAGAATACGCTGGTCCAGTCGGACGGCACCAAGCTCCTGATCGGCATGGGTGTGGATGTTTCGCGCGAATATGAACTCGAACAGCAGCAGAAGCGGACCATCGAATCGCTCGATTATGCGACCCGCTGCGAACGGATCATCAACCAGTCGCTGAGCATGATCACCGTGGAGTCGGATTTCAACCGGGCCGTCAATGAAATGCTCCGGATCATCGGCGAGAATGCCGACGCGGACCGGGCTTATATTTTCCTCTATACCGGAAACGGCCGGGATATTTCCAATGAGTATGAATGGGTCAGATCAGAAACTGATACGCAGAAAGAGCTGCTGCAGAATATGAGCATGAGCGATTTTCCGTTATGGGAAAAAATGCTGCTGGAAAAACGGGAACTCGTGGTCGAGGATATGTCGTCTCCGCCGCCCCTGCTGGCGGAGGAACTCGCCCGATTGGCTTTTCAGAAAATCAAGTCCCTGCTGGTCAGCGGCATCTGGTGGGACGGGCAATTGATCGGTTTCGTCGGCTTGGATTACACCCGCCATCCCCACGAATTCAGCGACACCTCGGTTCATACCGTAAAAAGCATCGCCAATCTGTTTCTGCTGGCCCGCGAGCGCGCCGCGCAGCTTGAGCGGATCGCGGATACCGCTTCGATGCAAAGGCAGATCGTCAACAATATTTCGATTCCGATTTTCATGTTCGACCTTGATTACAATGTCGCGATGGTCAACTCGGCGACCTGCGCGGGTACAGACCGGCCGGCGGAGGAACTGATCGGGAAAAAATGCTACCACGTCAGTTGCGGTCACGACGCGCCGCCGGACTTCTGCCCGTTCGAACGGGTGAAACAAACCGGCCAGCCGGCTCATTTCGACTTCAAAAATCCCAACGGACATACTTACATGATCTCATTCCAGCCGCTCTTCGATCGGAACGGCAAGGTGATCAACCTGCTCGAAACCGCGGTCGATGTCACCGAACTTTACCAGCAGAAGGAAGAGCTCCGGCGGGCGATGGAACAGGCGATGGCAGCCGACCGGGCCAAGAGCTACTTCCTCGCCACCATGAGCCATGAATTGCGGACGCCGCTGAATGCGGTGCTCGGCTTCTCCGAACTGCTACAGGGTGGCGATGTCAGCCAGGAGGATCAGCTCGACTATCTGCGTTCGATCAATTGCGCCGGTTCGGCGCTGCTGAATCTGATCAACGACGTGCTGGATTTATCCAAACTGGAGGCCGACCAGATGAACATCACCCCGGTCCGGACCGATCTGCCGAAACTGGCGGAAGAGATCGTTGCGGTGTTTCAACTGAAGGCGAAACAGAAAAATATTGCACTGGTCTCGCAATTGAGCGGAACTCGGTGTCCGGTCTATGTGGACCACCTGAGAATCCGGCAGATCCTGCTCAATCTGGTCGGCAACGCAATCAAATTCACCCACCAGGGCCAGGTGACCGTCACCATTGATTTCCGGCCCGCCGCTGCCGGCGGCACCGGTGAATTGAGCATCCTGGTGGCGGATACCGGCATCGGCATCGCCCAAGAACAGTTGAGAAAAATTTTCGACCCGTTCTTCCAGGCCGAAGGGACGCGCGGCAACCGGGTTTACGAGGGTTCCGGACTGGGCTTGGCAATCTCCATGCGGCTCGCACAGCGTATGGGCGGCACCATCGAAGCGGCCAGCGAACCGGGCCGCGGCAGCGCCTTTACGGTCAGATTGAAGGATGTCCGGTATGACCGGGTGGAGAGCGGCGACGCCGTCACCAGGCAGAACCAGATTCTCTGGCTGTTGTCGGAACACCTGCGGGTACTGCTGGTCGACGATGTGCCGATGAACCTGAAGGTGCTGCAGGCGATGCTGCGGAAATTGGGCATCGAAAGCGTTTGCGCCGAATCCGGCGTCAAAGCGTTGGAAATTCTCGAAAAGGATCAGAATTTCAAATTCATTCTGACCGATCTGTGGATGCCGGAAATGAGCGGAGAAGAATTGCTCGGAAAAATCAGGATGGACCGGCGTTTCGACGAAATGTCGGTCGTCGCGGTCACTGCCGACGCCGAAGCCCGGAATAACGCCGATTTCAATGCGGTGTTGCTGAAACCGATCACGCTGGACAAAGTTCTGCAAATTCTCGCAATCGTTCAAAATCGTTTTTGACTTCCCGCGATATTACCAGCGGGAAACTCAACCGGGAACAATACGAAAAATCGCAGAATACTTGCCGCGCCGGCGCGGCAATGTGAGCATGAGTTGCCTTCCGCAATTTTGTATGTTGCGGAAAACGGCTGTAAAAGGAGGCCCTGTCTATGGGAACCGGCATCCCCCTTCTCCCTGATGCGATTGGCAATCCGGTTGTGATTTGACAGAGAAAACTTGTCTTGATAGCTTCTCATGCAAGGCAATATGAATTGCGGCAAATAGCTCCAATCGGCAAGTAAAAATGGTGCCGATGGTGGGATTCGAACCCACACTCCGATGAAAGAACTACGCCCTGAACGTAGCGCGTCTGCCAGTTCCGCCACATCGGCACAAAATGGTGGTGGGAGATGGATTCGAACCATCGAAGGTGTAACCAGCAGATTTACAGTCTGCCCCCTTTGGCCGCTCGGGAATCCCACCGGAAAACGCATCAATCTTTCCGAAAGAAAAAAATGGTGGTGGGAGATGGATTCGAACCATCGAAGGTGTAACCAGCAGATTTACAGTCTGCCCCCTTTGGCCGCTCGGGAATCCCACCGGAATAATCTGGAGCGGGTAAGGGGAGTCGAACCCCTATAACCAGCTTGGAAGGCTGGTGCACAGCCGTTATGCCATACCCGCGGCAAAACTCGAAAATGATCGATACAGAATAAACAACCGCAGGAATCTGAATGGTGCCGATGGTGGGATTCGAACCCACACTCCGATGAAAGAACTACGCCCTGAACGTAGCGCGTCTGCCAGTTCCGCCACATCGGCACAAAAGCTATCAGCTCGTTGCATGTTTTCTAAAATACGATATTTTTCCCACTTTGCAAATCGGGAAGGGAAAAAAAAATCAAAAAAAAAGTGGAAAAAGAGTTGTAAAAAACTTGGAGTTGACGCTAAAAAGCATTATCGTATATGATGAAATATTAAACGTTAGGAAGTAAGGTTAATGGGCGTAAAAAAATGGAAGTCGTCCTGTCAAAATCTTGAGACTGGTGTTGACCATCTGATGCGTCAGTTGTCGCTGCCGCATCCGATCGCGCTTTACTTTGCCGCTCGCGGTGTCAAGGAAAGTGCGGTAGTCGACTTTTTAAACCCAAAATTGGCAGGGTTCAGTGATCCCTATCGGTTTCCCGGCATCAGAGATGCCGCGCGCCGGTTGTGGGACGCAATTTTCAGCAAGGAGCCGATCCTCATCCACGGCGACTACGACACCGACGGCATTACCGCCACCGCGTTGCTGTCGCTGGTTCTGCGCGGCAACGGCGCGATCGTGCACTCATTCATCCCGCATCGTTTCGACGATGGCTATGGCTTCACGCCGGAATCGCTTCAGAAGGCATTGAGCACGATCGGCAGTTGCAAGGTATTGGTGACGGTGGACTGCGGCATCACCAGTTGCGACGCGGTAGCCGATGCGGTCAACCTGGGCATCGACACGATCATCACCGACCATCACGAAGCCGGTCCGGAGCTGCCGAAGGCGCTGGCGGTGATCAATCCGAAAATTTATCCGGAGCTCGAAGACCTGCAGGTGCTTTCCGGCGCCGGCGTCGCCTTCAAGCTGTCGCATGCCTTCATCAAATATGGCCGGGAAAATAATCTGGGCGGCTTCAACACCCGGTTGGAGGATGTGCTGGATTATGTCGCGCTGGGCACGGTGGCCGACATCGTGCCGCTGCTCGGCGAAAACCGCATCATGGTCAAATACGGCATCGAAATCCTGAAAAAACAGTTCCGCCCCGGCATCCGGGCGCTGATCGAGAGTTCGCGCTTGCACAATGACCTGGCGCCGTCGGACATCACTTTCAAACTGGCGCCGCGCATCAATGCCGCCGGCCGGGTCGGCGACGCCAATATCGCGATGAGCCTCCTGGAGTCGGAAAATATCGTCGAAGCCTATCAGTTCGCCTCCCGGCTCGAAGAGTACAACCGGATCCGCCAGGAGAAGGAACAGGAAATTTACCAGGAAGCCAAGGCCCGCATCGAAGCCAGCGGCCAGAGCGACAATTATGCGCTGCTGGTGGCCGGCAGCAACTGGCATCAGGGGGTGATCGGCATCGTCGCCTCCCGCCTGGCCCGTGATTACAACCGGCCGACGATCGTGCTGACGATTCAGGACGGTCAGGCTTACGGCTCCGGCCGCAGCATCGGTTCGCTGAATCTGGTCGAGGTGTTGAGCAAGACCAGCCATCTGCTGGACCGTTTCGGCGGTCATCCGATGGCGGTCGGCATCGGCCTGCAGGCGGAGCGGATTCCCGCTTTTCACGAAGCGCTGGAAAAATACGTGCGGGAGCAGTTGAACGCCGAGGATCTGGAAGAGTATATCGCCTACGACGGCGATACGGAGCTGGAAGAGGTCAATCCGGAATTCTTCCGGTATTTGAACCTGCTGGCGCCGTTCGGCCACAGCAATCCGAAGCCGGTCTACCGGTTCAACGAACTGGAAGTGGTGAAATGCTACCCGGTCGGGCACCGACACACCCGCGGCCTGCTGCGCAACCGCAAGCAGGGGCAGATCGAATTCATCGCTTTCAACATGCTGCCGCAGGAATTCACCGGAAAAATGCTCGATGTGCTGGCGACGCCGCAGTTGAACAACTATTACAGCGTCAATCGGCCGCAGTTGAACATCATCGACGTCCAGAACAGTTACTGAGCTGATTCAGCAAGGCTGTCAGGCGCCGTTCAATGGAAAGCGCCGGTTTTCCGGCGCTCCTCGACGACCGCTTCGCCCGCCGGGCCGCGTTCAAGTTACGTCCCGGCCCGGGGGCATGCGGCGCAAACTCTGCGGATTACTTCTTTTTCGGGTCCGTCTTTTTGGCAGACCAGCCCCCCTTGGCGTCGCGGAACCATTCACCCTTCGGTGCGTCGTCGGCAATTTGCAGCGCCCGGCGCTGGCCAACCAATGCCACCGTCGTCTGCTGGCTTTTGGCGATCGCCTGATAGACGGCCTGGCGGTCGCGATTTTCCTGCGCGATCAGCAGTTCCATCTGCGGCAGCGTCTTGGCGTCGATTTTCGCCGGATCGACCAGCGCCAGATAACCGTCGTAAGTCTCTCCGACCTGGCCGGATTTTTTCCACTTGACGACCTGGGACAGGCGCTGCTTCATCCGCTCCTTGATCGCCTGGCTGTTCATATCCTCCCTGGCCGTCGAAAACAATACGTTATTGGTTTCCCTGACCTCCTGCGGCAGCGCATAAAGCGTCCCGCCGCAGAACAGCAGCGTCAATGCGGCCCCGGCAATCAAGCGGCTGTAACCATGTCGTCTCATTTGCTTCCTCCATCTGTTTCGGGTATTTCAATCGCTTCCTCATCCAGGTCGCCAAAGAAATCATCCAGCGCCCGATCGACCTTGATGTTGATGTCCAAGGTAATATGGATCGGTTTGATTTCAATGGGTTTGACATCGACTTCGCTCTGCGTCTGGATCTGGTGGCTGCTCCAACAGCCGCCGACCACCAGCAGAACGCCGCCGAAAGCGCTCAACAGCAAAATTTTCCGGTTCACTTCATCATCTCCGTCAGGTTTTGAAATTTCTGGTTGAATTTAATCAGTTTATTCAAAGGGATCCGGCTGTTGACATCCAGCCGAATGCCCTGAAACAGCGACCCAACCGTGTTGACCCGGACGAAACGTCCGGCCCGTTCGTCAAACCGGAACGGCAATATGCCGGCCGGCTTGCCATCCAGTTTCAACGCCACCGCCAGATCCTCATCGACCGCGGCAAATTCCAGTTTGGCCCACTGGTAATCGAACTTCTTCAACGCCTCCGCCGCCAAATCCAACTGGGTATATTCCGCCGTCCCCTCCGGCAGGCCGGCCAGCAACGGCTCCAACCCATCCAGCTCCAGATGGCTGGCGATGCCCGGCTCGGAATAGAGAAATCCCGGCTCGACCTGCAGCCCGCCGGAATCGAACGTGAACGGAATCCGGCCATACAGCGTCCCGTCGCCGGCCGCGCCGGCCACGCCCAGTTGGTTGATCAACCGCGCCAGATTCAGGTGGTCGCAGTACAGGGCCGCCCGCACCCGGGGATCCCGATAATGAAAACGCAGCGCATGCGTATAAACATTGCCATCGCAACATTTCAATTGCAAATTTTCCAGGAAGAAACTTTCCGATTCCAATTGAAAATCGACCAGGATATCATCAAACGTCCACCCGGCCGCTTTCACCTGCCGGCAGGTCAACCGCTGCGGCCGATTGCTGATCAACTGCGGCAACAATGGCAGCGACAGCGACAGTGCGACCCCGTCGGCGGCAATTCCCGGCCCGGGCAGATTCAGCGCACCGTCGGTCAATTGCAGCGACAGTTCCCCTTCGTTGTGCCCCAGCCCCCAGCAATACCGGCCGTTCAGCGCCAGACGGCCGCTCCATTGGCCGTCCGGCAGCCCCGGCAACAGCTCCCGGCACAGTCCGGCATCCGGCAGAGCCCAGGACGGCATGTCGATCTCCGCGTCGATTTGCAGCGCGGGGGCATATTGAAAAGTGCCGCGCTGCGTCAGCCGCCAACCGGGCAGCTGGCCGATCGTCGCCACGCCGTCGAACCGGAAACCGCCGGGCCGGGCTTGCAGCGCCACCGTCCAGTTGCCGGACTGCCAGTTGCGCCAGCCGACACGGTCGAACGTCACCGAACCGGTCATCGCTTCGCCATCGGCAACCGTTCGGGACAGCGAAGCGTTTACCGCCCCGACCGTCACCCCCAGCGGCCGCAGCCGCAAATCAGTCAATCCGCCGGCGAACCCGAACCGCTCCGGCACGCTCCCCTGCCCGGCCGCGCTGCCTTCCAGGCACAGATTGCCGGCGGTGATGCGACGGATGCCGGGCAACTGCCGCACCGCGAGCTGCGGCGAATCGACCGAGAGCGACAATCCGGCCTGCCAGTCGCCGGCTTGATAAGCCCCAGTCACCTCCACCCCGGAGGCGGCGATGTCAAGTTCCCCGGAATAACCGGCCACCCGCCAGCGATGCCGCAGCGCCGTATGCTGCTTCAGTGCCGCCCGCACCTGCCAGGCCGGAGCCGGCCGGGCCAAATCTCCACTGACAGACAGCGTGGCGGCAAGTTCCGGGAATTCCGCCGACCGCATTTGCGCCGAAGCAGTCAAGGCCCGGCGGTCATGCGGCAGACGCACTGCAAAGTCGGATTCCAACGGCAGCGGCCACCGCTCCAGGCAGAGCATTTCCGCGTTCAGCCGGCCCTCCAGCACAGTTTCCGTTTCCCCGGCCGCCAACCCGCCGGAAATTTCCGGCAACTGCAAACTGCCGTACGGCGAGGAAAACCGCCAGTTGCGCAGCGCCCAATCGAGCTGGCCGGGCTGGCCGGACAATTGCAGCTCCGCCGGCGCTTCACCGGCATTCCCAAGCCGGAAATCCCGCAACGCCAGCCGCAGAGCGGGAAAGCGGCAGATGGCCTCCAGTTTTTCCGGCGCATAAACCAGTCCGCATTGAAAGGAGCCGCCGCCCTCCGGCGTCCAGTCGCCGAAACGCCCGAACAACTCCCGGTAACGGGAAAGACGCAACTGTCCGGCGGCATTGACCTGCAGCTCCCGGCCGGCCGGCCGGTAGACAGCTTCGCCCCTCACCTGATCGGACATGCAGCGCAAATCGAAGCGCAAACGCCAACTGTCCTCCGATTGACCGGGCAGCCGCAGTTCGGCATTCAGCGGAATTTCAAACGCTTCGTCATCCCAGTGCAATTTCAGCGTGCAATATTCCAGCCGAATCTGCCGGACCCGCCAGCGGAAAGCACTCCCGGCTTCCGGCTCCGCCGGAGCGGCGGCGGAAAATCGCGTCATCAGCTCCGGATACAATCCCGGAATGCGCCACCGCCCCTGCTCATAACGCACCTGCAGCGCCGCTCCGACAATCCGGACGGCTTCGATGTCGAGCGTCCCCCCGGGCGACCAATCGAAATTGACCTGCAGCGCCGGAATGCGCAGGACGGTTTCATTGCCGGTCAGAATTTCCACCTCGCCGAGATCCAGCCGGCTGAAACTCAATTGCCGGACTTCACCGCGCAGCGCCTTGACGCCGAGCGCCACCGCCAGACGCGGCAAACCGTACCGCTCGATCCAGCCGGGCAGGCAGCAATAGACCAGAAAACAGCCGAACGCCAGAAACGCCATCCCCCATGGCAGCCAGCGCCCCCGGAGAATCCGCCGCCAGCCGGCAGAAAGTGCTTTGAGAAACCGTTTTATCATTCGTATCATCCAACCGCCGGTTTCATACGCCGGACAGTTTCCATATACTAACATGAATCAAGCCGATTTCAATACCGGAAGCGAAAAAACAATCTGCGCCCGGCCGCCGTTTTATCTGGAAATTACGGGACAAAAAGACTGGAAAAAACGGCATGGAAGTGCTATTTTTATAAATCACTATTGCAAGTTTAAGCGAGGGAATGATCATGTTGCTTTTCCTGTTCGGAATCATCTTGTTGATCGCCGGTTATTTTACTTACGGAAAATTCATCGAGCGGATTCTGGCTCCCGACCACCGGGACACCCCGGCCAAAATCCATCACGACGGCGTCGATTTCGTCGTGCTGCCGCACTGGAAAAATATGCTGATTCAACTGCTGAACATCGCCGGAATCGGACCGGTCATCGGCGTCATCCTCGGCATCAAATTCGGCGCGATCACCTTTTTGATCATTCCCGTCGGCAACGTCATCGGCGGCGCGGTGCACGATTTTCTCTCCGGCATGATGTCGCTGCGGCACGACGGCGCCAATTTGCCGAAGCTGATCCGGATGACGCTCGGTGAAATTTATTACCATTTTTTCTCGATTTTCGTCATCATTCTGCTGCTGCTGGTGGTGGCGGTATTCATCAACATTCCGGCTCAATTGATCGACGGGCTGAATCCGACGATCCATATTTTCTGGCTGGCGGTCGGCGCAATTTTCCTGTATTACATCATCGCGACGCTGTTCCCGGTCGATAAAATCATCGGTTCGGTTTATCCATTTTTCGGCGCCTTGCTGCTGATTGGTACGCTGATGATTTTTGCCGTCCTGCTCGGGGAAGGCTTTCAACGGCCGGAGCTGCTGACCGAATCGGCGTCCTTCAAAGCGGGAATGATCAAGGAACCGATCATCCCGGTGCTGTTCGTCACCATCGCCTGCGGCATCATTTCCGGTTTTCACGCCACCCAGTCGCCGATCATCGCCCGGACGATGGAATCGGAATACCAGGGGCGTTCCTCCTTTTACGGCATGATGATCGTCGAAGGCGTCATCGCGATGATCTGGGCGGCCGCCGGCATGGCGATTTACAACCTTTTCCCGTCCATGATGCAGAACAATCCGACCTCGGTTCTGCTGAAAATCACCGACTATTTCCTGGGCTCCCAAATGGGAACCGTCACCGTGATCGGAGTCATCGTCCTGGCGATTACTTCCGGCGATACGGCGATGCGCAGCATGCGGCTCAGCCTGGCGGAAATGTGCGGCATCAGCCAGAAATCGTTCAGCAAACGCCTGATGATCTGCCTGCCGCTGATCGCCATCGTCTGCGGACTGCTGGCCTGGTCGAACATCAGCGCCAAAACGTTCGGCCAGTTGTGGAACTACTTCGCCTGGGGCAACCAGGTGCTGGCGGCCTCCACGCTGATGGCAGCGACGGTCTGGCTGGTCATGCAGCGCAAGGCCGGCTGGGTGGCGGTCATCCCCGGCATGTTCATGACCTTCATCGTCGTCAGCTATATCCTGTGGGTATCGCCGAAACACGGCGGACCGGTCGGCGTCGGACTGCCGCTGCAGATCGCCTACGCGATCGCCGGAGTCGTCTCGCTCGCTTTCGCCGTCTGGGCATACCGGCGCGGCCGCGGCAAACGATTGCAGTAACCGCGGGCGTCACTCCTCCGGCAAAGCGTCCAGTTTCCGGTAGATGCGCCTGGCATTGCGGTAAAAGACCGACTCGTGATGCCGGGCCGGAATCACCCGCCGCAGCAGTTCTACATAGTTGTAAAGGTTGACCAGCGGCCAATCGGAGCCGTACATGACCTTTTCATAATCGGACAGATAAGCCAGCCAGCAGCGAAGCTGATCGAGATAAGCGCGATAGGTTTCGCAGAACGATTCGATGTCAAAATGGCCGGTCGCCAGCCCGGACAAATCGGCGAAAACATTCGGATTCTTGGCCAGAACTTCAGTGGCATCCACCAGCCAGGGATTGCCGTAATGGGCCATGACGAAGGTGGTCTGCGGAAATTTGACCGCCACGGCGTCGACCTGCAACGGGTGGGAATATTTCACCAGCGCCCGGCTGCTGGCGGTATCGCCGGTATGGAAGACGACCGGCACATCGTAAACCGCCGCCAACTCATAGAACGAATAATAGAGTTCGTCATCCGGATAGAAATAATTGTAACCCGGATACAGCTTGATGCCGACACAGGCCGGACAGCGCAGATGGCGTTCGAAATCGGCGAGCGAAGCGGTGACATTCCGCGGCGTCAGCGTGGCGCTATCCACCCCGCAGCAGTAAGCGACAAACGACGGCTGGTTGTAATCGACGACATCCACCGGGCCGGCCAGGTCCGGTCCCAACGCATGGCTGATACCGTCGTCCGGCGTCTTGCCCCCCGACCCCATGACCACAGTGCGGACGATCTGCAGCTCCCGCAGCACCCGGCTCAGGTGGGGAACGGTATTTTCATGGCCGGCAGCGGCGGCGGTTTCATTGAAATGGTGAGAGGTGGAGAAGTGGATATGCGCATCGATTATTTTCATCATGAATTCCTCCGATCAATCTGAAAATACAATACCGCCGGAGAACAAACAATGCAAATAGACGCCCGGCCCAAAAGGCCGCAGGGGAAAAATTGTTTCCGCCGAAACGGAAAACAAGGCAGGAGGGCAAAAAAAACTGTAATACCGCCTCTGGCAAATGGGGCATTACCGTCCCGCGCTCCCGATCGCGAAAATTCCGGGGGGATCGAAAATCGGAAAAAACACCGCAACCGGGATTGCTTTTTAAACATTATAATGTTATAATGTATCAAATCAACAATTCGAAGGTGGAAACGATGGATTTACCGAATTTGCCGAAACTGATCGATCTGAGCTGTGTGAAAACCGACATCGTCATGGAAGATCTGCGCGCAATGGTGGCCCTGGCGAAAAAACACCGCTTCATCTGCTGTTTCGCCATGCCTTGCTACACCGCCTGGCTGATCGAGCAATTGAAGGACGATCAGGACATCCAAGTCGGCGGAGCGGTCGGCTTTCCGTCCGGCGCCGACCTGACTGAAGCGAAAGTGCTGACGGCGGAACGTTTCGTCGCCGCCGGCTGCGGAGAACTGGACATGGTAATCAACGTCGGCGCACTGAAAAACCGGGATTATGCGATGGTGAGCCGCGACCTTGAGCAGGTGAAGGCGGCGGCCGGCGAACGCACCTTGAAGGTTATCCTCGAAGTGGCCTGCCTGACCGATGACGAAATCCGCAAAGGCAGTGAACTGGCCGTCCGGGCCGGCGCCGCCTACGTCAAAACCGGGACCGGCTGGGCCAAACAGCCGACCACGGTCGAACACATCGAACTGATCCGCGATACGATCGGCGACGACGCCAAAATCAAAGCCGCCGGCGGCATCCGGACGCTCCGGGATATCGAACGGATGGTCGCGGCCGGCTGTTCCCGTTTCGGAATCGGCATCAAATCGGCCAGAAATATTTTAAAGGAAGCTGGCCTGGAAGCATGAAAAAAGCATTGACTTTCGATCTGGGCACCGGCAGTTTGAAGGCTTCGCTGTTCGATGAAAACGCCAACAATCTGGGTGAAACGGTGGTCGCCTATCCGACGTTCTGCAGCGCCGACGGCATTCGCCGGGAACAGAATCCGGAGACGTGGTGGCATGGGGTGCGCCAGGCAGTGCAAACGCTGTTGAAGGGACGGAACGACCTGGCGGAAATCGCCGGGATCGGCGTTTCGGGACACAGCCTCGGCGTCGTCGCGGTCGACGCCGACGGCAATCTGCTGAGCGACCGGACGCCGATCTGGTCGGATGCCAGGGCGACGGCCGAGGCCGAAGCCTTTTTTCAAACGGTGAACCGCCGCGCCTGGTATTACGATACCGGCTGCGGCTTTCCGCCGGAACTTTATTCAATCTTCAAAATCGCCTGGTACCGCCGGCACCGGCCGGAATTATACGCCCGAACCCGTTACTTCCTCGGGACCAAGGATTACATCAACTTCAAACTGACCGGCCGCATCGCCACCGATTTCTCCTACGCCTCCGGCAGCGGCCTGTACAGCCTGACTGACCGGCAATATGTGGAACGCTACAGCCTGGCGGCCGGCATCGATCCGGCCAAACTGCCGGAACTGCGGCCTGCCGCCGCAAAGCTCGCCGACCTGAAACCGGAACTGGCGGCAGCCTGGGGACTGCCCGCCGCCGCCATCGTGGTTACCGGCGGCGTCGACAACGCCTGCATGGCGCTGGGAGCCGGTTGCTTCGAACCGAACGACGCCTATCTCTCGCTTGGCTCGTCAGCCTGGGTGGCCGCCTGCGCGGAACAGCCGACGCTGGATTACGACCGGCGGATCTATACCTTCCAGCACTGCGTCGACGGGATGTATCTGCCGGCCTCCGGCATCTTTTCGGCCGGCACTTCGCTGGAGTGGGCACTCGACAATTTGTTTTCGGAACTGCGCGCTCAGGACAGTCCGCTGGCGGCATTCGACCGGCTGGGCGCCCGCGCGCCGCCCCGCGCCCACGGCGTGCTTTTCTGCCCGGTGCTGGCCGGCGGTTCCGGTTCCGATGTCGCCACCGACCTGAAAGGCGGTTTCGCCAATCTTTCGCTGGGCATCGGCCGAGCGGAGCTGGCCCGCGCCGTGCTGGAGGGCATCGCCTGCGATTTGGAATTGTCGTTGCAGTTCCTGCAATCCAAGCTTCCGCTTTCCGCTCAATTGCCGGCGGTCGGCGGCGGCGCCAAAAGCGATTTATGGCTTGACATCTATGCCAATGTACTGGAAAAAGACATCCTGCGCTCCCGGATTTCCCGGGATGCGGTTTCACTCGGCGCCGCCGCGCTGGTCTTCCGGGCCGGCGGTCTCTGGCAAACCTATGACAAAATCAAAGCACTGCACCGTCAAACCGCGCCGATCCGCTGTCAATTGCCAAAGGCGACGGCCTATCGGGCGGTCAAGCAAAAATTTCACCAATTCTGCCGCCAGTTGGCGGCGCTGAATCGGCAAGGAGAGGAATGATGGAGAATTTCGAATATTACAATCCGGTCAAAGTCGTTTTCGGCGCCGGAACTGTCCGGCAAATCGGTCAACATGCGGCGCTGTACGGAAAAAAAGCGCTGATCGCCACCTATCAAGATTGTTCTTTCTTTGCCGAAATCCTGGAAACGATCCATCGCGACCTCGCCGCAAACGGTGTAGCGTCGATCGATTACCCGAACATCACCGCCAATCCGCTGCTGTCCCAGGCGGAACAAGGGGTGGCCGTCTGCCGGGCCGATAAGATCGACGTCATCATCGCGCTGGGCGGCGGCAGCGTCATGGATTGTGCGAAAATCATCGCCGCCGGCGTCAAATACCCGCATCCGCTGGAAAAAATGATCATGTTTTCCCACAGTTGCCCGAAGACGATCCCGCCCCGGCAGGCGTTGCCGACGGTGATGGTCCCGACCTTGCCGGGCACCGGCAGCGAGATGAATCCGACGGCGGTGATCACCGATGAGGCCACCGGCCGGAAATCCTACGTGTGGGAACCGTCCTGCCTCTATGCCAAAACGGCGTTGCTCGATCCCGATTTGACCGTCTCGCTGCCGCCGTACCAGACCGCCTGCGGCGCGTTCGACATCGTCGCCCACGTGCTGGAAGCCTATCTGAACGGCGATCCGGCCGTCAACCTTGAGCTGCAGGAGCGGATGCAGGAAGGCGTCGTCAAGGCGGTCCTGGCCGTCCTGCCGCAGGTATGGAGCAATCCCGGCGATGTCCAGGCCCGCGGCGTGATGATGTGGGCCGCCAGCATCGCGCTGAACGGCTGGCTGACCTCCGGCACTTTCACCTTCACGCCGATGCACCAGATGGGTCATGTCCTGAGCGCCCGTTACCATGCCGCGCACGGCGCGACGCTGGCTTGCATGATGCCGGCCTGGTTCCGTTATTTCGCCGGCCGGCCGGACAACGGCAAATATATCCAGATGGCCGAACGCCTGTTCGGCGCCTCCCTGCCGGAAGCGGCGGATCGGCTGGAAAAACGGATGCGGCAATACGGCATCCAAACCAGACTCTCCCAATTCGGCGTTCAGCCGGCGGAACTCGATGCTCTCACCGACATCGTCGTCGAAGTCAGTTTCGGACCGGATCATCGGTTGTCCGGTCACCCGCCAATGACCCGGCAGGACATCCGGGCCATCTATGAGCTGGCCCTGTAAAAACGAAGGAATCGACCATCATGCCCGAACCGTCATTTCAACAAATCCTGGACGGCACCTTGCAGGCCATCCGCGCACTGCCGACCATCGTTCCGGCGGCCGGCCGCCTTGCCGGCTTTCGCAATTTCCAATCGCCGGCAGCCCAACTGCTGAACCGTTACGACAACTTCCATTACTCCATGGGCGATGCTTTCTACCGTTACGGCGTCAGCGGCATCGCCGCCAAAGCCGCCGGCAATGTTTCACCGGACAAACCGGCCGCCGCCAATGAACTGCTGCGCGGCATCGCCTCGACCTATCGGGAGGTGGCCGCTTATTTTTCCCGCTATGGCCGGGCGGCAGCGGAAGCGGCGCACCGGGCGCCGGCGGCCGAACAAAGCCGTCTGCAGGCGATCGCCGACAATTTGAACTGCCTGGCCGCCCGACCGCCGCAATCGTTCGAACAGGCGCTCCAGCTCTTCTATCTGATGTGGAGCATCCGCGGCATGAACCGCTGCAGCTGCATCGGCCGGCTGGATGTCCGGCTGAAGCCCTTTTACGAGCAGGACAAGCAAGCCGGCCGGATTGATGCCGAAACCGCCTTTGCCCTAATCTGCGAGCTATGGGAGCACCTGAACGGCTGGGGCAGCGGCGACACGCTGATGAACGTTATGGTCGGCGGCAGCAATCCGGACGGCAGCGACGCATCGAGCGACCTGTCGAAACTGATGCTGGAAGCCTCGATCGCCGTCGGCAAAACCGAACCGCACCTCAACGTCCGCTGCCACCGGCAAATCCGGCCGGATGTCCTGGAGGCCGCCTGCCGGCTGCAGTATCTCGGTCACGGGCAGGCGACCATGTACAACGACGACGCCATCCTGCCGGCGATGCGCCGGGCCGGCATTCCGGAGGCCATCGCCGCCGACTACGCCAACGACGGCTGCACCGAAATTATCTGGGACGGCCACGGCCGGATCGATTTCAATCACATCGACGCGGTGGCGGCGCTGGAACTGACGTTGTACAATGGCCGGCCCGCCCCCAACCCCCGCCGGGAAGAGGTCAAGTATTTCCACGCCGCCAATCCGAAAGGCCCGTATACCCCGGAAGTGGTCACCGGTTTTGCCAGCGGCGATGCCGGGCAATTCACCACTTATGAGGAGTTTTATCAGGCATTTCTCCGGCAATACCGGTTCCAGCTCCACTGCAAACTGGAAGAGTTGCGGGAATACGACCGGCAGCGCCGGGCCGGCCAGTGGCACGGCCTGCCGTTTTTGAACGGCACCTATGAAGCCGTATTGACCAGCGGCGTCGATCTGCTGGACGACGGATTGCCGATGAACAGTTATATGGTGTTCACCGGATCGCTGCCGACCGTGGCGGACGGCCTGGCGGCGCTGAAACGGGTCGTCTATGAACAAAAACATTACACCATCGCCCAACTCAAAGCCGCCCTGGAAGCCGATTTCGACGGCGCCGAAACCATGCGCCGGGAGCTGCTGGCGGCGCCGAAATTCGGCAATGACCTCGATGAAGTCGACTGCATCGCCGCCGGGCTGGTAAAGACGATTTGCGACGATTTCGATTCCTACCGACGCGATACCGGCTTTACCGTGTTTCCGGCGTTGATCGGCTGGCGTTTCGTCGAAGAGGCTTACGGAATCGGCGCCACGCCGGACGGCCGCAAATACAAAGAACCGATCGCCGAACATTACTGCGCCACTCCCGGACGGCTTCAAAAAGGCGTCACCGCCCTGATCAACTCGATCGCCAAGGCGCCGCTGGCGCGGGCGATCGGCGTGGCGGCCACCCATATTTCACTGCCGCGCAACTTCGCCGCCGGTCCGGAGGAAGGAGTCGCATTGCTGAAGTCGCTCAATGAGAGCTGCTTCCGGAAAGGGCTGACGCAATTCAACATCGCCATCTACGACACCGAACAACTCCGAGACGCCCAGCGCCATCCGGAGCGCCACCGGGACCTGATCGTCCGCGTCTGGGGCTTCAGCGCCAAATTCGTCGAACTCAGCGAAGAGATGCAGCAACATATCATCCAGCGCGTGATGCCGCGCTAAAGTCACCAAAAGGAATCGAACGAATGTCAACCAATTATTTGTTTGTCTACAATACATTGAAAGAAAAAATCACCAACGGCGATTACCCGATCCAGTCGCTGCTGCCCGCCGAACCGGTGCTGGAAAAGATGTTCCATGTCAGCCGGATCACCATCCGCAAGGCGGTGGAGTTGCTCGCCGCCGACGGCCTGGTCCAGAAGCAGCGGGGCGTCGGTACGATCGTCTTAAATTACAAGGTCACCCAGAATCTCAATTATATCACGTCGCTGACCGAAACTTTGACGAAAAACGGCTATGAAGTGACCATCCCGGCCATGTCGATCGCCGTCGTCAAGGCCGACGCCGCTCTCGCCGGCATCTTCAATGCCAAAGCCGGAACCGAACTGGCCAGGATCCGCCGCACGGTACTGGCCTCCGGCACGCCGCTCGGGCTGCTGGAAAACTACCTGCCATACGAACTGGTCGCGGGAATCGAACAATATGAAAACCGCTTCGTTTCGCTGTACCGGCTGCTGGAAGAGAAGTATTATATCACCCTCGAAATGGCCCAGGACCGCATTTTCGCCAAAAACGCCGACGCCGCCGAAGCGGCCCGGCTCGATATTCCGGAAGGCTTCGCGCTGGTCTGCGTCAAACGGAAATGTCTGCGCTATGGCCAATGCGTCTGCTACGATCTGCTGTCGCTGCGCCACGACATGTACGGCTTCGACATTACCCTCTACGGCCGGAGATGACCGGGTATTTCCATCCTCCGGCGGCGCGCCGCTCAGTTGTCCTCCAGCCCGGCAAACAAACTCTTGAGTTTTTCCAGTGAAACCGGTTTGAGCAATATCGCATCGAATTCCGACATATCGAAGTTATTCTTCGCTTCAGTATCGGCGGTCACCGCCACCAGCTTCATTTTCCGCCAGGCCGATTCCCGGCGGATCCGCCGCGCCAGTTCGCCGCCGTCCATGCCCGGCATCCAGAGATCGGTGAGCAGCACATCCGCCACTTCCTGCCGCAACAGCTCCAACGCCTCCTTGCCGGAAACCGCCGAACGCACTTCCATCTTCAATTTCTTCAGCATCGCCGCCAATACCTTCAAGTTCATCGACACGTCGTCAACAACCAGAACCCGGCGGAACGTTGTACTACGCTCCGGTTCCGGCTCCGATTCCGGCGAAACCGGCCCCTGAACGTCGATCGCCACCCGGTCGAGACGCAACGAAAAATCACTGCCGCAATTGATCCGGCTTTCCAGCAGGATGACGCCGCCCATTTTGCCCGCCAGCCGCTGGGAGATCGCCAGGCCCAGCCCGGTCCCTTCGTAAATACGGCTGTCCCGGGTCGACTCCTGCTGTACAAACGGCTGGAAGATTTTTTCCTGATATTCCCGGCTGACCCCGATGCCGGTATCCCGCACATGGATCAACAGAGTTCCCCAATCGGCGGCCCGGCGCTGAAATTCGACGACGATATCGACGCTGCCGGCTTCGGTAAATTTGACCGCATTGCCGACCAGATTCAACAAAATCTGCCGCAAGCGCAAACTGTCCAGCTCCAGCAGCGGCAAATCCGCCGGACACTGCAGCGAAAACCGCAGTCCTTTCTGTTCGGTCCGGTGCCGGAAAATCGCATAAATTTCCTGCAGCAGTACCGCCAGGTCAGTCGGCTGCGGCACAAGTTCAAGCTGGTCCGCTTCGATCTTCGACAAATCCAGCACGCCGTTGATCAGTTTCAGCAAAGCGCGGCCAGCCAAGTTGATCGACCGCAAATAATCCTCCTGCTCCTGCCGCGGGATATCGCCCTCCTGCAGCAATTCACTGAAGCCGATCACCGCGTTCAGCGGCGTTCGCAATTCATGGCTCATCGTCGCCAGAAAATAACTCTTCGCCCGGTCGGCGTTGCGCGCATCCTGCAGCGCATCGGTCAGTTGACGCTGCACCTCGTTGAAATCGGTGACATCCACCAGCGTATTGAGCACATTGATCAGCTTGCCGTCCAGAAAGATCGGATAAGCCGACGACAGATAATCGCGTTCCTTGATCCGCAATTTCCGGACATGTTCCCGGTAATCCTGCAGCGACAGATGGACCGGGCAATTCGACAGATTGTCGTCACCGCAGAGGTAACCGAAACACGGCCGGGCGTAAACCTCCGCTTCCGGCAGGCCGGCAATCTTCAATGCGGCGTTGTTGACCCGCTGCAGCCGCATCTCCGGATCGAAAAGCAAAATCGGAATCTTGATCGTATCCAGGATCAGCCGTTTCTCGTATTCGCTGCGCTCCAGTTTATCGCGATTGCGCTTGCGTTCCAGCACGATTTCGACGATATGGGCCGCCGCCCGGAACAACTGCGCATCCTGGTCGGAAAATTGGTGTCCCTGCCGTTCATAAGTCAAGCCCAGATGCCCCCAGAGCTTGCCGCCGCGACGGATGCCGACGCAGAATAACGAATAAATCTTTTCCTGCTGAAAATGATCCGCCCAACTGCCGGTCTGGCTGATGGACTCCCCCTGCCGCAGATCCGGCACGATGAACAATTCGCCGCGCTGCATGCAGCGGAACCAGTCCTCGTCCTCCCGGATCGCCGGCCGCGGCAAATAATCGATCATCGACGGGATGCCCGGCTTATGCCATTCGACCACCGGAATCACCCGGTTCTGATCGTAATCGTACTGAAAGAGGTAGCAACGGTCGGCCGCCATCCGCGCCCCGACCGTGTCGAGCAGGTGCTGCAGGGCGCTGCTGTTGTCGTCATTGAGCACCACCGCCTCCAGACTGGTATTCAACAGCCGCTCCTGCTCGGCATAGACTTTCAAATTCTCCATCAGCGTCTGCCGTTCCGCCTCCAAACGCTTTTCTTCGGTGACATCCAGACTCAGCACCAGCAGCAATGCCCCGCCGTCCGGTCGCTCCACTTTGGTCAGCAGCGTATGCAGGTCGCAGACTCTGCCGTTCGGAAATTCGTAATGGTCGGCCACTTTCACGCTGCCGGAACGGCAGACTTCCAAATCATTGCGCCGGAATTGTTCGGCCTTATCCCGATAGCAAACCAGCTCATCCGCCCGCCGACCCAGCACTTCGGAGGCCGGAATGCCGGACAACTGCTCCGCCGCCCGGTTCCAGATGATGTAGCGGAAATCATTCTGGACATCCTTGGCGGCAATCATCGCCGGCAGATTGTCCATGATCGCCTGCAAAATGCTGTTGGTCGCCTTCAATTCCGCTTCGGCGGTAATTTCTCTCGACAGATCGATCGCCATGCCCAGCAGCAGACGGTCTCCGTTGGCCTTGATCAGCAATTTCTTGACGACCTTGCCGATGCGTTTCACACCCTGCGTATCGACAAAGGTCTCCATCGCATCCAGCACCTTGCCGCTCCGGACCAACTCCAAATCCTCGGACCGGTACAGCTCGGCCCGTTTCCGGTCCGGCACAATCTCAAAGTCGGTTTTCCCCAGAATCTCCGCCAGCGGCCGCTGGAAAAGCTGCTCCTGCAGACGGTTGCAGATGACATACCGGAAACCGTTTTCCACTTCCTTGGCGAAAATATAGCACGGCAGGTTGTCCATCACCTCCTGCAGCAGCATGGCCGCATCAAGACGCTGCAATTCCGCTTCCCTGGCGGCGGTGATGTCCCGGATGATGCCGAAATATTTCACCCGCCCCTGCCCGGCGATTTCCACCGGCTTCACCATCATTTCGAAAAAGCGGCAATCCTTTCCCGTCTTGACCCGATAGGCAATCTCCAGTGATCGATCTTCCCCCTGCAGCAACCGATGCCAGGCCGCCAGAAAATTCTGCCGGTCTTCCGGCGCCACCCATTCCTCGACCGTCATCCGCCGACCGTCACGCCATCCCCAATACTCCGGCTGCGGTTCGGCTTCCACCACGCAACCGTCGTCATATTGAAAATAAGTCATCTGCGCCACTTCGGCGGCCGCCTGCAGCATTTTATTCTGCAGCATAATCCGGTTATGCTTCTCATATTCCTCACCGATATCGCGGAAAACCAGCACCGCCCCGGCAATCCGTTCCGCCGCCTCCCTGATCAGCGCCACGTTCTCGGCGATATGCCGCCGCGAACCGTCACGGGCCACCAGATCGGTCTGTCTCGGCCGGGCGGCGCCTTCCCCGTCCTGCAGAACCAGGCGCACCAGCGAAGGCACCGAAGCGCCATCGGTCGGATCAACGGTGCGAAAACAATCCGCCAATTTCCGGCCGAGCAATTTTTCCGACGGCAGGCCGGTCAGTTCGGCCGCCACCGGATTCGCCAGCGTGATCACTTCCTGCTCGTCGGTCGCGATCACCCCATCGCCGATCGACTCCAGCGTCAACCGGAAACGCTCCGCCAATGCCGCCATATTCACCTGCGCCGCATGCAAATCCTCGACATCGGTCGAAACCCACAAAGCGGTTTCAACGCCAAAAATATCCCTCGACAGCTTCAACAATTTAGCCTGCCGCCGCCGGCCCCGGCAATCGTATTCGATCGTCAACGGCTGTCCGGAGGCGAGCACCTGCCGGACCGGCTCCTGAAACGTATTGCGGATATCCGCCGGAAATTCCTGCAGCGTCCACGTCTCTGCGGCAAAATCGGGCGCCGCTTCATCGGTCACCTGCAGAAAATGAATCCGCCCTCTGGCATCCGCCGCCGCCACTCTGACCGGCAACGCCCTGAAAATCACCTGCAAACGGCGGGAATGCCGCTGCCGGCTGATGAGATGAAAGATGAAAACCAGCAAGGCGGCGATCAAAGCCGCCAAGCCGGAAGCGATTTCCAGTTTATAACGCGACCAGAAAGAGCGCGGCGGGTGCAGGAGCAAGGTATCCGCCGGCAGCATTTCCGGCGTCAGATGATAACGCGCCAACAAATCGTAGTCGAAAACTGGCCGGCTCGCGCCGGTCGCCACCGGAATCCGCTCCGCCGCCTCCCCGTTCAACACCCGTTCCGCCAGCCGTGCGGCCTCGTAACCGTGCGCACCTCCCTCCACCATGACGCCGCCCGGAATCCCAGCCTCAAAGCCGCTGTCCTGGGTCATCAGGACCGACTTTGTCCGATTCTGAGCCATCTGTTCAAAAACCGAGCGAAGCAACTCCCGTCCCTCCGGCCGGCTCGAACGCCAGTTGTTGAAAACGACGAAAGAGTCGTCCGGCAGACCGGCAAGCTTCCGGAGCAGGTCCGCCGTCGTATCGTCGCGACCGTTGATCAATGTTATTTCCACCTCGGGCAACCGGACGGCGGCCAGTTGGTCCGCAGTGCTGCTGCCGTCGGTGATCAACACGATATTGCGGGTCCGCGGCCAGAGCTGCAATCCCAGTTCGATGTTGCGCAGATTGACTTCCGGCATCGCCAGGCCGGTGACATTGCCCAGCGGCGGCCGGGCGGCGGCGCGAAAGCCGTGATAACCGCAGAAAACCAGCGGCAAATCAGCCGGCAAGGTCAACACCCGGTCGAAGAAAAGATCGGCCGCAGGGTTGCCGGCCGCCACAACCAGGTCGTAAGCGGCGCCGGACAACTGGCCGCGCAGCCTCCCGACCTCGCGGGCCGACGGCTCCAGACCGGGGGCATTCAACACATTCAATTCCAGCGTATCGATGGTCACCGGCAGCGACCGGTCGTGAAAATACCGTCGGAACCCGCTCAGCAGATCATTGGTCCATCGATAAGAGGCATCGTAAGAGCTGATATATAAAATACGTTTGTCCGGCCGCTCCGCGTCAGTGTTTTCCACGCCCCGGCAAACGCTGACCCATCCCCCAATCAAAACCGCAGAAAACACTGCAATCAATCTTGCGGCCACCATATCGTTTCACCCCACAGTTGTGATCCGTCTTCCTTCCGGAGACTTTTTTCGGATTCATTCGGGTTAATATATCACCGCTTGATTTGATTACAAAGAGTTGCCGGTTCGAAGCCGCCGGCCGCCGGCCTCAAGGCCGCGGCGCCATATCCAGCGCGGCGGCAGCCTCAAGCTGCACTTTCGCCCGGTGCGCGTTGACGAGCGCCTCGGCCAGTTCGTTCTCACTGACGACATAATTTTCCTGCGCCGCATTCAGCCGGACGATGTCCACTTCGCCGACCTGGTATTCCTTGACGACCAGATCACGCTGCTCCCGCATGATATCGCGGCCGGCGGCAGCCAGCTCGGCCAGCTTCCGGTTGTGCACGCAGGAGGAATAGGCGTCGCGGATTTCCTGAACCGCCTTCAGCCATTCGTTCGTCCCGGTCAAATAAGCCTGGTCGAGTTCCGCTTTCGCCTCCCGACTTTTGTTGTAACGGCCGAACCCCTCAAAAAGATTCCAGGAGGCCAGCCCGCCGTAGTTGAATGAGTTGCCGGCCTCGTAGAAATTGCCGAAACCGGTCGGGTTGTTGCCGCTGTTTTGCGTCGAATTGGAACTGTAACTGTAATTGGTGAACACCGACATCGTCGGCGAAAAGCTGCTGTAGGAACGGTACAGTTGATACTTTAATACCGCCAGATTTTCCCGCACCGCATTCAAATCCGGCCGCTGCTGCAACGCACTGTCCAGCAGCACGTCGATCGGCAGCGGCGGCTTGACCTCCCGTTCCAGCGGCGCAAACTGCAACTGCGGAGAAAAAGTCCCCTCCGGATAGCCCAGCAGCACCGCCAGCGCATACAACCCCAGTTCATAGCGGTTGCGCGCTTTGACGATCTGCATTTCCGCCTGTTTGAGTCTGCCGGCAAAATTCAGTACGTCACTGCGGGACACTTCACCGACCCGATGGCGGATTTCCGCCTGCCGATACTGTTCCTGCTGGAAATCGGCGTCCGCCCGGGCGATCCGCTGCTGCGCCTGCGCAATCCGGATATCGTCATAAGCCAGACTGACCGCCTGCAGCAGCAGCCTTCCGGCGTTCTCACTCAAATGCTCCTGCATTTTGACGCCATGCCGGGCCGCCAGCAGTTGAAATTCCCGGGCCAGCCCGTCAAACACCACCCAACTGGCCTGTACCGTCGTAAAAGTATAGAAGACGGTGTCCTGCTGCGAAGAACCGTTGTCCCGGCCGTCATACAACTGATCGCCGATCGCGAATGCGCCGCTCAAGGCCGGCGAATAAGCCCCCATCGCCTGATAATAACGCATCTTTGCCGAACGGACGGCGAAGAAGGCCGCCTGGTAGGTCGGATTGTTTGCCAGCGCAATCCTTTTGGCGTCCGCCAGCGTCAAGGTCGAAATGCCGTCCAGCAGCTTCAGGTCCCCCGACCGGACGACAGCCGCCTGAAAACTGGTTTCCTCAATCAGCCGGCCGGCCGGCGGCGGCGTATAACAGCCGCCGAACAGCAGTATGCCGCCAATCAAACTACAGATCACCGTTGGCGTCTTCATTCCGCCGCTCCTCTCCCTTGCGCCGTACGGCGTTTTTTATACCAGTCGACCACACTTTGGCAGGCGATGAAAAACAGCGGGATCAACAGCACGCCGCCGGCAATGGCCAGGATCATGCCGCCGACCACCGCTACCCCGATCGAACGCTGGCTGGCCGCGCCCGGCCCGGCCGCATAAGCCAGCGGCAGCGTACCGAAGACAAAGGCGAACGCCGTCATCAGCACCGCCCGGAACCGCAGTTTCGCCGCCGCGCGGGCGGCCTCGGTGACCGACGCTCCGGCATCGTGGTGCTTTTTGGCGAAATCGACGATCAGGATGGCTGTTTTGCAGGCCATGCCGAACAACAGCACGATACCGATCTGCGTATAAATGTTGTTGTCGATCCCGGCCAGCGACAACAAACCCAGCGCCCCGGCCAGCGCCAGGGGAATCGCCAACACCACCGACCACGGCAGCATCCAACTGCCGTAGAGCGCCGCCAGGAAAAGAAAGATGAACACCACCGCCAGCGCAAACACCGACACCACGCTGTTGCCGGCCAACTGTTCCTGATAGGACATGTCGGTCCACTGATAGCTCATCTCCGCCGGCAGAATTTGTCCGGCCAGGCGCTCCATCGCTTTCATCGCCTCTCCGGAACTGCAACCCGGCGCCGGCGCCCCCTGAATCTGGGCGGCCAGCGCCAGATTGTAGCGGGTCAGATATTCCGCCGACACCGCGGTGCGGATTGTCGCCAGCGAAGCCATCGGCACCATCTGTCCCTGCCGGTTGGGAACGTAAAGCCGCAGGATGCGGTCGGCCAATTCACGATCCTGATCCCGCCCCTGCAATTCGACCTTGTACACCTGTCCGAACCGGTTGAAATCGTTAACGTAATTGAACCCCAGAATATTCTCCAGCAATTGATCGATCGCAGCGAGCGAAACGCCCATTTTCAGCGCTTTGGCCCGGTCGATGTCCAGAAACAGATAGGGACTGTCGGCATTGAAGGTTGAAAAAACGTTGCGCAACTCCGGCTGCCGCATCGCCGCCATCAGCATTTCATCCAGCACTTCCGCCAGCCGGGCCGGATCGGTCCCGGAACGCTGCTGCAAGACGAAATTGAAGCCGCCGGCCATGCCGATGCCGGGAATCGGCGGCGGTTCGAAAAACATGACCATTGCCTCCGGCAGCTCTTCCTGCATCGCCAGTTCTCCCTTGGCCATGATCGCCCCGATCGGCTGCCGCGCCCGGATACGTTCAGCCCACGGCTGCAGGACGACGATGACGAACGCATTGTTCGCCGACGGGACGCTTTTGAGAATGTTGTAGCCGGGGGAAGCGATGACGTCGGCCACCCCCGGCAGTTGCCGCAGCATTTTTTCCACCTGCGCCGTCACTTCCTCGGTTCTGGCCAGCGCCGTCCCGGACGGCAGTTCAACATTGGCGAAAAAAACGCCCTGGTCCTCTGCCGGCACGAAGCCGGTCGGCAATTTCGAATACCAGTAGCCGATCACGCCGGCCAGCAACAGATAAACCGCCAGTACCAGAGCGGTCAACTTCGTCAGGCCGGCCAGCACTTTGCCGTAACCGCCGGACAATGCGCCGAAACCGCGGTTGAACCAGCGGAACAGAAAAAATTTCGGCGGCGTTTCACGGCGGCGCAGCAGCAGGGCGCTCAAGGCCGGGCTCAACGACAGAGCGTTGATGGCCGACAGCAGCACCGCCACCGACAGCGTGACGCCGAACTGGCGGTACAATTCACCGGTAATGCCGGACAAAAAGCAAATCGGGACGAACATCGCCAGCAGGACTGCCGTCGTCGCGACAATCGCCCCGGAAATCTGCGCCATCGACTTGCCGGCCGCCTCGGCCGGACTCAACTGCTCCTCCGCCATCAGCCGGCTGACATTTTCAATGACGATAATCGCATCATCGACGACGATGCCGATCGCCAGGATCAAGGCGAACAGAGTCACCAGATTGATCGAATACCCCAACAGCAGCAGCACCGCGAACGTGCCGACAATACTGACCGGAATCGCCAGCGTCGGCACCAGCGCCATCCGCCAGTCCTGCAGGAAAATCAGCACGACCAACGCCACCAGCAGCACCGCCAGGCACAGCGTCTGCACGACATCATGGATCGAAGCATGGATGAAATTCGTCGAATCGTATTGAAAACCATACTTCAGATCGGGCGGAAATTCCCGGCCGGCTTCCGCCATCAGCCGGCGGCATTCGGCCGACACCTCCAGACCGTTGGCATTGCTCAATTGAAAGACCAGCAGCATCACCGCCGGTTCCCCATTCAGCGTGCTGACGGTATTGTAGGTTTCGGCACCGAGCTCCACGTCGGCAATGTCTTTCATTTTCACCTGAGCGCCGCCGGGTTCGGCCCGGACAATGATGTTGCCGAACGCTTCGGTGGTCAGCAGACGCCCGCGGGTCTGCACATTGTACCGCATCAACTGGTCGCGGGCCGACGGCGCCGCGCCGACGGAACCGGAAGAGACCTGCATGTTCTGGCTCTGCAGCGCCTGCATCACCTCCTCGACGGTGATTCCCATGCCCGCCATCCGCTCCGCATCCAGCCAGACGCGCATCGCGTAATCACTGCCGCCGAAAATCATCACCTCCGACACCCCGCGAACCCGTTTCAGACGGTTCTGCAGATTGATCGCCGCATAATTGCTCATGAACAGCGTATCGTAACTGCCGCCGGGCGAATAGAGGGAAATCGCCAGCAGGATATTGCCGGTCTGTTCTTTGACGATAATCCCCTCGCGCTGCACCGCCTCCGGCAATTGCGGCGTCGCCCAGTTGACCCGGTCCTGGACATTCTGCATATTGCGTTCGCCGTCGGTGCCGATATCGAAGGTGGCGACGATATCGACCGAACCGGAATTGGCGCTGGTGGACTCCAAGTAAATCATGTCGCGGACGCCGTCGACCTGATTTTCGATCGGTTCGACGACAGTTTGCAGCAAAGTCAAGGCATCGGCGCCCGGATAAGTGGTCGTAATATTGACCTGCGGCGGCGTGATGTCCGGATACTGGGCAACCGGCAAAGCGACGATCGCCAATATGCCGCACAGCGTAATGACGATGGCGATGACCATGGCCAGGTAGGGATGCCGGATGAAAAGCGAATCATTCATCGGTCCGCATCGCTCCGCGCCCGGCCGATCCGCACCGGCAAACCGGGCCGCAAGCGGGGATTGCCGGCGATAACCGCCCGTTCGCCGCTTTTCAGACCGCGGCGAATCACCACCTGTTCCCCGACGGCCGGTCCGACTTCCACCCGGCGCAATTCCAGAACGTTGCCGGCATCGACGACATAGACGAACGCGCTGTTCTGATCGTATTGGACTGCCTGTTTGCCGACCAAAACCACCGCTTCCGGTTGCGGATTGGTCAGGATCACCGTGACGAACAATCCCGGCAGCAGCCGGTGTCGCGGATTCTCGAACAACGCCTGCAATTTAAGCGTCGCGGTCTGCGGCTCCAACTGGTTGCTCCAATAGGTGATTCGACCGGTTTTATCGAAAAACGAGCCGTCGGCAAACCGGATGCGCACCGGCCAATCCGGCGATTTGCCCTGCGGCAGCGTCCGCAGCAGTTCCTCCGACAAATAACGGTCGCTGAGGTCGAATTCCACCCGTACCTCATCAATATAGGCCAACTCCGTCAACGGTAAATCGGGTACGCCGATGTAATTGCCGACGTCGGTTCTCGTCAGTCCGACCCAACCATCGAACGGCGCTTCCAACCGGGTATAACTCAAATTCAATTCCGCTTGCCCCCGGGCGGCTTCCGCCGCCGCCACTTCCGCTTCGGCGGCCTGTAAATCCGCCCGGGCGATATCGTAACGCTTCGGCGCAGTGACATTTTCTTCCAGCAGTTTCTCGGAACGGTCAAACTCCAAACGGGCATTGAGCGCCGCCGCCCGGGCTTTGGCCAATGTCGCCTCCGCCTGCTTGACCGCCAGCTCATAAGCAGCCGGCTCGATCAGATAAAGCAGCGTTCCCTGCTTGACATAGTCCCCTTCCCGGAAATTCCGCTGCTGCAGAAAACCGCTGACCCGGGCGACCAGTTGCAAGGTTTTCAACGGCTTGACTTCGGCGATCAACTCGTGGGAGGTCCGATATTCCCCCCCGACAACTTCCGTCACTTGAACCGTCATCGGCGGCAATGCCGGCGCCGGCGATTTTTCCTCCCGGCAGCCTCCCGGGACAACGACAGTCGCCGTGATGACGGCCAGCCGGCCGACCAGCCGACCGACTGCACCAAATTGCTGATTGCTCATTTTACCCCTCCTCCCGGGTCGTAAATTGCATGATCACGCTTTTTCGCCGCCTTTGTATTCAACTGTCAAGCGCAAAAACGATTCGAGGTGAGACCGGAAATACCGGCGATATGGTAAAATCATGTCGCCTTCCGTGTCCGCCAAGCCGGCCGAACCGCAGTCGGCGATTTTCCGGACACTTTCAGGCCAACCGACCGGCCGAACAACGGGCGAACCGTCAGCACACCCTGACCCGGCAAATAATTGAAATCCTCTCCTCTATTGATAAAATATGGCCAAACCGCTGAAAAGTCAAATTTTTTTCTATCCGGAATTGCCGGACACCGCAGACAACCACCTTTCGCAGCCGTTCAAAATATCTTTATCTCAAGAAGCGATAAAGTGTCATGCCGGTTCTCCGGAATGCCTCTTGTATTGTGTCATTACAGAGATATCTTTTATCTCCAAGTATATGTGGTGCAGCATATCTTTGTTGTTGAGTAACATTTCACATTCATCGATATTTGCCGGAGCTGCTTTGCAATCCAGGATGACTCCATACCAGAATGGTCCGGAATGAGTTTCCTGACATCTATTTCGCCTTTTTTCATAGCTTGATACAATGTGGTTCGTGAATATCCCGGAAAGAGCTCAGCCTCTTTCAATGCAACCAATTATGGCGTATGAATTTACAAAGTTTAATTCCATAGAGAATGAATTTGAGTTTCCAGTCGTAGCCATGAGGAAAATTAGAGATTTTTCGGTATTATAATTAAGAAATGATAATTTTTGATTTTTTGATCAATGCAAAGTTAATGAGCAAGGATAGACTTGAAACTCTACATTATTCCATCCTTTGTCCGGGAGAAATTCATGCAGTATTCAGGTAAAAAATAATTTTTTCGCTTTTTTTCATCCCCGGGGATTGACATCGTTCCCAAAATTTGCTATACTATTGTTGGTACAAGTTAACAATGGAAGAAGCAATGATACCAACCACTACAGATACCAAGTATAAATATCAGGAACTCAAGAGCTGCCTGATCGACCGGATCAGGAACGGGGTCTACCACGACGGCAAAAAAATCTCCTCCGAACCGGAATTGTGCAGAGAGTTCAGTCTGTCGCGCAATACGATCCGCCAGGCCGTCAAGGAACTGGAGCAGGCCGGGTTCCTTTATCGCGTACAGGGCAAAGGGACGTTCGTCCGCAACCGGACGCCTGAACAATCACGGAAAATCGCGCTGATCATTTACGACGTCTCCTACGCCACCCACCCGCTGACCGCCGGTTTGATCCGCGGCCTCGACGCGGTTTTGAGCGAAAACGGCTACCTGCTGGACATTCTGGCCAGTCACCGCAACTTTCAGGACGAAAATTTCGCCCAGTTGGCCGCTCATTATGCCGGATTTCTAATTGGTGCCTATCAGATCGACCCGCTGATCCTGCAGGAGCTCCGCCGGCTGGAGGTGCCGCTCCTTTTTGTCAAGAATTACCAGCCGGACTGCTTGAACGACGCCATCCGGATCGATTTTCACCGGGCCGGCTATCTCGCCGCCGAGCACCTGATCAAGCTGGGCCGCGGCGAACTGGCGCTGGTTTACGGCGGCGATCAGGCCGCCATTTCCCGGGAATACCGCGCCGGCGTCGTCGATTGCTGTCTGGAATACGGCGCCCGGCTGCGCGGCAGCCATATTTATGAGGTGGATTTTCTCAACAGCGGCGGTGCGCTGCCGGCAATCGCCGACCGTTTGGCCGACTCTCCGTCCCGGCCGGACGGACTGCTGGCCATCGACGACCAGATCGCCGCCGAACTGATCCGGCTTCTGCAGGCCCGGAATCGGCGGGTCCCGCAGGATATCGCCGTGGTCGGCTGCAACAACAACGAAATCGCCAGCCTGAATTCGCCGTCGATCACCACCATCGAAATCCCGACCTTCGCCCTCGGACAACTGGCCGCCCGGGAAATCATCAGCCGGATCGGCGGGACAGCGGAAAATCACGCGCCGCTGGAAGTAAAGCTATTGGCAGGAGAGTCAACCGCTGTCGCTGCAAAGTGACAGTTTTATAACAACCATCACTCAAGAAAGGAATGAAACCATGAAGCAGAAAAAATTCACACTGATAGAATTGCTCGTAGTGATTGCAATTATAGCAATTCTCGCCAGCATGCTGCTGCCGGCACTCGGCAAAGCCAAGGCCAAAGCGGTAGCGATCAAATGCACCAGCAACCTCAAGCAGATGGCGCTGGCAGCCAACATGTATGCCGGCGACAACAACGACTCGGCGCCTTTGGCGGTCGCTTATTCTTACAACGGTTACAGCGTAGTGGGCCAGTGGCTCTGGGATCTGGCGGATTACACCGGAGTCAATATGAAAATCTGGGCCGACTATCAGCAGGGAGATCACGCTCCGCTGGAGTGCCCGAGTTATTCCGGTGACAGGAGCTTTTACGCATACGGCATGAACTTATGGATCGGCGGTGCCTGGGATGGGGCCAGCGGCGCTTACACCTCTTTTCCGCCGTGCAAGCTCTCCAATGTGAAAAATCCCACCCAGGCGATTCTGTTCAGCGATGTCGTCAATAATTCCGGCTGGACCGGCCAATGGAACCAGCGGCTCACTACGTGGCCGGAAGCGGCATTCCGTCACAGCGCCTATCTCAACGCCGCTTTCGCCGACGGTCACTGTGAAGGAATTTCGTACCGGCAGGCGATCGAACCGGCGCAGCGTTTGTACGATTTGAGCTATTATCCGGTCAAAGGACTCGACATCCCGTAAGCTTCCGTCCTCTTTCCGCCGACCGCGATGAGCTGAACAGCCACTGACCGGCCGGCGGAATTGCTGTCGAACCGGCATTTTTTCATGCCGCCAATTGCTTACCCATGCCATCCACAATCTTTCGGAATCCGTCAAATGTATCGACTTGCCAATGATAAAATCATCTTTGAACTCGCCCAATCGCTGCAAACGGCCGAATTGAAAAGCGCCGCTACCGGCCGCGGTTTTCGCTGCGACAAAGTTTTCCAGTTGGTTTACGGAAATTATTACCGTTACCATCTGCCCGAACAATGCGAAAGCGGCGTATCGGCCGACGGCGACTCGCTGACCGTCACTTTCTCCCGCCCGCAGTTCTGGTCGCGGTTCCGGACCAACGGCTACCATAAACCGGAACCGGGGCCGGACTTGAAAATTGCCGTCCAGTTCTCACTGGACGACGACCAGTTGATCATCCGCCTGGCGCCGGTCGGCAACCTGGCCGACGAGGAGTGCCGGCTGATCGTCGCGCAGAATTTTCTCGCCTTCGACAGCGGCGAAACGGCCCAACTGGTTTTTCCCTACGGTTTCGGCGTCCAATTCGATTTTCCGCGCCGTGATTATCTGAAACAGCAATATTCAGCCGGCTGGGGATATTCGCTGCCGTGTTATGGACTTTTCCGGGATGACGGCGGCCTGGGCGTCTATCTGAAAACGCCGTACGACGCGGTCACCGAACTGGACTTCAACAGCCGGCAGCGCGGCCGTTCCGGCGTCGAAACCCAATTTCTATTCGAAAAAGAACTGGCCAATGCGCCGCGCGAAATGCGCCTGCGCTATTTCGAACCCGGCGGCGATTTCCGGACTCTGGCCAACTGGTACCGGGCCATCGTCCAGGCCGAAGGACGTTTTCGCTCACTGGCCGATAAAATCGCCGCCGCGCCGGAAGTGGAAAAACTGGTCGGCGCGGTCGTCTGGAAACACAATGTCTATTCCGCCGAACGACCGGAACACGTCTCAAAGGGTTACAGCCTGTACATGATGGCTCCCGATCAAAACGAATGTGAAGGGCTGCCGAACAACTGGACCGCCCGGGAAGTGTTCGACACCGCCAAAGCCAACGGCTTCGACCGGGTCTGCGTGCTCAACACCGGCTGGAACCGCTTCGGGTTCGACAGCGGCTACCCGAGCCGGCTGCCGCCCAATCCGGAACGCGGCACGCCGGAAGAATTCAGCCAAGCGGCCGCCTACGGCCGTTCACTGTCGGACGGGTACCTCTATTCGGTTCATGATAATTACATCGATGCCTACCGCAATTCCCCCGAATACGACGAAGCGCAACTGATCCGCAACGCCGAAGGCGCAACGGAAAAAGGCGGCATCTGGCGCGGCGGCCGTTCCCGGTTCCTCTGCACATCACAGAGCGTCGAATACGCCCGGCGCGACCTGCCGAAAGTCGCTGCGCTGGTCGGCCGCGGCTGCATCTACCTGGATGTGCTCGGCACGGTCCAGCTGTTTTCCTGCCATCACCCCCTGCATCCGCAGGGACGGCAGCAGGACGCCCTGGCCCGGCGGCAGGTGTTCTCGCTGGCCAAAATGTTTTTCGGCGCCGTCGCCACCGAAGGCGTTCCCGGCGACAGTTTCGCCGACCTGATCGACCTGGGCGCTTACATGCCGATCCACTTTCTCGACGGCACGCCGCTGACCGATCCGCAACCGGTGCCGGTTCCGCTGTGGCAACTGGTTTATCACGACTCGGTACTCAATTACTGTTCGGAAAGCACCTACCGTTTTTACGGCAGCGAATACCGGCTGCTCCAGTCCGCCTACGCCCTGCTGCCGACCCAATTCGACGCGCATTCACACCGTTTGAGTTTCGAACTGCGCGACGCCTACCGGGCGGCGATGACCGATTTCGAATTCCTGGAAAAACCGGAAGTCCGCCAACGGCCGGACGGCTGCTTTCAGACCGATACGGTCACCCGGAGCGTCTTCGCCGACGGCACCATAGTCATCGCCAATTTTCTGGACCGGAAATACCGCTGGGGCGAACACCTGATCCCGCCGCGGGAGTTCATCATTTTAAAGGAACAGTCATGAACAAATTCTGCCATATCCTCGGCTCGCTGGCGCTGGCGCTGACGGCCGCCGCCGAAGTACAATTCGATCCGGACCGTACCATCCTGTTCGCATCGTTCGATCGAAACGCCAATGCCGACTTTTACCGGGACGGCAATAAGACGGCCGCCCGTGCCGATGGGCACCTCGTGCCCGGCCGGAATGGAACGGCGATCCGGCTGGCCGACGGCGAAGAAGTAAAATATACCGACGTATCGCTGCCGGCCGCCGCCGGACTGGTGGAATTCGATTTCAAACCGGAATGGAATGGCAACGACAACGCAACCCATATCATTTTCCGGCTATTGGCCGGCAAAGACAATTACATCGAAATCAACAAACTCGGCGGCACGCACGGCAATGTGCTCGGCGGCGCTTTTCTCGCCAGAACCGATGGCGAAATCCAGGCCCGTTACTGTGCCATCGCCGACGCCGACGGCCAACGCTTCGATATCTCCGACTGGCGGGCCGGCCAATGGCACCGTTTGACGCTGAGCTGGAGCGGCGGACAATTTCAATTTCAGGTCGACGGCACGCCGGTCGCCGCCGGAACGCTGACCGCGTTGCCGGACCTCCAAGCGGCCACACTGCTGTTGGGCCGGGTCGACGGCGCAGCGTCTTATGACAATCTGCGCATCGGCCAACCCGTTCCAACCGGCTTTGTCTACCTGAGCGATCTGGCCGAAAACGTCAGCAAAACGCCGCCGCAGCTCAAATTCGGCAAGGATTGTTTTCCGACCAGTTGGGGCAACCGCCTGCCGTTGAAACGGCAGGGCAAATTCTATCGCAAGGGCCTCGCGCTGCACGCCCCCGGCATGGTCGAATACGCCCTGAACGGCGAATACGCCAGGCTGGTCGCGACGATCGGCATCAACGAATTGGCCGGTCCGGCCGGCAGCGTCGTCTTCGTCGTCAACGGTGACGGACGGGAACTTTTCCGCAGCCGGGAGCTGCTGCGCGTCAATGACGACTGGCTCGATCTCGACCTCGATGTCAGCGGCGTTCAAACCCTGCGGCTGGAAACTTTAAGCGGTGACGAAATGACCAGCGACCACGCGGTCTTTCTCGATGCCGCCCTGCTGAAGCCGAGTGTCGACCGGCCGACCAGCACAGCCGGCGACACTTCACCGATCAAACTGGAACCCCTGCCGGCGGACGGCAAAATGAAAGTCTGGATCGATGAAGTCAACGATTTCGTCGAGGTGGATGTCCGAACTGCCGGCGCCGAAGCAGCCTACCGCTATACCGCCAGCCCCATTCCCGGCCAGATGGCGCTGGCTCCCGGCAACTGGCAAACCGCTTTCAATCCGGTCACGCCGCTGGAATTTTCCGATTCCTTCGGCTGTGAACTGTTCGCCTCCCCCGGCGAATACGAGCTGGGGAAATTCTATCTGGCCGCCGGCGGAAACCTCGACAAACTGCAATTTTCACTGGAAACGCTGACGGCGGAAGACGGGACCCGACTGCCGGATGCCGCCGTGGAATTGTTCTATGGCTATCGGATGCCGGAAGCCCGCCGCTACTCCTACCCGGCCGCCGATTCGATGGTGACGACCCGTTATCTGCTGCCGCTGCGGGAGCTGTCGCTGCCGGCCGGCGAATTCCGGGAAATTTTCCTGCGCGTTCACCTGCCGGACACCCAGCCGCCCGGGCGCTACACCGGCAACCTGCACATCGCCGGCAACGGCATTCAGACCACGCTGCCGATCCAGCTCGACGTCCTGCCGATTCGCCTGCAATCGCCGCCGGACAAAAATTGGGGCATCTATTACGACCCCGGCCGCGTCATCATGAATGAAACGGCCCTGGCCCGGGAACTCGCCGACCTGGCCGCCCATCATATCACGATGCTTTACTGCGGCGATTATCTGCGCATGCGGATCAGCCGCAATCAGGCCGGAGAACTGCAAACCTCCTCCGCCGCCCTCCGGCGCGGCCTGGAAGCGCTCCGCCGCAACCATTTCCGCGGCAAAGTGATCGTCAACCACGGCCTCGGCGAAGCGATCAGCCTCTTCCATCCCTGCGCCACCGTCGAGGACAAAAAAGCCGCCGCCGAACTGGTCCGGCACGATGCCGCGTATCAGGCGCTGGCCCGGCGGGTCATGACCGAATTGAAGCAGATCGCCGCCGAATACCCGGAACTGGAATTGCTGGTTTCGACCCTCGACGAAGTTTTCAACGACGGACGCCTGCCGCTCTATCTGGCCGCCACCGAAGCGGCCAAACAGGTCGACGGCTTCCAATATTACATCACCTTCAACTTCCTCGACGGCACCGACGCCATGCGCCGGGCAGTCGCGCCATACGCCGACTACCGCAGCGGCCACATGTACACCTGGGAGTGGTTTCTGGCCCGGGGCAATACTTTTGCCGCTTACCAGCAGGAACTGGACCGCTACGGCAGCAAGGCCGGCGCCTATTACAATCCGGTCGGTTATTTTTACAGCCCGAGCTGGTACCGGGCGGTTATGGGCGTCGAATTCTGGCAAAGCAATCTTTCCTTCCAGATTCCGTGGATGTATTACTCCTGCACCGGCAGTCCGTATGAATTTCCGGAGTCGAAAGGCAGCCATATCTTCGGCTTCTACGATGAAAATTACGGTCAGGTCATCCCAACCCTGATCTGGGAAGGCTATCGCGAAGGCATGGATGACTACCGTTATATTTATACGCTGGAAAAGACGATCGAAAAACAACGCGGCGGCAAGCCGGAGCTGGCGGCGGAAGCGGCGGAATTTCTGCAGCAATTCCGGGCCTCGCTTCCTGTGCCGCAGGGACTCGAGTACGGCAACCAACTGATCGGCACCAACCGGGAATGCCCGTGGACCAGCCGGGTCGCCGGTCAACTGAAATATAGCGACTTCCAGCAATTCCGACGCCAATGCGCCGAATATATCATCCGATTGGAACAATAAAAGGTTTTTTGTCATGAAGCAAGTATTCGTCGGTGAAACCGAACTTACCCTGCCCACCTACCAGCCCGGCCCGGCCGATCCGGAACCGCCGCTGCTGAAGGAATTCACCCCGCGCGGCGAACCGGTCTATCCGTATTCCACCCAGGAACTGCTCGGTCGCGAAGCGGTCGAGCGCCAGTACCGCGCCCTGGTATTGGAAAATGACTTTATCAAAGTCACCGTCCTGCCGGAACTCGGCGGCCGGATCTATTCGGCCTTCGACAAGGTGAACCGTCATGAGCTTTTTTACGCCAACCGCACGATCAAACCGGGGCTGTTCGCGGTGCGCGGCGCCTGGCCGGCCGTCGGTGTCGAATTCAATTTCCCGAACAGTCACTGCACCGCCACACTGGAAACGGTCGAAGCCGACACCGAAGTCGACGCCGACGGCTCGGCTTCGATCATCGTCGGCGATCTGGAATGCTGCAGCCGAATGAGCTGGAGCGTCCGGATTCGGCTGCGGCCCGATTCTTCCGCAATCGAACTGGACAGCAAGTTGTGCAATTTCACCGATTTTCCGGAGCGTTATTACTACTGGATCAACGCCGCCTGTCCGATCTACCCGGAAAGTGAAATCATCTACCCGGAAACGACCGACCGGCTGCTGACCCATCCGCCGATGGACGCCACCCGGCTCGGTTACCTGAACTGGCCGGAGCATGACGGCAGCGCCATCAACCGTTTCAAAAATATCAAACAGCACTTTCCGGTTTTCGCCGAAAAGATGACCGAGGATTTTTTCGGCATCTATCACCACGATCACAGCTTCGGCCTGGCCCACGTTGCCGACCGCACCGTCGTCAAGGGCCGGAAACTGTGGACGTTCGGCAACGCCCGCGACGGCAAAATCTTCATCGACCTGCTGAGCGACGACCGGCAGGATTACTGCGAGCTGCAGACCGGGCCGTTCCGGCTGCAGTCGGATTACCGGCTGCTGTCTCCCGGCGATTCGCATTGCCAAACCGATTACTGGCTGCCGGTCGCCGGCACCGGCGGATTCAACCTGGCCTGCCGCGAGTTCACCGCCCACATCAATCTGGGCGCCGCCGGCGGCAGGCTGAGACTCTGTCCGGCCCGGCGGCTTGAAGGCCTGGCCATCCAGGTGTGGCTGGACAAGGAGATCAGCCGGGAATACAGCATCGACACGCAGCCGGGCCGGCTGGTTGAAATCGAGCTTTCGGGCGGAAACCGGCTGCTGTTCCGTCACAACGGCCGGCTGCTGGCCTCCTACCGGACGCCGGCGGAGCGTCAGCCATCGAGCGCGGTCATTGACTGGCAACGGCCGCTCCCTGTGGTTTCGCCGGAACGCAAGGCCGTTTACCAGCAGGAACACGCCGACGATTCAGCCGCCGCCGCGAGCGCCGCGGCCGGCACCAGTGCGGCGGCCGCCGCCATCGCCGGCCGCCTGGCGCTGCGCCGCAACCAGCTCTCCCGCGCCAGATATTTCCTCGACCTGGCGCTGGCCCGGGACAGCCACCATCCAGAGGCGCTGCTCTACCGCGGCGAGCTGCATTGCTCCGGCCAGGAGTTCGAGGCCGCCGAAACGGACTGGATGCGGGCGGCGGAAACCGGCCGCGGCCGGCGGCGGGCCAGATTCAAGCTGGCTCAACTGGCACTGCGGCAGCATCAATTCACGACCGCGCTGTCCCGCTTGATTCCGCTCTGCGGCGAATTCCCGCACGACAGCCGGCTCTGGCATCTGCGCGCCGTCGCCGAACGCCGTCTCGGCATCGACAACCGGGCCAGCCTGGAAGCCGGACGCCGGGCCTTCCGCTGGGATCCGCTGGGTTGGGGGGAACGGTTTCTCGCCGGCGGCGCTCCGGCCGTCGGCGACCAATTCCGCATGGAAGCGGTATGCGCTTACTGCCAGCTCGACGACCGGGAGGCCGCGATCCGGCTGCTGCAGGGAGAATGGACGGCAAACATTGCCATCGCCCGCTATTATCTGGCGGCGCTTACCGGCCGGAAACCGAAAAATCCGCAGTGGAATTCCTGGCCGGCGTTCCGGCGGGAGGACGAAGCAATTCTGCGGCAATTTCAGAACCCGGAGAGCTGTTTCCAGCTCGGCTGCCTGCTGGCGGCCCAGGACCGCTGGGAGGAAGCGGTCGTCCGGCTGCTGATGGTCCGCGGTCCGCTGCAAGCTGCGGCGCGCAGTCTTTTAATGTTCTATTACTGGAAAATCGACCGGAACGTGCCGGTCGCCGCCGGCTACGCCGCCGCCGTCGGACCGGAAGCCGCCACCAAAACCCGAATCGCCGCCGCCGCAATTTTGCAGGAAGCCGGGCAGCCGGAAGCCGCCCTGCAACTGTTCACCCTGCCGCCAGCCGCCTTCGAGGCCGATTTGCGCCTGCAACTGGCCAGAATTCAGGCGTTGCTCTGCTGCAATCAACCGGAAAGCGTCCCCCGGCTGTTCGCCGCCAGCCATTTTACACTGTGCGAAGGAAAACTGCTGAGCCGCGAACTGTATGAATGCGGTTACTTTCAGCTCGCCAGACAGGCCGAAGCGACCGGAAACGACCAGGCGGCGATGGAATATTATCTCAAGGCAACCGAATATCCGGAAAATGTCGGCATCGGCGCCCCGGCCGCCAACAGAGAGGCGGAAGGCTATTTTCACGCCGCCCTCGCCGCCCGGCGCGCCGGGAAAGAGCCATTGGCGCAACAATACCTGGAACGGGCCGCGGCGGCCGGCGACGGTCTTGCCATCCCGTTTTTCCCGTTGCAGTTCCTCGTCCCGGAAGCCGGAACGGAACGTATCGACCGGCGTTACTACCGCAACCTGCGCTACCGGATCAAGGCGATGGAGCAGCTCGGCCGCGATCCGTCGGCGCTGCGAACCGAACTGGAAACCTATGCCGACTATCTCGCCGGCAGCCGGCGCAGTCTGGAATAAGCTCCCCTGGCCCGGAGTGCGATTGATCGCACTCCGGCCGCCCACTTACCGCCCGGCGTCAAGCAGCCACTGCCGATAACCGTAGCGGTTCTCCTCGCCGGCCCCCTGGGTTTCCCGCCGGATCACTTCAATCCGTTCCAGGTCACTTGCGGCAATTTCGGTGTCCGGCCGGACAATTTCACATTCGGCGACGACGACCAGTTGCGATTTTTTAGACGATTCGCGCTCGGTTGCAAAAAGCCAGCCCAGCAACGGCAAATCTTTCAGCAGCGGGACGCCGCCGACATCGCTGACCACCTGCGTTTTTTCAATCCCGCCCAGATAAAAACGGTTCCGCCCGTTGCCGAGCATCACCTGCTGACTGGACTCGTAATCGCCGGTCCGTACCGCTCCGGTCGAAGTGTACCCCAGCATGCTTCTGGTGTTGACCTCGACTTGAAGCACGGTGGCGTTGGCGGTGACCGACGGCGTGACGGCCAGTTCGAAACGGAATTGGTCGTTGGCCGTTTTCACCTCGACGGCGTTGCCGTGCTGCTGTCTCGTTCCGTCCGGCAACGGCGTCGGTTCCAGCGGCGCCGACGCCGCGTACAGAATGCCGCTGGAGCGCCGGATGCGGCCGGTCGAACCGTTCTGGACAGCCAGTTCGCCGGTCGAGACGATTTTCGCTTTCCCTTTGGAAACCAGAAAATCCAGGAATTTGGTGTTCCACTTCGGTTCGAAATTGAAATAGTGGGTATTGACCGTCCCGTCCGGAGCGACCGGGGTTAAAATATCCCCGACGTTGTAATTTTTCGAAAAATTGGCGCCGGTATTGAACAACCGGACGCCGTCGTTATTTTTCCAGGACTGGAAATCGACGCCGAGCATGCCGTCGTTCTCCGCGTCCAGCTCGTAAACCGTGCAACTGATCCGGACTTCCGGATGGGCCACGTCATAGAGTTTCAACATCTCCTCGATGTTCTTGCGGGAATACAATGCCGTATTGAGAAAAAGACAGTTCAAATCCTCGTCCACCTCCACTTTGTCCTTGCCGCCGATCAGCTCCACCGTATCGTTGGAAACATTGGCGCCGACCAGCTTGATCATCGCCTGCAGTTCCCTGGCGCTCCGGTTGGCCGGGAAATAGATATATTTCGGCTGGCCGGAGGAGTTCATGATTCCCGGCGCATCGAGCGATTCGACCAGTTCGTCGATTCCCATGCCGTTCGGACTCGACGCGAACCGGTATTCCTCGGCGGACACCATGATCACCCCGGTGCCGTCGGCAAACTTGACGCATTCGATACCGGTCGGCACGAAAATTTTCGCCGTCCCGTCCCGGTTTTCCTTGCTGTAAACATTGTAATAATCCGGATTGGCGCGGCCGGCGGCGTTGTTGTAATCGACCCGCAGCGTCTGGACCATCTCCCGCAGATACGGACGGATCGAATACGGATCGGCATGTTTCAGCACATAGGTTTTGGTGATGATTTTGGGATCGTTGGTGTCGCGGATAAAATGCACCACTTCCGCGTCTTCGCGGATGTTCAGGCGCAACTGCGCCTGGACGTTGCTCTGGCTGTAAGCCGGATTGTCGTTGGAAGTGGGCTGCTGGTTGGCGAGTGCCGGGAAAGCGGCCGGCAGCAGCAGGGCTGTCAAAGTTGATTTCCACCGCATCGGTTATCGCTCCTCCGGGTTGACCAGTTCGGAAGCCGCCAGCAGCTTACCGGTGACGGCGGCAATTTCGGCATCCGGATGCAGCAATTCGGCTTTGACCGCAACGAAATAGAAATGTTTCTCTGTAGTCCGCGTCGTCGTGCCGAAGAGATATTTCAGCACCGGCAGCTCACAGAGGAACGGAACGCCGATGGTCTGTTCAACCTCCTCTTCCCGGACCCAGCGGGACAGCAGCCGTTCGGCGCCGGTTTGAATGGAAAAGGCGCCGATGGTCGTCACCGTTTCATAAAGCTCATTGCCGTGATTGTCCCGTTCGACAACATTTTGCATCTCCAGCGTATAGAAAAAATTCAGCACGCCGCACTGTGCGGCATAATCCGCTTCGCTGTAGCCGAGCTGCCCGGTCTTCCGGTCGGTCTTGCCCGACAGCGCAATCACCGGCTCGGTGACGGTCAACTCCAATTTGTCATTGGCGGAAGCCGCAACCGCGCTGGCAAATTTGTCATCTTTGACCAGGTTCTGATAGGCGGGCGTAAATTTGAGTTTCGCATCGTGCCCGGTGGCGATCGAGAGGCTGGCGCTGGTGGCCAGCCGCGCCCTGCCGTCCTGCTGCAGCAACCGCACGAATGAAAAATCGAAAGACGGCGCGAACAGGAAAAAACCGTACGGCCCAAAGGAATTTTCCAGCGCCGAGCCTTCCAGAAAAGTCGCACCGGCCTCGAAAAGGTTCAACCCCGGTCCATTTTTCCAGGCCAGATAATCGATGCCCAGGTCCCTGAGGCTGCTCTCCCGGACGTCGTAAACCTTCAGCGAAATGGTAAACTGCGGCACCGGCCGGTCCAGCCAGGCGAGATATTTCTTCATATCCTCGTCCTTGCGGATGGAATCCTTCCAGTAAATCCGGTTTGTCGCCGCGTCAAACGCCACCACCGCATCCTGATTCGCCCCCTCGGTGGCATTGGAAGAAATTCCCGCCTTGATCATGACGTTCATCATCGTTTCGCTGGAACGCCAGACCGGCGTATAGACGCTGCGGACAATGCCGGTGCCGTCGATTCCGGAACCGTCCGGCCCTCTGGCGCCGGGACGGTCGAGCTTGGCGATCATATCGTCGATGTACGGCATCAGCGGCTCCGGACAGCTCACTGAAACGAATTGTTTGCCGCCGGCCGCGTAATTGATGCGGTCGGCGGAACCGTTTTCGGCATACCGCTTGATCGCCCCGAGAATGAAAGGGACGAGATCGTTGGCCTGCTGGTGTTTGAGTTCATAGAGCTTAGACACCATATAATTCTGGGCGTCGTCCTCGACAAACCGAATTTTCTGAACCTTCTCCGCCGGAATCGCGTCCACCGGCATTGCCGTTTCCTGCCCGGCCGCCGAAACGGCGGCCAGGACGGCCAGCGCGCCACCAAGAATCTGTTTCCCTACCGTCTGCTGCACTGCTCCGAATCTCCCGTTATGTATGTGCTTACTTCTACCTTCACCAGCCGCCGTTGCGACACGGCAGGGCGTTCCAGTCTTTTAACATAAGTTTCGTCGGTTAAAATTCGGTGAGGGAAATACTAGTTTTCGATGAGTTTTCCCAAAAAAATGATTAGGAAACGATTGGACAATCGTTTCCAGCCGGCGATTTTACGGCCCAGTTTCCCCGGCGGCGTTCTGCGCCGGGCTTTCTGATTTTTATTTCGTTAAAAAATCATCCGCCGGCTCGGGTCGGAAGCAAACGGCAACGCGCCTCATTCCGCCTCCGGCCGGACCGGCGAAAACTCCCGCTTTTTCCAAACCGCGCCGTCGCGCTCGAAACGGCAGGCGCGGGCCGCCGGAGAATTGAAGCGGATTTCGGCACGGCCGTCGGTAAAAAACAATGCCGCCCCGTCGGTCAGCGCCCAGGCAACCGCCGGGGTTCCGGCGCCTTCGATTTGTTCGAGCCGTTCGTCGAATCCCGCCCAGACGGCATCCTGATAATGCGGGCAGAACAGGATCGGCAGCGCACCGCACCCGGCAATCAGGTCGAAACGGCCGTCGGCAAAGTCATTGTATCCGGCAACCGTCCAGCAGATTGCTCCCGCGCTGTAACCCGCGACCACCGTCCCGTGTTCATAAGCGTCGCGCAGCGCGTCCGGCAGCGCGGCGCGCTCCCACGCCCCGGCCAGCCACTCGGTCATGCCGCCGCAAACCCAGATGATATCCGCCCCGGCGACTTTTTCGCGCAGTTCGGCCAGCGCAATACCGGCAGCAAGCAGCGGCACCGCCTCGATTCGGTCGCTCTGGCCGGCAAACATCGCCCGCGCCCCGGCAAAAGCCGCTTCACTGTCGCCCGCCGGCGCACAGAAGAGCAGAATCCGCGGATTGGCAATGCCGCTGAATGCAACGATTTGCCGCCCGATTTCCGCATCGGCTCCCCAGGCAAGGACCGCCCTGCGCGGCCGCGCGGCATCCGGCGACGGCAAGCCGGACTGGCGGCAGGAACAGAGCATCACCACAGCGGCCAGCAGGCCGGTGGCAATCCGGCCGTTCCGGCCGTACGACAAAAATTTCATAACCGAGTCTCCCTCCGTAATCCGCCAGCCGATGAAAAAGAAGAAGTTTCCGGCGTCCTATCTTTTCCCGGCCACTTTCCAAGCCGTCAAAACAGAGGGGGCGCAATACCCATTGACTTCCACGAATAAGCGAACTTGCATACAGGAAAAATAAATCGGCAAATCTTCTCCGTCAAGTCAGGAAGGCCCATCGCCGGCAGGAATTAATAAAAAATCGTCCCTTTCACCCGGTCGGACCGTTTTCGCCCTGCCGCTTGGACCGGAACCGGACAACGGGATACGCCTGGAGGCCGCCGGCAATTATCCGCAAGGGAATTTGCATCGCCGTCGTTCCGGCTGTATGGTACGGGGATAAAAAAAGGAATCGCCTCATGCAGGATTTTTTCGACAAACAAGCTTTCATTCTGGATATGGACGGCGTCGTCTATCACGGCAATCTGCTGCTGCCCGGCGCCGTCGAATTCGTCGACTGGTTGAAAAAGCACGATAAGAAATTCCTTTTCCTGACCAACGCCAGCGAACGGACGCCGCGCGAACTGCAGGAAAAGATGGCCCGGCTCGGCATTCAACTTGAGGAGAAGCAATTCTACACCAGCGCCCTGGCCACGGCCGAATTTCTGTCCCGGCAGCAGCCGCAGTGCACCGCTTTCGTCATCGGCGAAGCCGGTTTGTTCAACGCGCTGTATGAGCGCGGCATTTCGATGAACGACACCAATCCGGATTATGTCGTCGTCGGCGAAACCCGCTCCTACGGTTACGAACGGCTGGAAAAAGCGACGTTCCTGGTCCAGGACGGTGCCAAATTGATCGGCACCTGTCCGGACGTCTCCGGGCCGAGCGAAGCCGGCACCATTCCGGGCACCGGAGCGCTGATTTCCCCGATCGAACTGGTCACCGGCAAGAAGGCCTATTTCGTCGGCAAGCCCAACCCGCTGATGATGCGCCGGGCCGGCAAACGCCTGGACGTGCCGAGCTGCGAGACACTGATCATCGGCGACCGGATGGATACCGACATCATCGCCGGCGTCGAATCGGAAATCGACACGGTGCTGGTCTTAAGCGGCGTCACTTCCGAACGGGACCTGCAACGCTTTCCCTACCGGCCGAACCATATTTTCGCCGGACTGGCCGACATCGTCGTCCGGCTGAAGGAGTTCGAAGCGCGGCAGCATTGCTGACGACGCCGACGCATTTCGGTGAAAAGCGGCAATTTTCCCAAAAGAAAAGTTGTTTTTTAGCGGCGACTGGATATAGTAAGGAAAATAACCTGCTTGTCAGAACAGGATGCCTGTCCGGCGGTTGTGGAATTCGGACGCTATCAGCGTCCGGAAGATATTCTTTCCGGGTGTTGATACCGCGATTCCGCATCAAACGTTCGGGCCGAAAAGGCCGATGCTTTCCCGTTCCTGACAAGTCCAAACCAAGACTGCCGGTGTTGTACCGGCGCAAAACAAAGGACAAATCATGTCAGAACAAAAAGTCGTGTTCCAACTGGATGCCGGCCGCACCATGGAAATTTCCACCGGCAAGATGGCCAACCTCGCCAACGGCTCCTGCCTGGTGCGCCTCGGCGACACCATTGTTATTTCCGCCGCCTGCTCCGGCCCGGCCCGGCCCGGCACCGATTTCTTCCCGCTGCAGGTCGACTACCGGGAAAAATACAGCGCGGCCGGCCGCTTCCCCGGCGGCTATATCAAACGGGAAGGCCGTCCCAGTGAAAAAGAAATTCTGACCTGCCGGGTGACCGACCGGCCGTTGCGGCCGCTGTTCCCGGACGGTTTTTACGATGAAGTGCAGGTCTACGGCATGTTGTTGAGCGCCGACGGCGTCAATGAGCCGGACGTGCTGAGCATGCTGGGCGCCAGCACCGCGCTGGTGCTGTCCGACCTGCCGTTCCAGGGACCGATCGGCGCGGTGCGGGTCGGCAAGGTCGGCGGCAAACTGATCGCCAACCCGACGATCGCCGAAATGGCCGAAAGCACGATCGACCTGATCTACGCCGGTCTGCCGGACAAGGTGATCATGATCGAGGGCGAAGCCAATGAATGCCAGGAAGACGAATTGGCCGAAGCGATGTATTTCGCCAATGAAATCGTCAAAGTCCAGTGTGCCGCCCAGTTGGAGCTGGCCGCCAAAGCCGGCAAGACCAAAAAAACGCCGAAGCTCTATCTGGTGCCGCCGGAAATCACGGCCGGATTGCACGCTTTCTGTAGCGGTAAGATTGAAGAAGTCTGCCTGATTCCGGGTAAAAACGACCGGATGCAGGCGATGGACGAGCTGCTCGAAGCGGCGATGTTGACGATGCGGGGCGATTTCCCCGGCATGAGCGACGACGCATTCGGCTTGGAAATGCACAAGGCATTCGACGACCTGGTCCGGACAACAACCCGCAACGCCATCCTCGAAAAACAGTTCCGCCCGGACGGCCGCGGCATCGACGAAATCCGTCCGCTGTCCGCCGAAGTCGGCGTGCTGCCGATCGTTCACGGCAGCGGCCTGTTCTCCCGCGGCGAAACCCAGGCGCTGGTCGTCGCCACGCTCGGCAATGAAAAAGATTCGCAGGAATATGACAATATCACCGGTGACGGTACCCCGTTCTCCAAGCGGTTTTATCTGCAGTACAACTTCCCGAACTACAGCGTCGGCGAAGTCGGCCGGATCACCGGTCCCGGACGGCGCGAAATCGGTCACGGCGACTTGGCGGAACGCTCGGTTTCCAAAGTGATTCCGAAGGATTTCCCTTACGTCATCCGCTGCGTTTCCGAAGTGATGAGCTCGAACGGTTCGACCTCGATGGCCTCGGTGTGCGGCGCGACGCTGGCGTTGATGGATGCCGGCGTGCCGATCAAATCGCCGGTCGCCGGCATCTCCTGCGGCCTGGTCACCGGCGGCGATCAGGCGTTGCTGCTGACCGATATCATCGGCGCCGAGGACCATTTCGGCGATATGGACTTCAAGGTCTGCGGCACCAAAGCCGGCATCACCGGTTTCCAGTTGGATTTGAAGCTGCCGGGCATCAGCATTGACCTGCTCTGCCAGGGGATGGAACGCAACCGGCTGGCGCGTTACAAGATCCTCGACACGCTGACCGCCTGCATCGCGGAGCCGCGCGCCGAGATCAGCGAGCGGGCGCCGCGGCTGGAAACCATCGTCATCAATCCCGCCAAGATCGGCGCCCTGATCGGCCCCGGCGGCAAGAATATCAAAGCGATCACCGAAGAGACGCAATCCTCCATCGACGTCGACGACGACGGCAACGTTAAAATCATGTCGCCGAACAAGGAGCTGCTGGAAAAAGCCAAGGAACGGGTGCTCGGCTGCACCGCCGAAGCCGAAATCGGCAAAATTTACCGCGGCAAAGTGGTGACGGTCCGCGACTTCGGCGCTTTCGTCGAAATTCTGCCGGGTCTGGACGGACTGCTGCACATTTCGGAAATGGCCGATTACCGGGTGCGTGAAGTCAGGGATATCTGCCAGGAAGGCGATTTCGTGACCGTCAAAGTCATCGACATCGACCAGTCCGGCAAAATCCGTTTGAGCCGCAAAGCGGCGTTGAAGGAGCTGGGCGAATAATCAGTCGTCCAGTTGATTGATCGATTGCATTCGGCCGGACCGTTTCTCGACGGCCCGGCCGTTTCGCTTTCAAAACCGCAACCGTCCGGCAACGACCGCCACCGCGGCCGCCGCAGGAAAAAAATGGATCACCGAACATGAGCAATGAAGTAGTCTTGACGCCAATGATGAAGCAGTACCGCGCCGCCAAAGCGGAAATTCCGCCGGATGCGGTGTTGCTGTTCCGGCTCGGCGACTTCTACGAAATGTTCTTCGAGGACGCGGCGCGGGTCAGCAGCGTTCTGGATATCGTACTGACCAAACGCGGCGGCGTGCCGATGTGCGGCTTTCCCTACCATGCGCTGGACATCCAGTTGCCGCGGCTGCTGACTTCCGGCGTTAAGGTGGCGATCGCCGAACAACTGGAAGATCCGCGGCTGGCCAAAGGCATCGTCAAACGGGCGGTCACCCGGATCATTACGCCGGGAACGGTCGTCGACAGCACGGTGCTACAGCCGGAACGCAACAACTTCCTGTTGGCCCTGCTGGAACGCAAAGACCGTTTCGCCCTCGCCTCGCTGGACATCAGCACGGCAGAATTCCGGGTGACCGAAATCGCCGGACAGGACAAGCTGGAAACCGAACTGAACCGGCTCGGCAGCCGGGAATGTATCGTACCGAAAAGTTTATACGAAGGCTGGGAAAAGGACGGTAATTTTCCGAAAACCAACGATAAACTGCTCTATACGCCGCTGGACGACTGGATTTTCGCCTTCGACTGTTCGGAAGAGCTTCTGAAACGCCATTTCGGCGTTCTTTCGCTGGACGGTTTCGGCTGCCGCAACCTGCCGCTGGCGGTTTCCGCCGCCGGCGCGGTGCTGTATTACGCCACTGAAAACCTCCGGCAGAACGCCACCCATATCACCAAACTGAGCGTCTACAACCCGGCGCAATCGCTGGAGCTGGATGCCATCTCGCAGCGCAATCTCGAATTGGTCGAGCCGATGTTCGGCACCGACAAATCCGGAACGCTGCTGCATGTGCTGGACCGCACGGTGACGCCAATGGGGGGCCGGTTATTGCGCAGTTGGATTTTGAGACCGCTGTATGACCGCGAGGCGATCAACCGCCGGCTCGACGCCGTCGAAGCGCTCAAGGACGACCCGCTGACGCTGGCCGAACTGCATGAAACGCTCGGCATCGTCCGCGACCTGGAGCGGATCATCGCCCGCCTGAACCTCGGCAACGCCAACGCCCGCGACCTGCTGGCGCTGGCCAACAGCGTCAGCGTGCTGCCGGGCGTCAAAGCGCTGCTGGAAAATTTCGCCACGCCGCTGCTCGAAGAAGTCGACCAGGCGATTCCGGTGCTGCCGGAGCTGGCGGAACGCATCGCCGCCGCCATCGTCGAGGAGCCGCCGCTCGGCCTCAACGACGGCGGCGTCTTCAAAACCGGTTACAACGCCGCGCTGGATGAATTCCGGCAGGCCGCCACCGAAGGCAAGAACTGGCTCAGCTCCATTCAGCAGCGCGAACAGGAACGCACGACGATCAAGTCGCTGAAGGTCAAATACAACCAGGTGTTCGGCTACTACATTGAAATCAGCAAGGCCAATTTGAATCTGGTGCCGGACGATTATATCCGCAAGCAGACGCTGGTCAACGCTGAACGCTTCATCACCCCGGAACTCAAGGAGCTGGAAAGCAAGATCCTCGGCGCCGAGGACAAAGCCAAAGCGCTCGAATACCAGCTCTTCCAGGAGTTGCGGGAATACGTCCTCGGCTTTACCCGGGAAATCCAGACCGCCGCCGCCAATCTGGCCATCCTCGATGTCATCTGTTCGCTGGCCGAATGCGCCCGCGACCGCCGTTACCAGCGGCCGCATATTCTGGAAGATAACACTCTGGAGATCATCGGCGGCCGCCATCCGGTACTCGACGCCAATATGACTTCCGAGCGTTTCGTTCCCAACGATGTCCACCTCGACGGCGACCGCCACCGGATGATGATCATCACCGGGCCGAACATGGCCGGCAAATCGACCTATATCCGCCAGACCGCGCTGCTGGTGCTGATGGCGCAGATGGGGTCCTTCATCCCGGTCGATTCCGCCAACATCGGACTGGTCGACCGGATTTTCACCCGGGTCGGCGCGGCCGACGACCTCTCCCGCGGCCAGAGTACCTTCATGGTTGAAATGGTCGAAACCGCCAATATCCTCAACCACGCCACGCCGAAAAGCCTGGTCATTCTCGACGAGATCGGCCGCGGCACCAGCACCTTCGACGGGCTGAGCATCGCCTGGGCGGTTGCCGAATACCTGCATGATGATGAACATTGCCGCTGCCGGACCCAGTTCGCCACCCATTACCACGAATTGACCGAACTGGCCAAAACCAAACGCGGCGTCGACAATTACAACGTCGCAGTCAAGGAGTACGGCGAACAGATTATCTTCCTGCGGCAGATCGTGCCGGGCGGCACCGATAAAAGCTACGGCATTCATGTCGCCAAGCTCGCCGGTCTGCCACGGGCAGTCGTCGACCGGGCCAACGCCATTCTGGAGTCACTGGAAAACAGCGCCGCCAAACCGCAGCAGGAGCGCATGCCCGGCAGCCACCATCTGGCCGAGAGCACGGTGCCCTATCAGGCCAAACGGCGCAAAAAGGCGATGGAAAACGATACGCCGGAAGATTCCCAGCAATTGCGCCTGTTCTGAAGGAAGCGGAAAAATATCAGGCCAGCAGGAAGTTGACAATCAACGGCGTCAGCAGCATGCCCAGCAGAAACACCGCGAAGAAAATTCCGGAAGCAATTCCGACTCTTCCATCGTCCCGCCTGTTGTACCCGCCCGCGTCGCCATGCCTTATCTCCGGCCTTGCGGTGCACGGCAGGATAAATTTTGCCGCCGTCAGAAATTGACCAACGGGAAAAAAGGCAGAAAACCATCCGCCAGATAATTGAACAGGCCGATTTGCAAACCGCCGGCTTCGGCGAGATTGAACAACCCGATCTGAACACCGCCAAACTCGGCCACGTTGGTAACGCCGCACTGGAATCCCTCCAGGCGCGCCGTCTGGTTGATCAGCGCCGCCTGAACGCCGCCGACGCTGTCCGCCTGGCTGACCAGCAAGCTGAGCTGGTAACCGTTGAGATCGTCGCTCCGGCCGATACCGCTCAATTGAATGCCGTCGCATCCGGCCGCCCGATTGTACAGAGCGGCCTGCAGACCGGTGATTTCTTCGGCGTGGTTGCTGAAAACGCCGCCTTGAATCCCTTCGAAACGATCGGCCAGGTTGCCGATGACACCGCATTGCAAACCGCTGGATTCGAAGGAAGCCAGGACCGCTTCGGAGGTTTTCGGCGGCAACGGCTCCACCCCCGGGTAGGCGACATTGACCAAGCTGAATTGAATGCCGTCGAACTGCGTCGCCTGACAGAGCACCAGTGAACTTTGCAGCCCCTGCAATTTCCGGTTGACCAGGCCGTAAAACAAGCTGCCCTGCCAGCCGTCAACCGCATCGCTCCAGGTCAGAAATCCATACTGCAGGCCGTCAATCTGAACCGCGCCGGTCGAAACCAGCGCCATATCCAGGCCGGTCACCGCGTTGCGGGCGTCGTTGAACGGCAATCCCAGCCGCAGCAGCACCGTATCCACCCGTTCCGGCGTTTTCCAATGCGCCGCCTCGGCCATGAAGTCGTCCTCCTCACTGCTCCCGACGCCGATGCTGTACCAGGAAGCGGCGGGCGCCGCATCCTGAAAAACAACGGCGGAATCTTTCGACTCCGCCGCCACTCCCGACCAGTTACAGACGGCGCCGAGGCCGCAAATGATCAACCCTATTTTTCTGTTCATTTTTCCTCCGCCGTCGCTCCGGGATGGTTTTACAAGCTCAAATTGAAGAACGGCATGAACGGGATCGCACCGTCCTTGATATAATTGATCAGCCCGAACTGGGCGCCGGTTCCTTCGGCAAGGTTGATCAAACCGAGCTGGAATCCTTTGCTCTCGGTCGCCTGATTGTACAAACCGGTCTGGAAACCGGTCAGTTTCCTGGAAACGTTGACCAACACCGCCGCCTGAATGCCGGTGATGTCGCCGGAGACATTGACCGTCGCCGCCGGCTGCAGGCCGACCATGTCGCCGGAGACATTCAGCGCGCTGGCCTGCAGGCCCTGTCCCAGTCCGCCGGACACGTTGACGCCGAGCGTCGCCTGGATGCCGTTGAACCCGCCGGTATTGCGGTTGCAGAGGAAGTTGGCCTGGATGCCGTCGAAATCCTCATTCTGGCAGTAGACCCAGCACGCCTGAATGCCTTTGATGTGCGCCGTCCCGGAAATCAGCCAGGAAGCCTCCAAACCGTAAACCCGGCCGATGCCGGTGCTGATCGGCTGGCCGGTCTTGATGCCGAAAACGTTGGAATTGTAAGTGCTCGACGGCACTCCGGGCAGAAAGCCGAGCTGGAACAATGTATAATCCTCCAGCGGCGGCAGCGTTTCGGTATTGTCGGCGCCAACCGCACCCAGACTGAGCAGCGCGGCACAAAAAACGGTCATTAGTTGCTTTAACATCATTGTTTCTCCTCCAGTACACTCTGATTAAAATTTGAAGTTGATGATCGGCAGCACCGGAAACGCGCCGTCTTCGATGTAATTGAGCAAACCGATCTGGAACGATTTGCCCTGCGCCATGTTGAAAATACCGAACTGGAAACCGTCGACATCTTCGGCGATATTGACCAGACTGACCTGGGCGCCGTTGAGGTCACGGGTCAACGCCGTGATCAGACTGCCCTGAAAGCCGTCGACATAATCGGACATCGCACCGAGCACGGCGATTTCAGCGCCGACCACCTGCGTGGTGCCGCCGCTGAACGGCACCCCCAGCCGGATGCCATACGCCGCCGTCGAGGAAGTGCCGGGCGGATAATCCGGCCAGCAGCAAAATTGAAAGAAATCCCATTTCTCCGCCGGCGTTGCCGCAGCCGGCGCCGGCTGCAGTTGCGTCGGCGACGCGCCCGTTTTGCTCTCCGCCGCCATCGTCAGGCCGCACAATCCCAGGCAAAAACAGCTCAACCAAAATTTTTTCATGATTACTCCTTGATGAAAAGGTTTCACTATATAGTTAGAATTTACTGCATCTTTACCGGAAATCAAATTTTTTTATCCGTTACGCCGCCTTTCTTCACGCCTTTCGCTCCCGTTCCCCCGCCGATTGGACCGAACCGGCGCGGTCGGAACCCGCTCGGGACAACCGCCGATCGAAGGCAATTGACGCCCGGGCTGATTTTCCATCCGTTTTACCCGTCGAAGGCAATTGACAAGAATCCGGCCGCTGGCTATATTATTTATTCCGGATCTTTATACCAATCAACGCGACTTCTATGGGAATTGGAATGGCAAGAACAGCAAACCGACGGCGCAGCCGCAAATCCACGGCCTCTTCCCAACGCCGGCGCGGCTGGAAATTTCTGCTGGGCGCCGTTTTTTTCCTGCTGCTGGGCGCCGTCCTGACCAATCTGGACCGGCTGGACCGCATCGGGCTGGTGATCAACCAGGCCAAAGGCCTGCTGCCCCGCTACGCGCGGGTATTCATTCCGGAGATTCCCTACGGCACCGCCAGTGAAAACAGCACCCTGACCGGCAAAATCATCGCCGTTTATGACGGCGACACCGCAACCTTGCTCGCCCAGGACGGCTCCAGGAAATATAAAATCCGTTTTTACGGCATCGACGCCCCGGAAGCGGACCAGGAGTTCGGCCAGGACTCCCGCCGGGCGCTGGAAGAGTTGGTTCTGGACAGGGAAGTTCGCGCCGAGGTGCTCAATCTGGACCCTTACGGCCGGGCGGTCGCCAAAATTTACTGCGGCGACCTCTATGTCAACAAAGCGATGCTCAGCGCCGGCATGGCCTGGTGGTACAAGAGTTACGCCAAAAATGAAATCGATCTCAGCATGGCCGAAGCCACCGCCCGCCTGAACCGGCGCGGCCTCTGGCAGTACACCGATCCGCAGCCGCCCTGGGAATACCGCAAGGCGCATCCCTGATCCTCCGGCATCATCCCCCGGGTTGCGGCCGGAAGCGGAAGCGAAAGACCGGCAAGGCGGTTGATTTCTTCGCAAAAAATCGACTATGACTGGCATGCGTTGGAGAGTCGTTTTACCCTGTTGCCTTCTTTGCCGGGCAAAGCGCTCGAGGCAATCGCAGTCGAAGCCCCTACCACGCGGGACGGGCTGCCGCCCTCTGTTTCGGTCGCCCGCCTCACCGATTGGCCGGCGGGGACGGATCATCCGGAAATTTTCGTCTATTCGATGTCGACCAATGGGAAACATACCGCATAAGACGCCAGGAGGTCCGGCTCGGTCAAGCCGGGAAACTGCCGATTTCCGCGGCGTTCCGGTTCCGGAGCCGCCGCACGAAATTGTTAGGCTGCGCTTCACCGGTGCCGAATGCCGAAGAAACCGAGAATGCGCTGCCCAAATGTCGGCTTCGGCAAGTCGGTATCCCGGACGAACTTGAAATACATCGCCGGAATCAGATAAAGCGTCAGGATGGCCGAAAGCGTCAGGCCGCCGACCACGCCGATACCGCAGCTGGAACGAATTTCCGAACCGAGCCCGGTGCCGAACGCCATCGGCAACATGCCGGCGACCGAAGCGATCGAGGTCATGACAATCGGCCGGAATTTGCTCCGGGCGGCACTGAGCATCGCCTGATGCGTCCCGGTTCCTCCCCGGCTCAACACCGCACACTCGTCCATGATCAGGATCGCGTTGTTGACGACGATGCCAATCATCATCACTCCGCCGAGCATCCCGACGATCGACAACGATGTCCCGGACAGATAAAGCGCCAGAAACAATCCGACAAACCCGAGCGGCACCGTGAACATGATCAAAAACGGCCGCGACCACGACTCCATGATCGCCGCGATCAGCAGGTAGGTCAGCGAAATGGCGATCGCGAACACTTCGATGAAATCGCGGACGCCGTCCTCCATCATTTCCGCCGTGCCGGCGAAAGTCAGCCGGTAACCGGGCGGCAGTTGCGGCGCCAGTTCCTTCTGCAATACGCCGATCACATCGCTGGCCACCGCCCCGGCGGCCGGATTGGCATAGAGCCAGGCCGACCGTTCCTTGTCCTGCCGGATGACGCAGATTGACACATTATCCCGCTCCTGTTCGGTCAGCACGTCCAGATTGATCGGCCGGCCGGCCAGGGAGCCGGTCGTCAGCTTTTCCGCCTCTTCCAGCCCGTCCGGCGCTTCCATTTTCACCCGGATGTCGAATGTCCGGCTGCCGACCTTGTAGGTGCCAACTTCAACGCCTTCGAAAAATCCGGCGATGGTCGTCCCCAGCGGCACCGCATCCAGTCCGAGATTTTTCAGCACCGGACGGCGCGGCAGCAGATTGATGCGCGGTTTGCCAATGCGGACGCTGGAATCAATGTCCTTGGCAATGCCGCTGTTTTTCAGGATCGTCGAACCGATGCGATTGTATTTTTCCAATTCGGCAAACTCGGGACCGGCAATCAAACCGGTGACCTCCGCCCCGGAACCGCCATTCGTCTTCGGAATCGCCAGCGTGTATTGCAAATTCTGGAAACGGGATAACTCCTGCCGGACCTCCTCCATCAGCGTTTCCAGCGGGGCCCGCTCTTCTTTGGGTTTGACCCGCACGGTGACCTGCGCCAGATACACCCCCTGCGACACCTGTCCGGTCATCGCATTGTTGTAACCGATCGTCGTACCGGTGGCATTCACATACGGCAGCGAACGCAGCATCGCCAGAATCTCCAGAGTCCGCTCCCGGGTCTGGTCGATGTTGTAATTCGACGGAAATTCGAGTTTCACCGAGAACTCGCTCTGGTCGTTGTCCGGCATGAAAGAAACCCCGATATGCGGCACGACATATTTGCAGACCAGCACACTGCCGATCGCGATTGCCAGGATGACCACGCCGGGCCGGCGTTGCGTCCAGAGCATCGACCGGTCGAAACCGCCGGCCAACCGGTCATATCCCTTGTCCCAGAGGTAAAAAAACCGCCGGTTCCAAACACCCGGCCGGGTATTCTCCGACAGCAGCAGCGACGCCAGAATCGGCGTCAAAGTAAAACTGACGAACAACGACACCAGCGTCGCAATCACCATCACGCCGGCGAACGGCGCCAGAATCATGCCGGCCACCGAGGTCATCAGCGCCACCGGCACAAACACCACCACATTGGTCAGGGCGCTGGCAGCCACCGCATTGATCACTTCGCCGCAGCCGTCGGCGGCGGCCGACTTGCGGTCGCTGCCGGCATGGAGCTTTTTGAAAATATTCTCAATTACCACAATCGAGTTGGTGACCAGCACGCCGGCCGAACAGCCGAGCGAAATCAGCGTCATCATGTCGAACGTATATCCCATCATGTTCATCGCGGCAAAGGTAATCACCACCGACACCGGCATCGTCACCGCAATGATGAAAGTGGAACGCGGCTCAGGCAGAAACAGAAACAGCAGCACCGCCGTCAGCAAAATTCCCATGGCAATGCTGCTCCACGCATCATCCACCGAAGCCTGGACAAAAGCGCCGGTATCCTTGAACCAGTGCAGCGTCATGCCCCGCGGGATACCGCCGCGGTTGACCAGTGTATCGAATTTTTTGCGGACCGCGTCGATCACTTTCACCGCATTGGCATCGCTCTTCTTGACAATCTCAATGGCAACGCCGAGTTCGTCGTTCCAGTACCCCTCCTGGCGGATTTCCTTGGACATCAACTGGATGTCCGCCACGTCGCCCAGGTAGACACGTTTGCCGACATCTTTGCTGATCTCCAATTCCCGCAGCGCTTCAAAGTTGCGGAACTCCGCATCGTAAGTGACGCTGATCTCTTCGCCGTGATCTTTGATGCGGCCGGCCGGCACTTTGGCGTTGTTGGCGGCCAGCTTGTTGACGATATCCGCGATCGTCAGGTTGGCGGCGGCCAGCTTTTCGGGATTCAGCACGATATGAAGCTGAACCTCGTTGCCGCCGTGGATGCGGACTTCTCCGACGCCCGGCAAACTGGAGAACTGGTCGGAAAGCGTGTCGTCGACATAATCGTAGAGGTCGTCCAGCGAACGGTCGCCGGTCAGGAACAGCGTAACCACCGGCACCGCGTTGATGTTCACCTTCGTCAGCGAGGGGGGTTCCACCGAAGCGGGAAAATCATTGGCGACGCTGTTGAGTTTTTCCCGCACGTCATGCACTGCCAGATCGACGTCGGTACCGAGATAGAACTCCAGGGTCGTGGCGCAGGTATTTTCCATGCAGACGTTGGTGATGTGTTTCAGGCCGTCCAGCGAAGCGACCGCGTCCTCAATGCGTTTCGCCACCTCCACTTCGATTTCCTCCGGGGAAGCGCCCGGATAATTGGTGGTGATCTGAACGTAAGGCACATCGAATTTCGGCAGCAAATCAATGCCGATCTTCCGATAGGCATTGATGCCGAGCAGCACCAGCATGATGATGAAGCAGCACATTGCAATCGGCCGTTTGACCGACATCCAGCTCAAAGACATGATTTCAAATCTCCCCGGCCTTTTCGGCTTTCACCACCATATCTCCCTGATTGACGAAATACTGGCCGGCGACGACAAATTCCCGGCCTTGCAATTGTTCACCATTCAAAATTTCCGTGAAGCCGTCACAACTGATTCCCGGCATGACATCCACTGCGTCAACGGTCCGGTCGTCAAGGACATAGGCCATAAACTTGCCGCCCTTCCTGAGCAGCACCGCATCCGCCGGCAATCCCAGCCCTTCCCGCTGCTGAAGGATCAAATCGACATTGCACAGGCTGCCGCTGACCAATTTGGTATCCTTCGGCAGCGCCACTTTGATTTCAAATGTGCGGCTCAGCGGATCGATGCAGGCGGCCCGGTAGGTGACCGGCGCCAGGCAGACTTTTTCGGCGTCGAAAAAAATCGTCGCCTCCGTCACGCCCACCTCGATCTGATCGTAATAAACCGCGCTGATCAAACAGGAAAGCTCCAAATGCGACTGGTTTTCAAGGTGCAGAATGCTGGTGCCGTCGGCGACATATTCATCCTGGTCCTGAAATTTCGCCGTCACCCTCCCGCCAAACGGAGCAAGCATGATCGAGTCGTCCAGATTTTTCCTGGCAATCGCCAACTTGATTTCACTCTGTTTCACCTGCGATTGCGAATAACTCAGAATCGCCTCGTTTTTGGTGACCACCGCCTTCGCTTTCCGCAGCGTGGTCTGGGCCTGTTCATAGGCATCGAGTGAATTGACCCTGGCATCGCGCAATTGCTCGGCGCGTTTGAAGTCGAGCTCCGCCTTTTCCAAAGCGGTTCTGGCTATATCCAGATCGGCGGCGGCGGTGGACACGTTGTCCTTCGCCACGTTGAGTTCCTGGGCCGCCAGTTCCATCTGATTTTCCAGATTCTCCTTGTCTACCTGGAAAAGAAGCATGCCGGGCTCCACCTCCTGCCCTTCCCTGACGGCGAGCAGATTGAGCACGCCGGAAGTGCGCGATGCAATCACCGCCTCCTCGACCGGCTCCACCGTCCCCTGGACGCGCAGCCGTTTTTGGAAACTGCGTTCCTGCAGGGTACCGGTCTCCACCTTGGCAAGCCTCGGCTCTGCCGGCTTTTCGCCTTTCCTGCCACAACCGGCGCCGAGCAGGATCACCGGCAATACCACCGTTATTCCCAGCCAGGACGGCATAACTTTTTTCCCGAACATTTGGACCTCCATTAAACGGTATGTGTAATCAATCCCAGGCCGAAAAGCGCATTCTGCATGGCAATATGCTGGATGCGGCGGTAGAAACTGAAATTAAGTTTTTCATCCGGAGCAACCTTCGACAACAAACTCAAATTGGCGGCATAAAAACTCGCGCCGCCGATGATATTCAGAAACCAGCAGTGCGCCGTGGTAAAATCATCATTGCCGGTAATCCGCCGGAAAACCGTCATAAACACCTCCCGCACCGGTTCGAAACGCCTCACCCAGTCGTCGTCCAACCGCCAGCCGGCGATGGTTACCCGCATGCGGAACATATTGATCCACGCCTCCTGATCCTGCGAATAAATGAACCGGAATAAAATTTCAAGTAAATCCAGCACCAACCGTTTCTGACCGTCCGGCGACTGAAACAGATGCTCGTTGGAGCGGACATAATCGACCAGCAGTTCCGGTTCCCAGTCGCGGAAAACAAACTCCAGCACCGCGGCGGTCAAACCATCCTTCCCGCCGAAATGATAACTGACCGCATTCAATTGCGTCCCGGCCAGTTTGGTGATTTCCCGTACACTGACGGCGGCCACGCCCCGTTCGGCAAACAGCGTTCCGGCCGCCCGGATCAACGCGCTCTGCGTCTCTCCGGAAATTTTATATTCACTCATCGCCGCACCCTCCCGCAAAAAAAAGAACTATCGTTTCAAATTAACCTTAATTATAGCACTATCGTTTCAATTTTACAACCCCGCATTTCATCCTTTTGCCAAAAATCGCGGAGACGGCGTCTTGCAGCCGGAAGTCATTTGCCATGTCCGCCGGCAAACGGACGGAAGATTCCGGCAGGAGAGTGACCGGATTGAAAGCGGAATCGGGTTGAAAGCCCTGTTCAATTCACCTTGCGGCTCGAAACAGCTTCCGGCAAATCCAGTAGAGATAGAGGCCATTTGCCGCCGCAGTAATGATCCAGGTGATCGGATAGGACAACATCAAATTCTCCATAGTGGGCTGCAGCGGAAATATCGTATAGACCCAGACCACCCGCAGGACGCAAACCCCCAGCAGGGTGATGACGGCCGGCATCAGCGAGTGTCCCAGTCCCCGCAGGCTGCCGCTCATGACATCCATGATTCCACAGAGGAAATAGGTGGTAAAAAGGATATTCATCCGCAGCATCCCCCAGGAAATCACCTCGGGATTCGAATTATAGACGGCAAGCAACTGCCGGCCGTCGAAAAAGAAACCGTATCCCAGAACCAGGCAGACCAGCGAGGAGCAGACGACACAGTAGATGATGCTTCGGCGAATCCGGTCATATTGTTTCCCGCCCAGGTTTTGCCCGGCAAAGCTGACCACGGTCTGATGAAAAGCGTTCGAACCGATATAAACGAATCCCTCCAGACTGGCGGAAGCCGTGTTGCCGGCGATCGCCAAGGAACCGAAGGAGTTGACCGAAGACTGGATCGTGATATTGGAGATGGAAAAAAACATTCCCTGGATGCCGGCCGGCAACCCGATCCACAACATATTCTTCAAAATCGTCGGATCGATCCGCAGCGTTTGCACTTTCAGCCGGCAGGCATCTCTCGCCTTGAAGAGGCATTTGATGACCAGATAGGAGGCGACACCCTGCGCGATGACGGTCGCCAGGGCAACCCCGGCGACGTCCATATGGCAGACCAGCACGAAAATCAGATTCAATCCGACATTGACGACGCCGGCGAACAGCAGGAAATACAACGGACGGCGGGTATCTCCCACCGCCCGCATGATGGCGCTGCCGAAATTGTACAACATGATAAACGGCATCCCGCCGAAATAAATCCACATATAGAGACAGGATTTCATCAGGACGTTGTCCGGCGTCCCCATCAGGCTCAGCAACGGTTTTGCCAGCGCAATCCCCAGGATGGCAAGCGCAATTCCGCCGATTATCGCCATCAGGATGGCGGTATGAACGGTGCGGCTCACACTCTTCCGGTTTTTTGATCCGTAATAATTGGCGATCAGGACATTCGTCCCGATCGACAGGCCGATAAACACATTGACGATCAAGGCGGTCAAAGAGGAGGTCGCCCCGACGGCGGCCAGCGCTTCATGCGGCGCAAACCGGCCGATGACGATCAGGTCGGCGGCATTGAACAGCAATTGCAGAATGCCGGACAACATCAGCGGCACGGAAAAGAGCACGATCTGGCCGAACAACGGCCCCCGGCACATATCGATCTGGTATTTATTTTTTAATTCCGCCATCGTCCGCCGCTCCGGATCATCCCACCAAATTGAAATCAATTTTTTTAATATAGATAGCCGGAGGAAAAAGTCAACGGGATTTTGCCGGTTCGGTACTTCGATTCGAAATGCCCGGCAATCAATTCTGCCGGCCGGCCGGGAGACGATGACATTAACAAGACAGCAGTCAGAAACGAAGCCATTCCAAAACCGACGTACGGTTGCCGCTCCCGCGGATTGCTTATTTTCTTCGCTTTTCCTTCCATTTGATTCGGACAATCACCGCAAACAGGATCAACGCAATTCCGACGAAAACGGGCGAAAGAACATCAATAATCTTGGCACTGAAAATACGATTGGCAAAATTGGTCCACATAGAAGACTGGCCGGCATTGGGCCGGGACAGGGCTGCACTCTGAGCCAAACGCTGCAAGTCATACCGGAACAGGGGAGTGGTGACGGACAGATTTTCCGGGACGGGAAACAAAGCAGGAGACAGGTCCGGGGATTTTTCCAATTTACCGATTTCGACGGCCAACAACAACCTACCCTGCCGGTTGTAGTGTTTGCGGGCATAAACGACATTGTCCCGTTTGCCGATCCACAGAACACGTCTGGCCGGTCGCTGCCGGTTGAAATCACTGTTTGGAGCTTTGACCTGGTCAATGCTTATCTGGGACATACCCGCCACCAAAATTGGATCAGCCGGATCGGATATTGTGAGCTTGTAACAGGGAATATCGCGATATCGGTCTTCTTCAACGACATATTTGCTGAACAAAATTTCAATCTCGTTGAATTCCCGGAACAACAAGTCAAGCCTTGATAAGATCAACACTTCCAGCATTGGAGCCGAAATATTCCCAATCGTACCATATTGACCGCTTTTATTTTGAACATAGATTTCCCGGCAGGCAGAACCGGCATACAATTCCACTCTCTTATAAACAAAGCCGGTATCATCCACCCATCGGTAATATTTGCCGGAAGTGATGTCAGGATTATCGGGATCAGGTTTGTCAACCACTGTAATATAAGCGAATTTTTCTCCCGCCGGCGCGATTTTCCCGGCCAATGCTTTTCCTCGCTGATACTCCGTTTCGGCAAGACAGACACTGAAAGTAAAAACCAGTGATATCAATATCAGGGAAAATTTTGAGATATTTTTCACAACAGTTGCCTTTTACTGCTTTTATTCATTGTGACGTCCACAATCAGTCAACCTCGCTGGATGAGGTTCTATAAACACTTTATAACTAGTACTTAAAATCATAGGCAAACCAGCCTCTTCCGGTATTCCGGTAAGAGGATTTATAACATATTCCTGTTTGAGTCGATCACGAGCCATTATAACAGCACTGGCTTGTCCCCGGTAATTGCCATTGCCCGTTCCATTATGAGGAGAGAAATTCAAACGGGGAGCACTGACAAATTCTGTATAAACAAATGACCAAATATTGCCGTTCTGCTCCCAGCCTAACTGCCGCCCCATATCCGCATTGACAGTGCTGAAAGGAAATGTCCGGGAAACGCTTTGTGCGGCTTGACCGCAATATGTATAAACTGGCGCAGAAATATGTTCATTTATCTTATAAGGTTCAGATTCATATTCAACAAAATAAGCGTTAACGGCCACCAAAGGGAAAAAGATCAAAATTCGTCTAAACATAAGAAAATTTCCTTGATTTTCAGCTTCTTTTGAATTATTTCCGAATCATGATAAACCAATTGGCGCCACGATCGATCACCACATCATCTTCTCCTTGATAATCAAAATCATTGATGATCTTATGGCATCCATAGGCCCTGATATGAAACGTATATCTTCCATGGTTCGCATCGGATTTTTCCCGGTCGATATCAATTTGAACATTGCCGGAAGATATCGTCAACGGCGAGCGAACCATCTGCGATAATGGCGAAGCCACCTGATCCATGTAATCTTTTTTTTCATCATAAATGACTACATGCGGAACTCCCTGATAAACATCCTCTGCAATGAAACCATCGGCAGGAACAGGCCGATGCAAAGTAAAAAACAGACCAGTCCCCAATAGTACCATCAATCCAGCGAAAAGAGTCAAACCGATTTTAATTTTTTTTGTCACTCGGTCTACTCTTCGTGCTGTTTACAGGGATAATATACCGAAGGCTGTGATTCAAAATGTTCACGATAAACCGACCTTATGTATCGAGACGGTCCATATTCTACAGCAACACCCTGTTCATTGATACGATATTCCTGTTCGTAAACTTTGGTTTCCATGATCGCATAAACGCCAGCTGCACTATTATAACCGTTGCCGGTACCATTATGCGGAGGAGAATTCAGAGGAGGAGCAGTGATCGATTTTTCATAAACGAAACTCCAAACCGTACCGGTCTGCGTCCACCCCAATTGCATACCCAAGTCTGAATTTACCGTATTGAATGAAAAATACTTTACAACAGTCCGGGCTTCCTGACCACACAGGGCCCGCACAGGAGAACACGTTTGAGCCGCTACGACTACCGGATCCTCATTAAATGCGATCGTAAATGCATTAACATTTATCAGAGGAAACAACAGCACTAGAAAAATATGTTTTTCCTTTTTCATAAATTTCACTCCCAGATAATTTTTCCTTCCCTCCTGGATATTTGACCGCAGGCCAGTTAATGTTACGTCCCTCCTTTTCTGGTTGAATCAAATACAAAGTCGGCCGGCAATTGAAAGAATGATAACTTTCAAGAATATTTATAATAATTAAATTTTAAATCAACTGATCCGGAACACTGTTGTTATATATTATAGCAAAAAAAAATTCAAATGTCAATACCCAAGTATAAAATGGATTTTTTTTCTACAAATAATTTTCTTTCGAAATTTTCGGCTACCGCAATGCAGCCGCACTTGCGGTAGCCGCGCAACCTGATCGCGCCGACCAGACATTCGACCAGCTCCCGGTCACTGTAGCCAACCGGCAGCATCTCCGGCAGAATTCCCACCTCCGGGAAAACCACGATCACCCGCAACGGCTTGCTGGTCACCGTATTGCACCGGCTGGCCGGAACCCGGACGATCAGTTGATCACGCTCCAGCAAATTCAAAGTCTGATTGATCACTGTCGTGCTGACCTTGAACTCCTCCTGCAAATCGCAGACGCTGTCCGGTTTGCGGCCGACCGGATAATAGCCAGAGGCGATGCGCCCGGTCAGAATGTCATACAACTGCCGGGACGGCGATATCTTTTATCAAAACTTCCATCATAAATTTTACTTTCGACCATCTGTAACGGACTGCTGTTTTTTTCAGTTTACAGCCTCAAAAATAAGCAATCGTCTCCGGTTCCAACCGATCAGCTTGAAACCGGAGACGACCTTTCGCGAGGCAATTTACGATTCAGTTTGCCCCAGGTACAGCTTCCGCGTTTACGGTTTTTGCAGCAACTCCAACACCGTCAGCAGACAACGCGGCACGTGAAAGAAACCTTTCCAGGCTCCTCCCTTGACGTCCTGGCAAACCGTCCCATCCAGCTCCGTCAAAGCAAACCATTCGCCGCCGCGTTTTTCATCGCGCAAATGCCGCCAGATCCAGCGATCGACCGCCCAGAAACGCTCGGACCATTCTTCTTCTCCGGTCAAATGCCAGCAGTAAAACGCCGCCACCAGGGCCTCGCACTGCGCCCACCAGGCTTTCACGCCGGCGGTCGGCTCCGGACAGGGCAACTGCAACGCATCGGCGACGTAAAAAACTCCGCCATGCTTGAAATCCCAGGCGTACTGCCAGATGATGTCGCAGAAATTCAACGCCCGCCGAAGCAGCGCCTGGTCACCGATGCGTTCGGCATATTGCATGACGAACCACATCGCTTCCAGGCCGTGGCCCGGATTGACCAGACGGCCCTCCGGCGTCTCCCAATCGAACGATCCGTCCGGATTGGCACGCTCGAAGAACCGGCCGCACTGCGGCGAATAGAAGGCAAAGCACTCTTCCACCGCCTCACCGGCCAGCCCGATATAATCGTTGGTATCCAGATAACCGCTGACCGTGCAAGCGGTATTGATCATGATCAACTTATGGCCGAAGCGGCGGCCGGCCGGCAAACCGTAGTAATTGCCGGACTCAAAACGCCGGATGCTGTCGGCGAAATATTCCAGGCAGCGGCGCGCTTCCCGCTCGTACTTCGCCTCTCCGGTCGCCCGGTACAGCGCCGCCGCTCCGAGCGCGGCGAAGCTCTCGCTGAACAATGCCCGCTCATCGGCGGCCGGAATTCTGATCGCCCCCTCCCGGCTGAGCGCCAGGGCCAGGGCGCCATCCGGCTGCCGGCCGTGCCGCTCGACAAATTCATAGCCCTGTACCGCCGCGGCCAGATACGCCGGACAGCCGAAAGGCGAAGCCGCCAACCGGGCGAACATGTAGATATTGCGCCACTGCAGCCACATGTATTTGTCAAACCCGAACGGCTTGCCGTCACCGTCCAGCATGGTCAGAAAGCCGCCGAATTCCCGGTCGACACTGTGCTGCAGCCAGAACGGCGTGATTTCCTCCAGCAACTCCTGTTCGTAACATTGCCGCAAATCTTCCAATACACACGGTCCGTTTGTTTCGCTCATGCTTCGCCTCCCTGGCCGACGGCCGGTTTGAATGTTGACGAAAAACTGTCCGCTGACATCAGATATCTTACAATTCCGGTTGGAAAAATGCAATCCCGCAACGGACAAAACCGTCGATCATTTCCCGCCGCCGCGCCTGCCGAACCAGCGCCGCATCACCGCCTCCGCCGGTTTGCCCTGAATCGTAAATCCTTTGTCGACGCCGGGTTCGTCGAAATAATGCGGCCGGTGCTGCGTTTCATCCCATTTCCACCAGTACAATCCGAGCCACTGCGGCACCGTCCAGAACGTCCGGAAAACCGCCTCCATATAATCGGCCTGTTCCCGGCCGTCGTAGCCGGTTTTTTCCAGGAAATCGAACGGCCGGGAAATACAGCCGTGGGCGGAGCGCACGCCGATTTCGGTGAAAGCCACCGGCTTGCGGCCGAACCGTTTGGACAGCCGTTCGACCTTGGAACGCCGGGCGGAGAGAAATTCCACCATCTGCTCAACGCTGTAATGCGGATGGTCGGCGAAAGCCGGCTTGCCGTCCGGGACCGGACACGCCGGCGGATAATAACTGTAAGAGAGAAAGTCCAGTTCATCGAACCAGTCCAGTTCATAATCTTCCAGCGATTTGAAGGTGCACTCGTAGGTAAGCGGACCGGAGTAAACAGCACGGATTGCCGCGATGACTTCCCGCCATTCGGCGCCGCGCCCCTCGGTACCGAAATATTCGGCGCCGATGATCATCGCTTCCAATCGGTTGCGTTCGGCAAATTCGGCAAAATATTTGCTGCTCTCGATGAAACTGTCGAACCATTCGCGCCAGTAATCCGACTGCACGCCGTTGATCTGCCGGCCTTCCGGGAAAGCGACCGACCCCATCCAACTGCCGTCCAGCGGCGTCAGGCACGGTTTGAATAAAACGCGCAATCCGGCATCGTGCATCGCCCGGGCCATATCAGTCAATTCCGCCTCGCCGGAAGAATAGGCAAAGTCCAGAAACACTTTGCGCGACGCGAATGTCTCCTGGCAGAAATTGGCATTCAGCGTCACCCAGTTGACCCCGGCGGCAGCCATCAGCGCCGGTTGGGCGAGCACTTCCGGCCGCCGGTAATACCCCCGCCCGGCCATGAAGCCGAAATTCATGCCGCAATGCAGTTCATTGAACAGCGGATGATTTTTGAAACGGGACGGAATGTCGACTTGTGAATGGTCCAGCATTTTTTCAGCTCCTTTTCGCTTCGATTTTTTCCGGCCGGCCGGAGGCGATGCTGCGGTAACAGGCATTCATCGCCTCGATCGTCTGCCGGTGCCAGCGCAGATTGATCTTCGGCTGGATATGATGCCGGATACAGCCGACGAATTCATCGATCAGGCCGATCCATTCGTCGAAATAGGTGTACTGCACCGTATAGCGATCATGCGGCGCACCGTTGTGGTAGACATTCGGCCCGAAGCAGTCGCACATCAGCACGCCTTCGTCGCCGACCACCGTCAGATTGACTTCCATCCGTTTCGGGAATTTCTCCCAGCCCGGTCCCGGAATGCTCAGCCGTTCTTCCAGCCGCGACCAGGACGGGTCGAACAGGAAGGCGGTGCCGTCGGTCATTTTGCCGTTGACCAGCAGCATATCCTCGACTTCCAGTTCCGGCCGCAGGTTCGGCCCGGCCGCCGAATACACGAAGTCGAAATCGGCGCCGGTCAGGTGACGAACTAGATCGAACACGTGCGGATGATCGCACAACGCGCCGCCGCGGCACCGCCGGTCGCCGGCTTTGAGCGGCACCCGGGCGCCGTAACTGGCCTCCGGCACCCCCTGCCAGGGAAACGCCCAGACCGGCGACAGCGTGATGTTGGTCGCCTGGATGGAACGGACACGACCGACCGCTCCGGCGGCGATCAGCTCCTTCAGCCGCCGTACCACCGGATTGTAATGCATTTCCAGCTCGATCTGCAAGATGACGCCTGCCGCGTCGACGGCGGCGATCATCTCATCGTATTCGGCCGGGTCGAAGGTTGGAATTTTCATCGACAGCATATGCAGTCCCCGGCCGGCGCACGCTTTGACCTGGGCCGCATGGCGGCAGTTGGCCGAAGCGATGACGACCGCCTCAATGTCCGGATGACGCTCGAACATTTCCTCCTCGCTCAGATAACACGGCACCTGCCGTTCATAAGCGGCGTAAACCTGCCGGGCGGCTTCATCTTCGGCGCAGCAGGCCACCCATTCCAACCGCGGATTGTCGCGCAGGGTCTGGTAATACTTCCGGGTATGTCCGTGGGTCAGGGACATCATCGCAATTTTCACCGGTTTCATCCTTCCATCCTTTCCGTAAAGACCGTCGACTCCCCGGCGGCGGCACCGGCGAGTATTCTGGAAACCTGCCGGGCCAGCCGGTCGGCCGCCGCTTCCCATTCGCCGGCCAGAGCCGGCCGGCTCAACACGGCAAACGCCGCCCGCAAAGGCCAGATTGCCGTCTCATCGAAACCGAACAGCTCCAGATCGCAATCGGTAAAACACCGTTCCCCGCCAGCGGTGAAAACGTAGATCGAAGCCTGCGGCAACTGCGTATCCACCACCCGGTCGGAGGCGACACCGCGCCGGGCGATGATCTCATGGCGATCGAGCCGTTTCAACCGGCCGCCCGGATCGGCGACACACTCCAGACTGCAATTCCAGCCGTTGTCCAAACCGGCGACGACATTGCAGCACCGCGTCCCGCCGCCGACTGCAAAGGCCGAACGCAGCCGGCTGCCGCTGAAAAATTCACACAAATCCAATTCGCGCAATAAAACCGCCGCCAGATTTTCCTCCGGCAGACAGGCAAAAAATCGCAGCGTCGAAACCTCCTCCAGGGTGTGGTCGTCGATCATTTTTTTCAATTCAACGAAACGCCGTTCCACCCGCCACGGCAACAGCGGCGTTGCCGGGCCGCCGGTTCGCTGCAGCGCCGCCGGCACCGGCATTCCGGCAGGCGGCGCCACCAACCGCCCGTCGGACGGCACGGCGTATTTGGCGCACAATCGCACCAGCGCCTCATTCATCTCTGTCAGATTCATCGGACGGTCCCTTTCGATATCCAGGTTCTCATGCATGCTACAGGCTTTTGATCCGCGGCATATATTTTTCCAGCGAAGCCCGGTTGGCTTCATCGCCGCCCGGGGTGTTGGCGCTTTTCCAGACCGGCGGCACGATGCCGCGCGCCAGACACTGCCGGGCGGTTTCGATCTCCAGCAGATGGGCGATGGTAAAATCGACCACATTGGAAATCGGTGCAACCGGCGTATCCATCCCCGGCAATTCGACCACCGCGTCGCCGACCGGATTGTAATCGTCGATGCAGACATCGGCCAGATCGAACAGATTCCGACCGGACGGATGGCGGATAAAGTGATCCGCCGGCATCTGCCGCTGCCAGCAGGAACTCGAGACGGCGATGATCTGGACGCCGTGTTCTTTGGCTTCCAGCGCCGCATCGATCGTCGCGGCGTTGATGCCGATGTTGTGAAAGATCAGCAGCAAATCTCCCGCCTGCAGTTGGTAATACCGGACGATCGCCCGGCCGTAATTGACGCAACGTTCCAGTTCCAGGTATTTCAACGCCTGGTTGAATACCGACAGGCCGGTTTCCATCAGCGGATTGATATTGCAAAATCCGCCGGCCCGGAAAAAGATTTCCCCCATCGCCAGCGTCGTATGGCCGCCGCCGCCATAGACGTTGATCAGCCGGTCGGCGGCGATGGCATCGGCCATCAGGCCGGCGGCGCGGCGGATGTTGCCGCCCTGCTCGGCGACGACCCGCCTGATGTTGCTGAAAATTTTTTCGACATAACCGCCATCATTCCATTCCGTCATTTCCATTCTCCTTTCCCCTGCTTATTTCCGGATGACCCGCCGGTAATTCCGGCCGATGCGGTCCCATAACTGCAACGCGTCCGGCGCCGCCAGCACCGTGCCGTAGCCGCCGCGGTACGTCCAGGTTCCCAGCCGGTCGACGCCGAGCGATTCGTAGAGTGAAACGATTTCGTCGACCTGGCTGAACTCCTCCGGCTGTTTGTAATAGCCCATCAGCCAGCGTTCCGACAATTTTCCATATTTGCGGGCGATTTCCACTGTCCGCCGGGTGACGTCGACGAAGAAACTGCGCGGCAGATTCCAGGCGATGATCGTCGTCGAAAACACATCGAAACAGGGCGAGGTCGCCACCAGGTCCCAGTTGTCATAGCCGCGCAGTTCGGTCACATAGTAACCGTTCAGCGTCGCATGAACGCAGCAGGTGATTTCGAGCGCCGGTTTGAACTCTTTGAGCCGGCGCGAAGTATCCTCCAGGATAACCAACGCTTCCCGCCAGCGGAACTGTTTGACATCGTCGTTGAGCACTTTCGGCATTTCATAACCGTAATAGTCCTGAAATTTCCGCCGGCAGACCGGGCACCGGCAGCTCCAGTCCTCGCCGGCGCCGCCGGTGATCGAAGCGAAGGACTTCGGCAGCGCATAGTGCGGCTCATCCCAGAAAAAACCGTCGGCGGCGGTTTCCCGTGCCAGCGTCAGACAGAAATTCTGAAAGTAGTCCCGAAACGAGCCGGTGTTGAAACAGGCGGCGTTGAGTTTGGCGCCGCTCAACGCGGCGACCTGCCGGTTTTCGAGATGGTTCTGCAGAAACAGACTGATTTGCTCGCCGCCGAAATATTTGCCGATGCCCCACGGGTCCAGCAACACCTTCAACCCCAGCCGATGCGCCTGGTCGACGATGGCGCCGAGGTTCGGCCGCCAGAAATCGAAATCGAATTCCGTTACCGCCAGGATGACGGCCGTGCAGCCATGCTCCAGCATCTCCTGGAAATCGGCGGCGGCATGTTCCACATAATTGAGCCCGTAATAACTGATTGAAGTTTGTGTAATCGCCATGTTCCATCCTTCCGGCTAACGATTGTTTCCAAGGGTTCTAATGATGATTCAAAAGGTATTTTCCACTTCGGCCGGCCTCCGGCATCATCCGGCCGCCGCCGAAATCAAAGGAACTCTCCCGCACCATCAACTCCGGATTGAGGTAGCTGATCGAATGACCGGCCCCGCCGTTGCCGCGGACGCGCTGCAACAGCATTTCGACGGCGTTTTCGGCGATTTGAGCGATCGGATAGGAGATACTGCTCAACGACGGAAACACCTCCATCGCCATCGGCAGGTTGTCGAATCCGACGATCGACAACTCCTGCGGCACTTTCAATTTGCCGATCCGGGCGCAGCGCAGCATCCGCATCGCCAGCAGGTCGTGGTAACAGAACAACCCCGTCTTGCGGCCGTTGTAAAGTTCGACGAGCTTGGTCGGCGACAACACCTCGTCGAGATTGCGGGCGTCGACCAGGATGATGTGTTCCGGAGGCAAAGCCCGATTCTGCGCCGACAACTCGCCGGCGAAGCCCTGGAGCCGCAAATCGTCCTGAAAATTTTTAATCCCGACATAAATGAAATCCCGGCAGCCGCATTCGATCAGATGCCGGGCCACCAACCGGCCGGCTTCGAAGTTGTGCACCATGACCACGTCGCTGTCGAAATTCTTCAACTGCCGGCCGATGACGACGAAAGGAAGCGACAATTCAGCCAGCGCCGGAACCGATTTTTCATCATGGGCCGGACAGATCAGGAATCCTTTGGCGCCGCTGTCGGCCAGCATCGCCAGTTGGGCCTTCTCATGCTGAAGGTCGTAATTGCTGCAGGCCGAAAAAATTTCGACATCACGACGCCGGCCGCTCAGCTCAACCGCATTGACCAGCCGGGAAAAAAACGGGTTGTCGACGTTCGTCACCAGCACCGCAAAGCGCCAGCCGCGGTCGAGCTGGGCCGGTTGCTCCCGGTAAACGATTTGCAACCGTTTACTGGCGCTCTTGAGGATGCCGAGCGACTGCAGCTCCGACACCACCTTCTGGGCGGTCACCAGCGCGACGCCGAACTCTTCGGCGATTTCCCGAACCGTCATAAACGGTGTTCCGATGTTGCCGTGCTCGCCGCGGGCGATCTCCCGGCGCAACTGGGCAACAATCTGTTGTTTCTTATTATAACGGTTGGACAACTGCATTTCCGACTCCTTGTTCTATTTTCAATTATAGTAACTATATAACAACATAACAACAAAAATATAACAACAAAAGTCGAAAAACGTTGCCGGCGGCTTTTGAGAAGCTGGGTCCGCCCGCCGGATTGCGCATTGCCGCCAAAACAACTCGCACACGGCGTTATTTTGCACTTTTTTTGTTATGCAATTGTTGCCTTGTTGTTATGTTTTCACTATACTTCAATAGTAGAGACGAACCAAATACCGTCAATAATACACAACTCAGAAAGGGTCCGGAAATGAACAAACGCCGCTTCACATTGATTGAATTGCTGGTCGTGATCGCCATCATCGCCATCCTCGCCAGTATGCTGCTGCCGGCGCTCGGCAGGGCCAAGGCCAAAGCCCAGGAAATCAAATGTGTCGGAAATTTGAAGCAGCTCGGGCTGGCCAATCTTTTTTACGCCGACGACAACGACGACTATTCGCCCCGGCCGGTCGGCTATGCCGAATCGAACTGGGGAATCGACAAGATCTTCTGGCCGTATAAAATCGCACCTTACGCCGGCAGTCATATCGACACCGACGACGACACCACCCAGGAGAACTGGCGGACCAATCTGATTTTTCACTGTCCGTCGGAAGGCACCGCGCCCTATTTCGGCTACGGCAAAAACATGACCACCGAAAACTTCACGGCCAACGGCGGCCTGATCAAACTGGCCTCCTACGTCGATCCGAGCAGCAAAGGCGTCTTCGTCGACGATTACACCACCGGCAGCCGCAACTCGCTGGTCATGTACAGTTGGAACCGTTACGACGCCAAAGTAGTGGGTGCGGTCACCCCCCGCCACAGCAACGGCGCCAACATCGGCTTCGCCGACGGCCACGTTGAAAAATACGGGGCGCAAAAGCTGGAATCCGTCCTGGCCCTGGCCGGCAAAAACGGCCAGACCATGTGGTACTACAACATTCCGACCGAGCAATAAGCAGTTCCCCGTTTCCCCTGCCGGCAGCCGTCCGCCGCCTCGACCGGCCGGGCCGCCGGCTCCTCCCGCAAACTCCATTTTCATTCTTTTTTGTTATGCCTTTATTGTTTCGTTGTTATATCCGGCTTATACTCTATTTTAATGGGAAGGGCGAAATCGCAAGTCCCTTCCAACCCGGCAAACCGGCCCAAAACAGAAAGGATCGGATCGATGAAAAAGTACCAATTCACTCTGATTGAACTGCTGGTCGTGATCGCGATCATCGCCATCCTCGCCTCCATGCTGCTGCCGGCGCTCGGCAAAGCCAAGGCCAAAGCGCAGGCCATCAAATGTCTCGGCAACCTGAAACAGCACGGCATCGCCGCCATCCTGTACGCCGGCGACTGGAACAGCTATCCGTGGAGCGAATACCGGGCGGCCACGACCGGGCAGCGGTATGCGGTAGTCGGCGTCCTGGCGGAATCGGGTTATCTGTCCTCGCCGGCAACCTGGCACTGTCCCGCCAACACGACCACCACCAATAATTTTACCGACATCCCACCGGACGACTGGCAATCGGGCGCCTGGCCGGATTCCCGGACCATGGTCAACTATGCCTACAATCGCAATTTCCTGAAAGCGCTGCGGGTCTGGGGCACCTGGAATCATTGCGGTGATTGCGCCGCCCACGGCGGCTCGGAGCAAAGTGCGGCAGCGATCGACGGTTCGCCTTATGCGGCCGGTTCGATCATGTTCTGCGACGGCAGCCTGATTTATCTGGACGATACCCACTGGGTCACCGATATCGACAAGCAGGGCAATGCCACCGGCCGGATCCGTTTCGTTCATAACAACCGGATGAATTTCGTCCGCGGCGACGGTTCCGGCGATCAGGCGATCATCAGCGAACTGGTCGCCGACAATGTTGCATTTTATAAGAAATATTATTCGATCTGGTGCGATTAACCGCTATGGTAACGATAAACCAACAGGACTCTTATGCACAATCGATTTTTACTCACCCTCCTCGCCGCGCTGTCGGCCGGCAACTGGCTGGCGGCGGCCGACTGGCTGCTCAACGACTTCGAAACGCCGGAGGAGATCGCCCAATGGCGGATCCGAGAATCACCCCAGAAAATGCCGGAACTGACGCTCAATCGCGAATCGCAATTCGTCACCTCCGGCCGGGGCTGCGGGCAATTCGATTCTCCCGGCACCCGCAGCGGCGGTCCGGGCTGGCCGGCTTTCCTGCTTCCCGGCGACCGGATGAACCGCGACGACTGGCGCGCCTTCGACGAAATCACTTTCGATGTCTACAATCCGTCCGAGCTGGAAATCAGCCTGTGGCTGCGCTTCACCGTCGAAGGCGGCCTGTGGCACAGTTTCCGGGTCCAGGTGCTGCCCGGCTCCAATCACCTCGCCGCCGCCTTGCCGGAACTCGTCAGCCGGGGAAAAATGACCGAATTTCAATTTTTTCACAACGAACCGCCGGAGGACCGGACTCTTTATATCGACAATCTGCGGCTGCTGGTGACGCCGGCGAAAACCGTCGAAAAATGGGAGCGGCTGCGCAGTGGACTGAACGATCCGGAGCGGCTGCCGATCCGGGAAGCGGCCGGCAGACAGGCCGATTTCGCTGCCTTCGCGACCAGGCTCGACACCTGGCGGCAAATCGATGATCCGATGACGGCGGCCGAAACGTTACTGACCTGGCGGGACGAGCTGGCAAAACTGGAAAAGGAATGCGACGACGCCTTCAACCGGCGGAAAATCACCGAATGGCAGCAGAATTTTCCGAACCAGCCGTGGGGATACGCCGTCGAAACCGGCAGCCGGAAGGTATTCCGCGACGAAGTGCCGTTTCAGGGCACGCCGGGCGGCAGCCTGCAAATAACGCTGGCCCGTCACGAATACGAGGCCGCCCAACTGGTCCTGCGCGCCAGTCAGGCCGTCGCCACGGTCACGGCCGGGGTCAGCGATTTAACCGATCCGGCCAGCGGCCGTACCATCGATCGCGGCAACATCCGCATCCATCCGGTCGGATACGTCCGGCCGCCCCGTGTTTCCTATGCCGAACGGCTGACGCAGTGGTACCCGGATATCGTATTGACCGACCTGGCTCAATTCGATCTTGCCGCCGAGGTCTGGCAGCCGTTGTGGGTGGAAGTTTACGCGCCACGCGACACCGCCGCCGGCACCTATGAAGGCACCATCACCGTCCATGGCGCCGGAATGGAATCGCTCATCGTTCCGCTGTCGGTCACCGTCTGGGATTTTACGCTGCCGCTTGCCGCTTCGCTGCCGAACCTCTTCACCTACGAAGCCAACCGGGCCCACCGGCGCTATGCCCGCAACCAGGCGGAATACGACGAATATGTCCGTTTCAAAAAACGGCAAATTGCCTACGACCAACTGAGTCCCGGCGCCCGGCGCCTGCGCGACCTGGAAATCACCAGCGAAAACCTGCTGCTCGCGCACCGCTGTTCGCCGTCGAGCCTGTACAATACCAGCTGGACGCCGCAGGTTGACGACGTCAGGCGCTGGATCGACCGCGGCGCCAGTTGTTTCAATATCCTCTGCGTACCGGGCATCGCTTCGCTGCGCGAAGGCGAACCGTATCCGGCCGACCGCAAAGCCGAAATTCTCGCACTGCTCGCGGCGGCAGTCCCGCAATACGACCAGGCCGGACTGCTTCCCTACGCCGTCATCTACGGTTTCGACGAAAGCAGTCCGAACCAGTACGCCGGCATGCGCGACATCATGCGGGAAATCAAACAGCGTTACCCGTCCATTCCGTTATTGACCACCGCTTTCGATTACAGTTTCGGCCGGGAGAGCGGCACCGGCGAGTATCTGAACGCCTGGTGCCCGCTGACGCCGCAATTCGAAAAACATCGCGACGCAATCCGGCAGAAGCAGCGGGAAGGGTTGCAAATCTGGTATTACACCTGTTGCGTCCCGTCGCCGCCGGCAGCCAATTTATTGCTGGAGCAAAGCGGCGTCGCACCGCGTATGCTGCTCGGCGCGCTCGCCGCCCGTTACGCGCCGGACGGTTATTTGTACTACCAGACCACGATGTGGCCGGACGATACGCCGCTCGTCGCCGGCGGCGTGCTGACCAACCAGGACGGCCGATCTTCCTACCAGGGCTACAACGGCGACGGCCTGCTGCTGTACGCCGGCCGGAACGGTCCGCTACCCAGCCTGCGCCTGAAGGCGATCCGCGACGGCCTGGAGGATTATGAATATTTTCATCTGCTGCAGCAACTGGCCGACGAAGCGGCCGCCGGCCGCCGCGACCTGAACGACGGAGACCGCGAAACGCTGCGGCAACTGCTGGCGGAATTGCCGCAACTGGCCGAGAGTTTCGAATCCTTCGATCAATCGGGCAACGCGTTGCTCGCCTATCGGCGTCGGGTCGGCGACTTCCTCTCCCGGCACCTGTGCCGCTCCGCGCCTGCGGTCCGGTAAAAACCGGAGGAACCGTCCAGTCATTTCCCGGCGGCACCGAACCGTTCCGCCGGTTTTTCCATATTCGACGCCGTGTGCAAGATTTTTTTTCATTCCGCGTGAAATCCGGCCGGATTGCTGGTAACAGTCGCTGACCGGCCGATGGCCTGTTGGAAAGCGCCGGAAATATCGGCGTTTCCTGTCGTCAGCTTCGCCCGATGAACCGCATCCGGGTACGCCCCCGGGGCGGCAGCGATTTTTTATAAAAAAACCTGCACACGGCGATATTTATTTTTTCCCGGCATTTGCAGTTTTTCCATTGTGGTGATATGCTATTGGTCGGAGGAGAATTCGTTTTTTTATTGCGCCGGCAGCCGCATCTTGCGCTGTCGTATTGTCGAAGAGGAGTCGTATCTATGTCTGCCAAAGCCAATATGAGTGTATTCACACTGTCGATGCTGAACATCGCCGCCGTACTGTCGATCGTCAATTTTCCCACCCAGGCGGTCTACGGATACCAGATCATTTTTTACATTTCGGCGGCGGCGGTCTGCTTCTTCATCCCGACCGCGCTGGTTTCGGCGGAACTGGCCTCCGCCTGGCCGTACGACGGCGGCGTTTATCTCTGGGTCAAAGAGGCATTCGGCCCGCAATGGGGCTTCGTCACCGTCTGCATGCAATGGCTGAACAGCCTGCCCTGGTTCGCCACCGTATTGACTTTCATCGCCACGACGATCGCCTACATTTTCAATCCGGAACTGGCAAGCAACCGCAGGTTCGTCTTTTCGGTCGCCGTCACCACGATGTGGCTCTGCACCTTTCTCAATTTCCGGGGCGTCAAACTCTATGCGCTGCTGAGCAGCATCGGCGCCATCGCCGGCACGATCTTTCCGGTCGCCGTCATCATCGTGCTGGCCGTCTGGTATCTTTCCGACGGCAATCCGGCGGCAATTCCATTTTCCTTTCACGCCATGCTGCCGAAGCTCGACAGCCTGAAGGAGTGGATGCTGCTGGCCGGTATGATGGTCGCCATCGCCGGCATCGACATGCCGGCCGTGCACGTCACCGATGTCAACAATCCGCAGAAGAATTTCCCGCGCGCCATCCTGATCTCTTCGGTGCTGATCATTCTATTGAGCATTTGCGGCTCCCTGTCGATCTCGCTGATCGTCCCGCCCCAACAGTTGAGCCTGGCCTCCGGCGCTCCGGATGCCTTCGACAAGATGCTGACCGCGCTCGGGCTGCACTGGCTGACGCCGGTGATGTGTCTGTTTCTGATCTGCGGCGCGTTGACGACGGTGATCACCTGGACGCTCGGTCCGTCCAAAGGACTGCTTGAAGTCGCCAAGGAGGGTTATCTGCCGCCGTTCTGGCAAGAACGCAACCGGTACGATATCCCGGTCCGCATCCTGACGCTCCAGGCGATCATCCCGTCGCTGATCGCCACCGTCATCTTTTTCATGCCGACCATCAGCGGCGCGTTCTGGGTGATGATGGCGCTGTCGGCGCAATTGTACATGATGATGTATCTGTTGATGTTTTCCGCCGCCATCCGGCTGCGTTATTCGAAACCGGACGTGGCCCGGCCGTATAAAATTCCCGGCGGCAAAACCGGGATGTTCTGTGTCGCCGGCCTCGGCTTCCTGACCTCGCTGGTCTCGATGGCCGCCGGCTTCATCCCGCCGGAAGACATTCGGGCCAAAGGGATCTGGCACTCGCTCGGCTACATGAGCTTCCTGTCCGCCGGGACCGTTTTCTTCCTGATCGCCGCCTGGCTGCTCTGCCGGCGGCAGACGAAGAAAAAAGCCATGGAAACAACCGTGAACCATCCATCCTGACAGCCGGCAGTCTGCCCGGCTCCCGGAATCGCGTCCAAGTCGTGCCCCATTCTCCGTCTGCCGTTCTGTTCACCGGCTGCTTCGGCAGGAGGCCATCCCTGACAACCGACTGTTCACCTGCTTCGCACCGGAATAATTCACCATTGAGGTACCGGATGCCTCGCCGCTGAGAACACCGAAGAGGGTGATATTCAACCGGCTGGCCCCGGACAGCTCGAACGCCGCATCTATCGTTTGATCGACATTCGCCCGGGCCATGCCGGACAACGCCACACGCAAAGTTTCAATCTTTCCGGTCAGAATTCCTTCGCTGGTGCCGCTGGCCTTCAATTGCACCTCCCGCCACTCGCCACTGCAGTTCGCCCGGCTGGTCCCCGACAATCCAATAACCAAAGCATCTGCCGATCCGGACAACTCCGCCTCGCTGGTGCCGCTGGCCTTCAATTGCACCTCCCGCCACTCGCCGCTGCAGTTCGCCCAGCTGGCCCCCGACAAGGCCAGTTCAAGCTCCGCCACATTGCACGCACTCCACTCACCGCGGCTGACACCGGACAACCGGCAGGTCAATTTTTCACCGACGGCACTGTTCATCGTCAGCACACAGGCCCCGGAAACCACAACTTCCGACGGCGATCCGCTGGTTTTGATTTCCAATCGCTGCGGCTTGGTGCAGCGAATACCGGTACTAGTCTGCCATTTTACAACCAATCGGCCGTCCTGGAACTCCTGAACCACATAAGGCAGCAGATTTTCTTCGGTGATGATGTTGCAACTGTCTTCTCCGGCGCCGCACTCCACCGTCACTTCCCAGGTGCCGGACAACGACAGACGCGATACCGGCACGTCGAAAACGGTCCGCCGCTCCGCAACGACACCGTTGCCTTCCAGTTGGGCTTGATTGAAGCTCAATCCCCACGATTCCTCTTCGGCCGAGTTGACTCCAATCGTCAAGCCGTTCCGATTGATCGAACAGGAGACCGCTAAAACCGCCAGCAACGTACCCGCTAAAATTATTCCCGCCTTCTGCCGCATCGCTTCCAACCTCCGAATTATTTTTCCATAACTCATTGACACCCTGCCCGTCCGGCACCGGCCGCCGGCCAGGCCAATCGAGCCATCAGCTTCACTTCCTCTTATTGACCACGCCCGCCCTGCGCTCCCGGAAAAACGTGCTCACCTTGTCGTCATACCGTAATCCATATTTTCTACGAATACAAGATCGATTCTGACAAAATTATCAATCAGTCACGAACAAAATGATGCCTGAAACTTGTATTCGACGCGCTTTTCGTATTAAAAACGGCGCGGCGGCAAGTGAGGCCGGAGGAATCGGGCGGTTCCGCCGTCTTCTCATTGCTTCCGGCTGAACCATTTCTCAATTTCATAATAGAGCGCCGGCAGGAAAAACAAGGTCAGCAACGTCGAACTGGCCAATCCAAATACGACGATCGCCGCCAGCGGCCGCTGCACCTCCGCTCCGACCCCGGTGGTCAGCAGCAGCGGCAGCAAGCCCAGCAGCGTCGTCAACGTCGTCAGGATTACCGACCGGAACCGCACTTCGCTGCCCAGCAGGATGGCGTCATAAAGGGACTTCCCTTCCCGGCGGAGCTCCTTGAAGTCGCTGACCATCACCACCGCATCCTGCATGGCGATGCCGAGCAGCGCGATAAAACCGACCGCCGCCGGCACCGACAGGAACTGTCCGGTCGCCGCCAGACCGATCACGCCGCCGATCAGCGCCAGCGGCACATTGATCATGACGATCAGGCTGCTGCGCAACGACCCGAAAGACATCCACAGCAGCACGAAAATCAAACCGATCACCAGCGGCACGACGATCAGCAAAGTCCGCATCGCCCGCTCCTGATTTTCGAACTGGCCGCCGAATTCCAGAAAATAACCGGCCGGCAATTCCACCTTTTCGGCGATCACCCGGCGCATGTCGCGGACGATATCGCTGGGCGCCCGGCCGGCGATGTTGCCCTGAATGGTCCAGCGGCGCTGGATTTTTTCCCGGTTGATCTGTACCGGTCCTTCGGTGATCCGAATGGCGGCCACCTGGTTCAGGTCGACATAGCGTCCGGCGGCGGTACGGATTTTCAAGCGGCCCAACTGCTCCGGCGAAGAACGGTACTCTTCCGCCAGCCGGACGTTGATGTCGTAACGCCGGGTGTTCCGGTAAATGCCGGCGATGTTCTCGCCGCCGATGGCGCTTTCGATCAACTGCATCACTTCGCGGCCGGTCACCCCGAACCGCGCCATCGCCTCGTGATTCAATTCAATCCGGATCTGCGGCTGACCGTAACTCTGTTCCGCCGACAGATCGACAACGCCGGGAATGCCGGCAATCGCCTGACGGATTTCCTCCGCCTTCGTCCGCAGCACTTCCAGGTCCTCGCCGTAGAGTTTCAGCGCGAAATAGGCCCGGGTACCGGACAACAGCTCATCGAACGAATTCTGGATCGGCTGGGAAAAATTCACCGTCACCCCGGGGTAATCCTGCAGTTCATGACGCAGTTCGCCGACGATCCGCTGCCGTTCCGCCGCGCCGATCATCCGGCCGGCCGGCCGGGCCAATTCCACCTGGATTTCAGCGAAATTGACCGGATGCGGATGGCTGCCCGCCTCCGGCCGGCCGATCCGCGAAATCGTCCCGGTCACCTCCGGATGACGGCGGATCATGCGCTCCAGATTGCGGACCACCCGGTCGGCCTGTTTCAAACCGATCGACGGCGCCATGTTGACGGTGACCAGAATGCTGCCCTCTTCCAGCGTCGGCATGAACTCCCGGCCGACCGCACGCAACGTCCAGAGACTGGCCAGCAACGCCAACAGCACGGCGCCGAACACGCCCCAGCGCCACCGCAGCACCCACTTCAAGCCGGGCGTATAAATCCGCCGGACCACCGCTTCCAGCCTCCGCAACCGCGCTCCGGCTCTCCCGGCGCTGCCGGTCGAACCGAGCAACACACTGGCCAGGGCCGGCGCGTTGACCACCGCGGCGATGATCGAGCCGGCCAGCGCGACAACAATCGAGCCGGCCAGCGGCCTGAACATCTTGCCTTCGACGCCGCCGAACAGGAAAATCGGGATGAAAACCGCGATGATGATCAGCAGCGCAAACGCAATCGGCCGCGCCACCTCATTGACCGCCTTCAGCAGTATCTGCCGCCGGTCCAGGCCGTGATTTTCCGGCCGTCCCAACTGGCGGATGACATTTTCGACGACGACGATCGAACCGTCCACCAACATGCCGAGCGCAATCGCAATGCCGCCCAGGCTCATCAGATTGGCCGAAAGTCCGGCCCAATTCAAACCGATCATCGCCAACGAAGCGCAGAACGGCATCGCCAGCGCGACGATCAGTGCGGCGCGAAAGTTCCACAATGCGACGGCCAGAACCAGAATCACCAGCACCATCCCCTGCAGCAGCGCATTTTCGACGGTTCGGCCGGCGTTATCGACCAGTTCCGCCTGGTCGTAATAAGGAACGATGGTGACGCCGGGCGGCAGATTCCGGCTGATCTCGGCAATTTTCCCGTGCAGCGCCTCAATCACCCGGGAGGTGTTTTCTCCGTAAAGTTTCAGGACGATGCCGGCCACCACCTCCTCCTCGCCGTTGCGGGTCACCACTCCCCGTCGCTCTTCCGGACCGTAACCGACCGTCGCCACACTGCTCAATTTCAGCGGCACGCCGTCGATTTCCCGAACGGTGATGTTCCGGAGGTCGTCCAGCGATTCCGGCATGCCGATGCCGCGCACCAGATATTCCTCGGCGCCGATTTCGAGGTATTGGCCGCCGACGTTGCGGTTGCCGGCATTGACCGCGTTGACGACATCGTCGAACGAGACGTCGTAACGGCGCATCTCGTCCGGATTGAGCCGGATCTGATACTGCGGCACATGGCCGCCCATCGACAGAATCGCGGTGACGCCCGGCACCGTCTGCAACTGGCGCTTGACGACGAAATCGTTGAGTTCGCGCAAATAAGAATCCAAAGTTTTGCCTTCGGTATCGACCACGCCGGGATCAGCCTGCAAATAATAGATGAACACCTGTCCCAGGCCGCTGGAAATCGGCCCCAGCTCCGGCGGCGGCAGGTTCGGCGGCAGCGCCGCCTCGGCGCTGCGCAGGCGTTCGGCGACCAACTGCCGGGCAAAATAAATATCGACGCTGTCCTTGAAATAGACGTAGACGACACTCATGCCGAAACCGGACGTCGATTTGACCAGCGTCACATCCGGCAACCCGCTCATCGCGCTCTCGATCGGCTGGGAAATCATCAATTCGACCTCTTCGGCCGCCAGGCCCGGCGCTTCGGCAAAAATCGGCACCATCACCGGCGAAATATCCGGAAAGGCATCCCGCGGCGTCTCGACGTAAAAGTAGACGCCGAAACCGATCACCGTCAGCATCGCCAGAATGACCAAACCGCGCAACCGCAGGCTCAACTGCACAATCTTATCGATCATGATTCACCTCTCCGTCCGCGGCTCAATGGCCGTGTCCGGCATGGGCGTCCATGCCGCGGGTCAACAGAATCGCCTTCAACTCGAACGCCCCGGCGGCAACGAACTCCTCCCCGGCGGACAGCCCGGCCAGCAATTGCGTAAAACCGCCGGCACTGCGCCCGGTCACCACCGCTCTCGGCACGAAACCGTCGCCGTCCGGGACGAACACCGCCGTCTCGCCGCCGATCAATTGAACCGCTTCGCGCGGCACCAGAACCGCCGGGGTCTCCCGGCCGGTCCGGACCGTTCCGGTGACGAATTGTCCCGGCCGCAGCGCGCCGGCCGAATTGTCGACCCGGACGCGGACCAGCCCGGTACGGGTCGATTCGTCGATCACCGGAGCGATGTAGACGATGCGGCCCGGATACGGCGTTCCGGAAGCGACGCTGCGTACCTGCACCGCGTCGCCATCCTTCAACAGACCCAGTTCGGCGGAATTCGCCCGCAGCTCCACCCACGGCTCCGCCAAGTCGCTGACCGTGAAAATAACGCCGGCGTTGTCCTCCGGAAAATTTTCGCCCAGCGTAATATTCTTCTGGATGATCGAACCGGCCAGCGGCGAACGCACCTCGTAATTGGTGCAGATCGGCGAACGCTCCACTTCCAGCGGCTCATGGGCATGGTCGCCATGGGCCGGATCGAGCAGCAGAGAGCGCAGCAACTGCTCCGCCTGCTGCCGGGCGATCACCGCGTCGGCGTATTCCCGTTTGTAACGCAAATACTCCTTTTCCGACGTGGCTCTGCCGTCTTTGAGTTTTTCGGCCATCTGGAATTCGGAAAGCGCCAGCTTTTCCAATTCCAGCGCCGAATTGTAATTGGAATAATATTCGCCCAGCTTATGGCTGGTCAGCACCGCCAGCAGTTGGCCTTTGGCCACCGTTTCCCCTTCCCGCACCAGAATCCGGCTGACGAAACCGGGCATATGCGGCATAATCCGGGCAGTCCGGTCGAGATTCAACCGCACCTCGCCGTTCAACTGCAGCATATCGTCCACTTCACCGGCCACGGCATGCTCCAAACGGATATCGATCAATTTGCGCTGCGCTTCGGTCAGATGAATAATTTCCACCTCATCATCGTGGGAATCTTCCGGGAGGCCGTCACGACTTTCCGCTCCGACCGATTCCGCCGGGCGGGCATGGCCGTCATTCGACGCGGCGTAACCGGCAAACCACAGCACGCCCGACAACAGGCCGACACCTCCGGCCAAAATAATTCTTTTTTTCATTTTTCTCTCCTCAAAAAACAATTCCTGTACAATATAAACCGGCAAATCCCGCCCGGCAAAGGCTCAACAGCGAATTGTTCGATTTTGAAGAAAGAGGCCAGACCGGTCCGGCTGAAAAATCGCCGCCGGCACAGCCCGATTGCTTGAAGGCGCGGCAAGCGGGCACCGCGACGCCGGACCGCCGTCGGGCGGCAGCGTCTCCGCCGGCCAGCCGTAAACGGCAGCCGCGCCTTCCCGGACGGTGCCGCAGAGGCGGCAACTCGACTTGTCATGATGCCGGTGCGCCTGCTCCTGGCGATCCAATGCAGCCGGCGCAGCCGGACGGGTCCGGCCCATCGCGGTGCTCCGGCAACCGCTCAGGCACGGAGCGGCATTCTGAATGCCGAGCAGAACGATAAACAGAACAATATAACCGAATCGTCCAAACCCGGCGATGATTTCATGCCATCCGACCATCAATATTTGCCCCGACTCTCCTTTGAAACCCCATTTCTGCACCCGTCATCCTTCTGACCGGCAAAATGCCCGGCAGGTTCCCGGCCCGCCGGCGAAACGGCGCCGAAACCGCCCCGCTTACAGTTCCTTCCGGAAAAAATAGACGACATTGCCGATAACCGGCGTATCCTCGAAGGTCGCAAAGACCCGATAACCGAATTTCGGATAAAATTTCGGCCCCTGAAAAGAGTTGGTGAACAGCCAGACATAGCGGCACTCCCAGTCCCGCGCTTTCTCCTCGGCCGCCGCCAGCAGACGGCTGCCGAGTCCGCGGCCGCGTTCGGAGGCGCCGACCCAGAGGTATTTCACTTCAAACGCCCGCCCCTGCCGGCAAAACACCAAACCGCCGCGCAGCGAGCCGTCTTCCCGTCTGGCGACAATCGTACCGTTCTCCGGCTGATGCGTACCGAAATAAGGGAAGTTGAATTCCTTCAATCCTTCAACCACCGCTTTTTCATCCGCCGGGTCGGAGGAAAAAATCAATTCGCCGGGCATGAACCGACCTCGGCCGCCAACTGCTTCTTCCAGAAATCGATCTGCGCCTTGACCGCCTGAAAACCGGTCCCGCCGACGATTTCCCGCTTGGCGACGCTGCCGCGGGGATCAAACAAACGAGTGCACTCCGCCGTCGCTTCCGGGATGACCGACCGCATCTCCGCCAGCTCCAACCCATCCAGCGCCCGGCCTTGCTCACGGCAATATTTCACCAGAGCGCCAACCCGGTGATGGGCGGTCCGGAACGGCACGCCCAGTTCCACCAGCTTTTCCGCCAGATCGGTCGCCATCAGCGCCGGATCAGCAGCAGCGGCGGCCATCCGCCCGGCGTTCGGCTTCATCGAAGCGATCATCGGCGGATAAATTTTCAAAATCATCTTCACAGTATCCAGCGCGTCGAAAATCTGCTCCTTATCCTCCTGCAAATCCCGGTTGTAAGTCAACGGCAATCCCTTGCACAAGGTCAAAAGCGCGGTCAGCGCGCCATAAACCCGCGCCGTTTTGCCGCGGGACAGCTCGGCGACATCCGGATTTTTCTTCTGCGGCATCAGGCTGGAACCGGTGCAGAACGCATCGCCCAGTTCGACAAAGGCAAATTCCTGCGAGCACCAGAGGATCAAATCCTCGGAGAGCCGCGACACATGCATGGCGAACATCGCCAGGTCGGCCACCAGTTCGATGGCGAAATCGCGATCGGCAACCGCATCCATGCTGTTGCGCGTCACCCGGTCGAAGTTCAGCAGCCGGCAGACCATCTCCCGGTCGATCGGCAGCGTCGAACCGGCCAGCGCGCCGGAACCCAGCGGCATGACGTTGACCCGCCGCCGGCACTCCTCCAGCCGCTCCGCGTCACGGGAGAACATTTCAACATAAGCCAGCAGATGATGGGCGAACAGCACCACCTGAGCATGCTGCAGATGGGTAAAGCCCGGCATGATCACTTCGGCATTCGCTTCGGCCTGTTCGAGCAGAGCGCGCTGGAAAGCCCGCAACAACCGGATCAACTGCCCGATTTCATCGCGCAGATACAGCCGGATATCCAAAGCCACCTGGTCGTTGCGGCTGCGGGCGCTGTGAACCCGGGCCCCTTCGGCGCCGAGCTTGTCGATCAGGGCGCTTTCGATGTGCATGTGGATGTCTTCCAGCTCGATTTTGAATTCGAACTCGCCGCGGTCGATGCGCGCTTTGATCGCGTCAAGCTCGGCGATGATCGTCCGGGCCGTCGCTTCCGGGATGATCCGCTGAGCGCCGAGCATCGTCACATGCGCTTTGCTGCCGGCGATATCCCAGGCATACAGCCGTTTGTCATATGAAATCGACTCCGAAAACTGTTTCAGATATTCATTGGTCTCCGCCTCAAACCGTCCGCCCCACAGCGCCATGTCATCACCTTCCGATTTGTATTTGATTCGCAAACATCCCTAAAAGATAGCCGGTCTTCCGCAATTTTTCAACATCCGGGCGGCGGAATCCTTTTCCGGGATTACTTTTTGCCGATCGCCGCCTTCAACGCCCTGGCAAACTGATCCGGGCAGGAAGTCACTTTACTGCCGCAACGGATATTTTCCAGAAGACCGATCACCTTCTCCGCCTCCATACCGGCGACCAGTTTGGAGATGCCGAGCAAATTGCCCGGACAACCGCCGACAAAATCGACCGCGACGATCCTGCCGTCATCCAACGTAAATTCAATGTTCCGGCTGCAAACCCCCGGCGCCGGTTTGAACGAAAATTTCTGCATCAATCATTTCTCCAGTAAAACAACAGAACGTATCGAACCTATGGATCATTTCAGACAGTGAAGAGTGGTAGCGGGTACTGGACTTGAACCAGTGACACGCGGATTATGATTCCGCTGCTCTACCAACTGAGCTAACCCGCCGAAAACAACGGCAGAAATAAAAATGGTAGCGGGTACTGGACTCGAACCAGTGACACGCGGATTATGATTCCGCTGCTCTACCAACTGAGCTAACCCGCCACATTGCTGCAACACGGCCTTATTATAGTCCACTTCATTCGCTTTACAAGTTCGACTTCCGGAAAAAAATTGAAAAAAAGGCCGGATTCCAGCGGTCAACCGCCGAAAAAAATTTGACTATTTCAGTCATGCAGAGTACTTTTACCAGCGATCTTATTTTGTCAATCACCGCCTGTTCACGAATTCAGGCTCAACTGCAAGGGAGCAATGAAATGAGTCACCGACAGCACCTCGGCACTGTCTATACCAGCTACCCGGCCAAAGATCTGGGTGAAAAGATGGGCAACAACCTGTTCAAGGCGATCATGTCCATCATCTGCCTCGGCTTGTGGACCGGTGCTTTTTATATCCTGGCCGGCATCGTCAATTTCGTCCGCGGCAACATCGCCGGAGAAATCTCCGAAGATGCCTCGACGCTGGAAGTCTTCAAAAGCAAAATCGGGCTGGGCATCTACATTCTCGGCGGCATTCTGGTGGTGATCGGCGTCTTCCGCCGCAAAATGGGAGAACGCAGCGACGCCTACAAAAAGAACACCCGCATGCCGGTCTGAACGATGAAAACGGCATTGTTCAGCGCAATCCTGGCAGCGGTGCTGGCCGGCTGCATCGAGGGCCGGCCCAGCTTTTACGAGCCGCAATTGATCGAACCGCCGGCCGACCTGGAAATTCCGCCGCTGGAGCGTTACCATCTGCTGCTGCTGCCGACCGGCAACCTGGAATATACGGCCGGCCAACCGGTGGAAATCCGTTTCCGGCTGCTGAACAAGGACACCGTCAACGTGCTGCTGTATGAGTGGCATATGCGGGAGACGGAAAATATCCGGATCTATTATCAACCGTACGATCCGGAGCAGCCGGAGCCGACCGCCGAATGGCAGTGTTACGAACCGGAAGTCAAGCACCCGCTGCACTATTACCAGTTGGAATTGTTTCCCGGCAACAGCGTCGACGTGACCATCCCGCTGCCGTTTCTGGAAAAGATGCCGCCCGGAGCGTATCTCATGTATGCCGAACTGACGTTGACTTCCGTCGATGTCGCCTCGGACGATTTCGTCGTCACCCTCCATTGAAAGTTCAGGCAACGGCATGACGGCTGATGGACCAACCGGCAAGCGGTCGGAACGGCGAAATCGCGCCGCGGCCGGAACCGTCCGGAGACTGGCAATCCGGCTGAACGGGTTATTCCGCCGGCGCAGTCTGGTGTTCAAGCAATGTTTTCTGGTCATCGGCGCTTTCACGCTGGTGCTCGGCGCCATTCTGGCGACGGTCTATTACGGGCTGCATCGCCACCTGGAAACCACGACCTCGAAAATCGCCGTGGAAGTCACCGACAACGCCGCCATGGAGTTGGACTTGACGTTTCTGGAACTCGAACGCACGGTGAAACTTCTCGTGCAGCTCGCCGAAAATCCCGCCGCCACGGCGCCGCAATTGCAGCAGGCCATGCTGGCGTCGCTGCGGGATTTGAAGGCGGAACAGTTGCCGGTCTACGCGATCTGCATCGCCTTTCAGGCCGGGTACCGCCGTCACGGCGAACCATGGCACTTGTGGTATGCCTTCGACGCCGGCGGAGCGCAGGAAACGCTGATCTCCGACGCCAATCCGGCCAGCTACATGGCGGAGCACGGTTTCCGGTTGCCCCGCGAAACCGGTCAGGCGGTCTGGATCGAACCCTATTACGATGCCACACTCGGCAATCGAATGATGACCACCTATTCGGCGCCGATTTTCCAAACCGGCGCCGACGGCAGTCGCCGCTTCATCGGCATCGTCAGTCTGGATATGACGCTGGACAGGCTGGATGCGCTGGTCGGCGACATTCCCCAAAAAGCGGAACTGCAGGCCATCCTGGGCGATTCCGAGGCTTTTCTGCTCTCCAGCCAGGGCCATTGCATCACCCAGTTGACTCCGGAAACGACAACCGTCGGCCACACCCTCGAAACCATTTTCGATCCTTCCCGGCCACAGCCGGCCGCCGGCAAACTGCTGCGCTTTCCCTCCGATCCCGACTTGAATCTCTCCTTCGACCGCCTGGAGACCAGCGGCTGGATCGTCGCGCTGCTCTTCCCGCATCAGGCGCTGCACCAGCGAATCAATGAAATTCAATGGTATCTGTTCTGCATCGGCCTGGCCGGTTCCCTGCTGGTCCTGACCCTGGTCGTCGTCATCACCCGGCGCAGTCTGGCTCCGCTCGGGCCGCTGGCCCAGGTGGCCGAACGGATCGGCCGCGGCCAACTGCACACGCCGGTTCCGGTTTTGGCCGGACACGATGAAATCGCCACCTTGAGCCGCACCTTTCAGCATATGCAGTCGGCGTTAACCGATTATCTGCGGCAGTTGAAAACCACCACCGCCGCCCGCGAAAAAATCGAGAGCGAACTGCAGATTGCCCGGACCATCCAGAAATGGCTGCTGCCGGAATTGCAGTCGCCCTATACGGTCAAAGGAGAATTTTCGCTGTTTGCGGAGCTGTTCGCCGCCAAAGCGGTCGGCGGCGACCTGTTCGATTTCTTCTTCCTGTCCGAACGTAAACTTTGTTTCACCATCGGCGATGTCTCCGGCAAAGGCGTCCCGGCCGCGCTGTTCATGGCCGTCGTCCAAACGCTTCACCGCGGCCTGGCGCGGCCGGAACTCGACTGCGGCCAGATCATGACCAGAATCAACGCCACGCTGGCCAAAAACAATGAGATGATGATGTTCGTCACCTGTTTCCTGGCCACTCTCGATCTGGAAAGCGGCGTGCTGGAGTACTGCAACGCCGGCCACAACCGGCCATTGCTGCGCCAGGCCGACGGCCGGACGCTGCACTGGATCCAGGAGCTGCACGGGCCGCCGCTGGCGATCAGCGATCACCTCTATTCCTGCAGCCGATTGATCATGCAGCCGCGGGAAGAAATTTTTCTCTATACCGACGGCATCACCGAAGCCCACAATCCGCGCCGGGAGTTGTTCGGTGAACAGCGCCTGCAGGCGCTGCTCGGCGAGCCGGCGACGGCCTTTTCGCCCGATCGGCTGCTGGAAACGGTTCTGGCGGCAGTCAACCGTTTTGCCGGCGGCACCGCCCAATTCGACGATATCACCATGATGGCGGTCTGGTACCGCCCGCGACTATGAAAGGTTTTTTGAATATGACGCCCCATTGCCGTTTTCTCCTGCCCCTACTGCTGTTGCCGCTGTTGAGCGGCTGCGGCGCCATGCGCGAGTACTTCAACGAATCGAGCGCCAGGCCGGCCGATGCCGCCGAGCCGAAAACGCCGAAAACCTTCGAAGACCAGCTATCCGACCAGGAGCAGCAACTGTTGAACGATTATTTCCAGCAACGCGACCAGCAGCGGCTGGATACCAGGAAACGGATCTTCGGGTACTGAAAATGTCCGGCAAAAAAACCAATGCGATGCGCCTGCTCGACGAGGCCGGCATCGTTTATCAAACGTTGGAATATCCGACCGCCGACGGCCGGATCGACGGTCTTTCGGTCGCCGGTAAAATCGGCCGTGAAGCGGAGCGGGTCTTCAAAACGCTGGTAACCGTTTCCGCCTGCCGGGAACATTTCGTGTTCCTGGTTCCGGTCAACCGGGAACTGGACCTTAAACTGGCGGCCCAGGCCGCCAAGCAAAAGAATATCGCGCTGATCCCGGCCAAAACCCTGTTGCCGCTGACCGGCTACCTGCATGGCGGCTGTTCGCCGGTGGGGATGAAAAAGCATTTTCCGACCTTCATCGACGAGAGCGCCGTTTTATACGACGCCATCTGCGTCAGCGGCGGCCGGATCGGCATCAATCTGGAACTTTCCCCGGCAAGGCTGGCCGCCCACCTGGCGGCGAGCTTCGTTGACCTGACCGGGGAAAGCCAAACCGCCGGGCACTTTTCAACGTGAAAACCCGGCAAAAACGATTGCAAAACGTTCAAAAGAGGATATGGTATCCCCGGGAATATGGACGACAATCAACTATCATAGGACGACTCGGTTTGGCGATGCCCCGGAATTGTGAAAAAAATTATCTGTTTCAACTGCCCAATGAACTCGACGAATTGATGCACCTGGCCGGGAACATCAGGCAGTTGGAAGCGTACCGGCAACTGAGTCCGCAGGCGCGTTACACTCTCGATCTGGCCCTGGAAGAGATGGCGACCAACATCATCAAATACGGCTACGACAATACGGAACCGCGCTCCATTGAAATCGGCATTCATTTCAATCCCGGCGAAGTGATCCTGACGCTCTGCGACGACGGCCATGAATTCAATCCGCTGACCGTGACGCCGAGTTCGCTGGAAAGCGAACTGGCCGAATGCCCGGTCGGCGGACTCGGCATTCATCTTATCAAGAATATGGTCCGCTCGATGGACTACGTCCGGCAGAACAACCGCAACATTCTGGTCATCGTCATCGACCGGTAAAACCGCGCTGCTCCGTCTCCCCTTCCCCATAGGGAAAGTGCGCTGCCAGAAAACCGCCCCAATCGGCCTCCAATGGCACCGACAACAATTTCGCCGGGCACGCCTGCTGCAGCCGTTCCGTAAAAGCAAAAGCGTTGCAATGGTAGCGCCGGCGCAACTGAGCCGGCCAACGCCGGATCATATCGCCGATCAATGCCTGCGTGCATTCCATCAAAGCCGCGATGGCCGGCGACGACGCCAGCGGTTCCAACTTCGGCCCGCCAGAACGCACCAGCAGGCAGACATCCGCCAGTTTCCATTGCCGCCAAGCTTCGAATTTCCGTTCCGGCGCGCTGCCGGCAAACCAGATGCTCCAGGTTGGCAGCGGCTGACACCACACCTCCCCGCCGGCCAGACTCAACAGCACCGCATCGTCGGCCGGCACTTCCCAGCCCGCCGGGAAACGCCGCATCAAAGTACTCTTGCCGACCCCGCTAGCCTGAATATTGCGTAAATTTTCAAAAACAAAGAGGCAGATTCTCGACTAATATATTATATTGTAATATTTTACGTGACAATATAACGCCGAGGTCTGCCAATGACAAAATGTAATGTTTCGATTCCGGTCTTTCAAGGTCCGAAAAGCAGAAAAATTGAATTCAATTTCGCCGGTGGAGATATCAGCAGTGACGGCGGGTTGCTTTTTGTGAAAGAATTCGACCGCAAACTCGGTTTGACCCGGCGCGCCGGTAACCTGCTGGATTCTTTTGATCTTCGACAGCCCGGAAAAGTTGAGCATTCCTATCTGAGCATGCTTCGTCAACGAGTTTTTGGTTTGGTTGCCGGCCATGAAGATCTCAATGACCATCATGAATTGCGAACTGATCCGCTGATTCAAACTGTTGTCGGTCGTGATCGTCAACTCGCCACTCCAAGCACTTTATGTCGATTCGAAAATGGAATCGATCGTCGTGCTTGCGTAGATTTGAGCCGATTGTTTGTCGAATTCTTTATCGAAAGTTTTTCCACGCCGCCTCGAGAATTGATTCTTGATTTCGATGCTACCGATGACCTCACTTACGGGATGCAGGAAAATCGCTTTTTTCATGGCTATTATGACCACTATTGCTTTTTGCCGTTGTATGTTTTCTGCGGGGATCAATTGCTTGTGGCTTATTTGCGTCCATCAAAAATTGATGCGGCCAAGCATGCTTGGGCGATTCTCTCGCTACTGGTAAAGCGCTTTCGGCAGAAATGGCCGAAGGTTAAGATTATTTTCCGGGGAGACAGTGGCTTTTGTCGGCAGAAAATGCTGAACTGGTGTGATAAAAATGAGGTCAAATATATTGTCGGATTGGCGAAAAATCCACGTTTGCTGGAATTATCAAAAGATCTTCAAGTGAAAGCGGAAGCACTTTACAACGAAACACATGAAAAAGCAAAACTGTTTACTCAGTTCGAATATGCGGCAGGAACTTGGAAATACCCGCGCCGGGTGATTGCCAAAGCGGAATTCAACTCCCCCGGACCGAATAATCGTTTTATCGTCACCAATCTTGATGATGATGGACAATATCTTTATGAAAAAGTCTATTGCGCCCGAGGTGAGATGGAAAACAGGATCAAGGAACAGCAGCTGGATCTTTTCGCTGATCGGACGAGCTGCCATGACTTTGCGGCAAATCAATTCCGGCTTCTGCTTTCAAGTTTGGCTTATATTCTCATGGAACGGTTTCGGGCATTGTTGTTGACAGGAACTCAATTTGCCGAGGCTACCTGCGGCAGCATTCGCTTATACCTGGTGAAAATCGGTGCCATTATTCGGCGGAATACCAGAAAAATTTATGTTGCTCTTTCAAGTGCTTGTCCAAATCAGGAACTCCTCCGCTTGATCGCTGCGAAAATCATCGCTTGGGAATAAAACCTTGGAGAGCTGTCCCCGGCTCGCCGAACAACAACGGGGGAAAGGGGGAATATGCTCAATTTGCAAAAAAACGACAATATCCGACTCTGAAAATAAAAACTTCCGAATCTTCTGAACATTTCTCGACGATTCGAAAGTTTCATGCAACATTCAGGCTAGCGCCGCCGACCAGCAGGCCGCGGCCATTGCGCACCGCCAGCCCGCCATGAAACAACAGGCTGCCGCCGGGCAGCAATGCCCCCAGCAGGCCATAGTAAAAAATATGACGCCACAGCAACCCGGCGGAACGTTTCGGATTCTCCGGATCGAAACAACTCGATCCGTACCAGCGGCATTCCGCCGTCGCCAACGTCAGACGGCCTCCCGTTTCGATACAGATGCGGCAATGCGAGACCGTTTCACCGCTCCCGGCCGAATCAAAACCGGCGATCGCCGCCAGGTGCGCCAAGTGCTGGCACGCCTGCCGGCCAATCGCCTGATAATGACAGCTTTGGCCGCCGGGCAGCGGCAAATAACAATTCAACCCCATGCCGCAAATTTACGGCAGCGGATTGCCGTTCTCGTCTCCGGGACCCCAGGGGTTCGTGTTCGGATCGAAAACCAGTATATAGGGCTCGGCCCCGCCGTTGCCGCCGCCGGGGCCGGCTTCCACCGGCACCGAGTCGCCATTTACCGCCAAATCGCGCCATGACCCGAATGCGGTCAGTTCCGGCTTGTCATATGGTATTTTTGTCCATTTCATCATTTTCACCTATCCTTCTATTCAGGCCAAATAGCCGTTCTTGCTGACCAGCGAACGATCGGCAGCATCGTACAGTTGCAAACCATCCGCCGCCGCCATCGACAAATCCGCCCCGAAACTGCCGTTATCCGCCAACTGCATCGAAGCCGACCAATCACCCAGCAGCGAATTGCCGGTCGGCACCTCGGGTTCCTTCCAGAACAGCGACAGCTTGCCTTCCTTCAGCTCCAGTCCCCATTCATAGCTGCCGATCGCCACCGTCGACGAACTGTTGACGGCAACGGATTTGGAAAGACTGTCGAAAGTCACATTGAACAATTTTCCAGTCAACGAAGCCAACAGTTCAGCAGTCGAATCGATCAACAGGAAGCTGCCGGACTTCTGACCGTCCAGCGCCGCCGAAGTGATCGTAACGCTCCGGCGGGCGGTATCGGCAATCGAAAAATCCATGCCATTCTTAACCGTCAACATCGCCGTTCCGGCAGAAGCATAATCGCGGGAACTCAAATCGAACTCATAAGCGGTAAAGCTGCCGCCCGCCGGCAATTCCCTGGTCAAATTGACGCTGCTGTTGCCGGCTATCGTCAGCTTATAAACGTCGACCACTGTCGCATTGAAATCGCCGGTATAATCGACGAAAGCCAAGGTGCTCTGCTCCTCATCGAGCAAACCGCCGATGGCGCCGCTGCCGATCGCTTTGCCGCTGCCGTTCACATAGCCGTCGAACTGCAACCGCTCACCGGACCCGGTAAAGGTGATCCGGCCGGAATCGACCGTCGCCACCGCACCGGCGCCGTTGGCGTAACCGCCCAGGAAAATCGACCCATTGATGGTCACCGCCGCACTGGCCGTATCAATCCGGATCGACGCGCCGCCGGTAACCGTTGAAGTACTGCCGGCGCCGGCAAAACCGCCGCCGTAGATATCTTTGTTGAACGTACCGCCGGAAATATTGATTGAAGTGCCGCCTTGCACCGAAGCGCTGCCGCCATGACCGGCCCGGCTGCCGCCCAGTAAAAATCCGAGGTCGGAGGCGCCGCTGACATTGATCTCAACCCCGTTATGGATGACATCCTCCGCCTGGGCGGCATTGACATAGCTGCCGCCGAACAACCAGCCGGAATCACCGACCAGTTGCGTCGCATCGACCAATTCAACCGTCACTTTGCCGTCGACACCGGAAATGACCTTCTGAGAACCGGTCCCTTCGTTGTAATTGCCGCCGTGCACCAAGCCGGTCAATGTGGCGCCGTTCACCGTCAGCGTGATATTTCCAGTCACAGTGCCGCCGGCGCCGGACGCATTTTCCACCGTGCCATCCGCCTTCGCACTGTTCAGCGCCCCGGTATAACCGGCCAGGATTCCGCCATAAATATTCGGCTTGGCGCTGAAATCCATCCCCTGATTGATCGTCAAAGCGATATTGCCGCCGACATTGCCGATGCCGCCGCCGTACAGGACATTGGTCACGCTGCCGCCATTCATTTCAATGGTGATGTCGCCATTGACCGCGCCATCGGCGCCGCCGCCATAAAATTTCCAGTAGGAACCATCGTTGACGGTCACGTTCACCGTTTTGTCGACCGCGCCCTGCAGGCCGCCGCCATAGAAATAATTGATTCTGGCGCCGTTCAAATTCACCACGACCGAATCCACCCCCGCTTTGTAACCGCCGCCAAAGAAGTTGTAACCGACCACATTGGACAGCGTCACGTTGACTGCGGCCTTCCCGCGCATCCGGTTGCCGCCGCCGTAGAAACTGCCGGAATAGGTAGTGCCGGACAACTCCGCCACTCCGGTACCCAGGTAAATATGACCGTAAATTTTCGCTTCGCCGCCAATCAAAGTATTGCGGCCGCCCCCGAGGTCGATACTGCCGAATACCAGAGCGCCGGTACTCACCGTCACGTCGTCGTTGCTTGACGGATTCGCCACCCACTCGCCGTTGAACCAGCCGGAACGGATGGCATACGCCTCCGAACTGTTCTTCACCAAAGCGTGGAGCGCCTCCAGACTGGAAGTATCCGCGACATTCAACAACGCCAGAATGTGGTCAACGCCGGCGGCGGCGTATCCGGCAAACAAAGCACCATCGATCGTCAACATCAGGCCGTCGGCAGCGCTGACGGCGATCGCCCGGCCGCCGCCGTTGGCAATCACTTTGCCGGTAATCCGGGCGGCAACAGCCTCGACCTCCAGGCCGCTTTTCGGAATTTCCGCCGCCAATGTTCCACCGGCGCTGAGTCCGTAGGCATTGCCCATCGCCCCGGCATCCACCAGCACATTGCCGGCCAATGCTGCGGACGCCGCCTGTCTGACGACGAAAGCCAGATCGTCCGCGGCCCTGATTCCCCAGGCGTTGATCGCATCCGGACCGCTGCCGACCACCCGGACGGTCACCTGTTCACCCAGTCCTTCATACTGAACGCTGCCGATATCCACGTCATCTCTGCCGGCAATTCCGGCCAGATTCACCCCGTCACCCGCCACCGCGGCAACCGCCGAAACCGTCACCGGCTGATCGACGATATCGAAAATGAGGGAAGCACTGATTTGATCGGAACCGAATTGAATCGCCGCCGCATCAGCGGTCACCTGTCCGGTTACCGTCACATTGCCGCTCAACGTCACCGTCGAATGCGTCGAATCGGTCAAGGTCAGCGCGGTCCCATCCGCCACCGTCAGCGAACCGGTTTCGGTAACCAGCACATTCAACTTGGTGGAAACCGCCACCGTTTCCGCGGTCTCGATGACCAACGTATCCGTCTGATCAATACTGGCGACCGTCAATGACAGCAAGCCTTCCACCTGATCGAGCTTGTAAGTTTTCAGACCGACGCGGACGGCAAAACCGTTGTTGACTTCAATCAACCGGGTAAAATCTTCGATATGGAAATACTGGCCGCTCAAATCATTGGCGGACATGAACTGATAGGTCTTATCTTCCCAATTGTCGTTTCGCAGATAAACAGCACCGTCCCCGATCAGCAAATTGCTCACCGTCAGACTCAAGCCATCGGCCGCCGGAAGATGAATATTCAGTTTTCCATCGGTTCCCAGCGTCAAATTTCCCCAAAAGTTTCCGACGCTGTATACGTCGACGGTACCGGAGGCAACCGTGAACTGGGCTTCACTCAAGTCGGCATTGCCGTTCAATATAAATTCCGTCCCGGGCTGGCTAGCCACATCCACCTTTTCGCCGGTAATAACTTTACCGCCGTCAATCTGCACTTTCCCGCTAATCTCGACATTCGAATCGCGAACCTCCAACTGTCCGCCCGAGGAAATTACAATATCGGTGAGCAACCCACCCTTCGATACCACCACCCGGCCGCCGGCCTGGACGGTCGTATTCCAAGACAGTCCGCGCGATCCCACAATCTGCAGACCGCCATCCACAATCGTCGCTTTTCTGGCAGAACCATTATTGCTGACTTCCTGGATGCCGCCCACCTGCGTATCTTCGGCGACAGCCCGCCCGCTGCTAATCACTTGACTTCCGCCGGCTAAAATGACCGCTCCGGAATCCAATCCGCGACTGGTAACAATCTGCCGGCCGCCAGACGAGATCACCGTACGGTATGTCTCCCCGCCACTCACATACTGCGTCCCGTCAGCCTTAATTACGGTACTGCTCGCAATTCCATCGGTAAACACGGTTTGCGAACCTCCGGATTCGATGCTGGTTTGTTCGGCCGTCGCGTCCCCCCGCACTTCTTCACGCCCGCCGGCAATAACGACGGTCTGATAAGAACGGCCTTCCAATACCAATGTCGTACTTACACCAACTACTTGAGTGGAGCTGACACTGCCGCCGTATTCAACCGTTAATTGTCCTTCCTCCCGTACCAGCGTATTCACCGCCTTGTTATTGTCATGGACGACAAAAGCAACTCCGCCTCCAACAACGAAATTGACCGCGCTTCCGTTTTCCACAGAAAAAATGCGTCCGGTGACCGTATCCGAACCGGTAACTTTCGTCACGGTAGTTTCAGTCGCCACCCCGCCGCCGGCTTCCAAAATTACATCAATGGCGGTACCTTGTTCTCGCACGTTGAGCTGTCCGCCCGATTGGACTACAGTATTCGATGCAGTTGCATTGACAAGCACGTTCTGCAAGCCGTATTCTTTCCCGTTTCCCGACAACGTCATGCCGTTCGCTTCGGCGCCGGCCAGCAAAGTTTGCTCCCCGCCGGCAGTCACCCAGCCGTCAACAGCTTTTCCGCCGGAAGAAACAATCTGCATTCCTCCAGAGCCAACGGTCTCGCCGCTCACGACCTTACCACTCTCGACGGGCGTTGTAAAATCAGCCATAAAAAACCTCCACAAGCATTTAATTGCCAAATCTTTCCAAATTCATTTCAACCGGGTCCGATTTCATCGGAACCCATCTGCTCACATATATTATAATGGAGAAGCCATGCAAAACAAATTAAGAATGCATTTATCAGAAAAAAATTATCCTTTTTTCTTCCGCTTTTTATCAGCCCGAAAAGCGCATGCAATCCAATCGTCAATCCAATTCTCACATCCATTTTCCGAACGAAAAAGCCGGGCTTCCTCTTGACAATCCGGTTGCCGCAAGCTATAATAAACGGACTTTCGAGTGGATCCTTAGCTCAGTTGGTTAGAGCAGGTGACTCATAATCACCGGGTCGCGGGTTCAAGTCCCTCAGGATCCACCATAATTTCCCCTCAAAAGCTTTTCTTTTTTTCTTTTTCCAACAACTGCAAAATGCTCAAATATACCCTTTAGCTTACAGCGATTACGGCATTTTTACGGCATTTTCCGAGGCTATCATGGGCTCAAGAAGAAATATTTAACCTGAATGTTGCATGAAACTTTCGAATCGTCGAGAAATGTTCAGAAGATTCGGAGGTTTCATGCAACATTCAGGCAAGGAGGGAAACTACAGCAACGCCGAAAGCGTCAACCAGCATACGAAATCGCGGATTGGGAAACGGTAACAGAGGATTTGGCCGCAGTTACAGAATGCTTGTTCATTGCATTTTCTATATGGCCGCCGACCTTGCGCCAGTAATCGCCAATTCGCTCCGGAACAGCCGGATCAATCGGTTTGACTGCATATTCAATGATTTCACGACTTTATGCCGCGAATGAAAGCTTCAAGTTTTTTTCCCGTTTTCATGACGATCCTCATTGGTTGTTATTGTCCCAAATTTTGTGAAACACACTTGTAGTTTCCAACACCGATAACGACGTTGCCGATAATTTGCATACGTTTTTGCCAGTAGTCCTCCCATGCACCGGCGTCTGTTTCGCCATGAAAGATTCGATACATCAGGAGCTCCTGAACCATCTGCAAAATCATCTTCAGCAGTTCGGCGAAGGCCTTGCGGTCATACACTTCTGCCAACTTTGTTACAAGTTCGTCCAAAGAAAAGCCATTCTCCGATTGGCAAAACGACAAGTCCATGCTAATTTTACCTTGCATCTGCCTTCCCTTTATGTTGAGATTTTGAGTTACTCAAAATAAAAGGCAGATGCAACCTTGTCAAACAACACATCCCATCACAAAATTTGGGACATTATCCATTGGTTATATACAGAACGATCCGAAAATTGTCAACCGGCGGTCAATAATCACGCATCGGGGAGTTGTAATTGATTTCCCGGAGCCTTTCAATAAATCCGGACTCCGGGAGCTGCTCTTTCAACAGCTCGGACACCTGATCGACATAGCGCAACCAGTCTTGCGGATCAAAGCAATAATTTTCGGCCAGATATTTGATGGCTTTCCTGGAATATTCGGCCAATACCAGACGTTCCAACGCTTCATCCGCCGCCGTCCGCAACGAATCATAATCAAATCCGGGAGGAAAACAACTCATTTCAACATCTCCTCTACACATTTCCAGATATGTGGAATCGAATACAAACTAGAGAGCTCCCGGCACTTCGATTTTCTTAGCGTTATCAAGTTCATCCGCATGTTCCGGATAAAAGACACCCCATACTTTACCATCCTTTTTGTTGACGGCAACCGGGCGCGGGCCGATAAGAACATCATCGGTATCGTAATAAAAACACCAATAATCGGCGGTTTCATCGGCGGTTCGGCTCAAAGAAATTCCGGTGACATTGGCTTTTTGAGCCAATTCAAAAGCCTTTTCAATCGTAATCATACTTATCTGCTTTTACAACATTGTTTTACTATATCACTGAATTTCAAATTATCAAGCCTCATAATGTGGACAAGCCGACCATTTGCATTTTAAAACAATCAAAGCAATCAGTCTGCACCGGCAGTCCGCATGGCTGCGGATCATCACTTGAAAATATAGATATGTCGGCCGTAGACGCTGAAATATTCCTGGTCGTATTCCATGAGAGCTTTCAGGATTTCAGGCGGCGTGTCGTCTTTCACACACACCGTTCTCTCTTCGGTTGTTTCCAGATAGATGTCATAGATTGGCGGATAGGACGGCCTCATTTTTTCAGCACTCCTTTCAGCATGTCAATAATATAGTCCGGCAACTTCTCTTTATCTACCCGGTAAATAGCAAAGCATTCGGAAAAAAACTCCTGTTCATCCTTCGCGGCATAGGCGGAAATCTTGAAAATATCGCCATTGTTTTTCGCTTTCCTGAATGCTTCAAGCGTTGTTTTGCCGATTTTCGTATCTTTATAGCGGACAGTACGGTTCCCGGCTTGTTCGTATTCTTTCCGGAGTCGTTCTTTGTAAATGCTGTGGGCAAACTCATGATTCACGGAATCAGCAACAAATGTGCCGTCATAGGAAACTGTATGGCGCTGATACTTTAACCTGAACATTGCATGAAACTGTCGAATTGTCGAGAAATGTTCAGAAGATTCGGAAGTTTTTATTTTCAGAGTCGAATGTTGTCGTTTTTCAGTAAATTGAGCATATCCCCCTTCCCCCCGTTGTTGTTCTGCAAGCCGGGGACAGCTCTTCTGATCCCCGCAGAAAACATACAATGGAAGAAAACAATAGTGATCATAATAACCGTGAAAAAAACGATTTTCCTGCATACCGTAGGTGAATCGTCAGTGGCATCGAAATCAAGAATCAATTCACATTGCCCGCAACCAGCGCAAATACTCTTTGCCGAAGCATCTCCAGACAAGAGTGTTTCACTTTGCCGGACTGTCGAAGATCGAAAGAGGTCAATCATTTTCCCGCTCGGCTATCGAGGTTCTGCCTCTTTGTTTTGTGGAATTTTATGCAATATTCAGGCTAACTGCAATACTGCTTACTTAATTCTTGAAGATTATTGATTTCATGCTATATTATCTTCATAGACAACAGGAGATTCGATATGGCACGAACCCAAGCGCAGTTGGCAGATAATTTTCGCGAGAGTGACTTTTTAACCTTGGCCTCATTGCTTGGGGTTGTTCCTTTTGAAGCCCTTTGCAATGCACTGACCAAGTGCGGACTTGCGACGCAACGTTACCGCAAACTGCCACTGGAATTGATGGCTTATTATGTTATTTGCCTTTCGCTGTATTCAAGCATTTCGTTGCAAGAGGTTTTGCGCTGCATTCTTGAGGGCTTTGACTGGCTGAAGATAAAAATGCCTTGCGGCGAAATCAAAGGGCGAGGAGGAATTTCACGTGCCAGGAACCGTTTGGGGTACAAGGCAATGCAATGTTTATTCGAGGATGTTTGTAACCCCCTGGCCCAGCCGGATACCATTGGCGCCTTTTATCGGGGATGGCGTTTGATGGCAATCGACGGCACAACCTTTGATTTACCGGATGAGCAGAGGAATCATGATTTTTTTGGCCGTCCGCCATGCTCCCGCGGGAAAACCGCATTTCCGCAATTGCGCATGACAACTTTACTTGAAATCGGTACGCGTGCGATTATTGGTGCGGCCTATGGGCCTTATTCTGAAGGGGAAAATACTCAAGGCAAACGACTTTTGCCGCTCCTGCAAAAGGATATGCTGCTACTTGCTGATCGTGGCTTTGGTTGCTATCCGTTCTTTTCCGAATGCATCAAAACTGGCGCATCGTTAGTGTTTCGAATCCGCAGCAATATGAAATTTGCAAAAGAAAAAATTCTGCCGGACGGTTCTTTTTTAAGTACGTTCTATCCTGGCACGGAACAACGCAAGAAAACCAATGGCATTCCTGTTCGAGTAATTGAATATGCCATCAAAGGCTCCAGCGAAAAATATCGCTTGATAACCAGTATTTTAAAAGAGGAAGACGCTCCGGCTTCGGAACTTGCGGCTCTCTACCACGAGCGCTGGGAGATCGAATTGGCTTATGATGAATTGAAGAATCATCTGAAGCAACCAGGAGCCGCCTTGCGAAGCAAAACCCCGGAATTGATTATACAGGAATTGTTTGGATATCTACTTGCGCACTATACGATTCGCAGCTTAATACATCAAGCCGCACGGAAAAATAAGGTCGATCCAGACCGGCTTTCCTTTATCAATGCGGTACGAATTCTGTGCAGAAAAATCACTGCTGCTCATTTTCCCCCTCAAACCACAGGAAATTGAGTATATTCGCGAAGCAATCATTCAGGAGATTGCGGCAACAACTGCCTGGTCTTCTCGCGGGATTACACGAGAACGGGCAGTAAAACGCAAAATCAAAGGATGGAACATCAAGCAGGAGTTTTCATCCAAGACTGCTCCGCATGAATGCTTTATTGATTAAAGTAAGCAGTAGTGAGGCTAAATACAACCTGTCTATTTTCTGCGATGCGTTTACTTTTTCAATTGGCCGGCCAAATAAATTCTGAAAAAAATGACATTTTACACTTTTGCCCGATTGCTTTTTTTCTTTTTTTATCCTATACTATGGAACAAGCAATTTTAAACGTTTAAAATCAGATGCTATGGATACGCTGAAATCATTGGCCGCCAAACTCGATCTTTCGATCGCCACCGTCTCGATGGCGCTGAACCACTCTCCGCTGGTCAGCAAAAAGACGGCGGCCCGGGTCTGGGCGCTCGCCAATGAACTGAATTACCGGCCGAACAACATCGGCAAGGCGCTGCAGGCCGGCCGGAACGACCTGATCGGCTGCCTGATTCATACGCTGCTCTCCTCGTTCTTCAACGAACTGCTCGAAGGCATGGGGCAAAAAGCCGCCCAGGAACGTTTCGGCCTGCTGGCCAGTTGGAGCAACGGCAGCGACAGCATGCTCCACATCAACCAGATGCTGGCACAGCGGGTCAGCGGCGTGGTGTTCTCCGGGTATGACGAATCATTTCCGCAGATTTCACGGCAGTTGGAACGAGCCGGCGTCGAAATCGTTTTCTGTTCCACTCATCTCCACGGCGATTATCCCTTTGTCGTCACTGACGACTTTTCCGGCGGCGAAATGGCCGCCAAATACCTGATTTCCTGCGGCCACCGCCGGCTGCTCGTGCAGGATTACCCGGTCGAACGCCGGCTGCAGGGTTGCCTGAAGGCGTTCGCCGCAGCGCCGAACCTCAGCTTTGAAATTTTCGAACAACTTGCCGGACTGCCGGAGCAAATCCGGCGGACCGGCGCGACCGGCATCATCTTTTTCTCCGATATCGACGCGATGGACGGCATGTACCTGTTGCGCCAGCAGGGCTTCCGTATCCCGGAAGACCTCTCCGTCATCGGTTACGACAATCTGCCGGTCGCCGCCCGCCCGGAATTCGAGCTGACCACCATCGGCCAGCAGCGGATGGAAATCGGCAGCAAAGCGGTGGAATACCTGATCCGCAAAAGCCGGGGCGAAACGCCGGAGGCGCATCAATATCTGGCTCCCGAACTGGTGGTTCGCAAGTCGGTCAGAACTTTGTGAATCTTTTTTAGCAACCAATTTGAAACGTTTAAAAAATCATTCAAAGGAGAAAAACACAGTGAAAAGCGGTATTCTGATCAACTCTTACCGGGCGCCGTTGGAGGAGTGTCTGCCTCTGGCGGCGGCGGCCGGCGTCGACGGCATTCAGCTCTATGCCAAAGGACCGTTTTACAATCTGCTGGAATGGACGCCGGAAGAACTGGACCGCCTCCGGCGGACGGCGGCAACCCATCAACTGGAAATTTCCGCCTTGTGCGCCGAATTGGGCGGTCACGGCTTTCAAATCGCCCGGGACAATCCGGCCCGAATCGAAACGACCAAACGGATCATCGATATCGCCGGCCGGCTCGGCGCCGGAGTCATCACCACTCACATCGGAGTCATTCCCGAACAGGAAAGCGATCCCCGCTATCCGGTGATGCTGGAGGCGATGAAAACACTGGGCGACTATGCGCAGCAGCGCGGCATCGCCATCGGCATTGAAACCGGTCCGGAAGCGGCGGAAGTGCTGGTCCGCTTCCTCGAACAGACCGCCGGCGGTGTCGGCGTCAATTTCGATCCGGCCAATCTGGTCATGGTCCGCAACGACGATCCGGTCCGGGCGGCGGCGGTTTTCGGCTCGCATGTCGTCTATTCCCATTTCAAGGACGGCGTCCATTACCGCGACTGCGATCCGGCCCGGGTTTATCAGGCGTTCGCCGAAGGCGGTTTCGAGCAGCTCGTCGCGGAAACCGGCACCTTGTTCGCCGAAGTGCCGCCGGGCAGCGGCAGTGTGGATTTTCCGGCCTGCCTGGCGGAACTTGAACGCCACGGCTATGACGGTTATTTGACCATCGAACGGGAAACCGGCAGCGATCCGCAAGCGGATATCCTGGCCGCAGTAACCTATCTCAAACAATTAATCAAGGAGAAGTGACCCATGAAGAAGCTCAAAATCGGTATCATCGGCGGCGGTTCGATCGCCCGCCACTGCCACCTCCCCGGTTATGCCGCCGATCCGGACTGCATCCTGGCGGCAATTGCCGACCCGGAGGCCGCGTCGCTGCAGGCGGTCCGGCAAAAGTGGCCGTTCGAACACGAATATGCCGATTACCGGGAAATGCTCGAACACGAACAACTGGATCTGGTCTCCGTTTGCACACCGAATAAATTTCACGCCGGTGCCGCAATTGCAGCGATGGAATCCGGTGCCGACGTCATCCTGGAAAAGCCGATCGCCATCAACCTGACCGAAGCACAGCAGATTGCCGACGCCGTCAAACGGACCGGCCGGCGGCTGGCAGTCGGCTTTTCCCACCGTTACAACAACCTGATCCGGGCGGCCAGGCAGAGTTGCGAGGCCGGAACGATCGGCAAGCTTTATATGCTGCGGATCCGTTTCGCCCACGGCGGTCCCTACCCGGGCTGGGCTTCGACCGACTGGTTCTACAATCCCGAACTGGCCGGCGGCGGCGCGGTATTGGACATGAGCATCCACGCTTTCGACTTGATCGCCTATCTGGCCGGTCCGATCACGACGATCAGCGCAATTTCGGCAACCTTGCGCAAACCGATCGCAGTGGAAGACAACATGGTCGCCATCTGCCGGGTCGGTGATTCCTGTCTCGGTTACATCGAAACCAGTTGGACCAGCCCGGCCGGCTTCAACGGCGTCGAACTCTATGGCGACAACGGTTCGATCGTCATCGATTACACGACCGGGGAAGCGGGCCTGACCTCCGGCGTCCTCAGCCCGGAGGGAACCGTAACCATGGAAAAACAGGTCATCGCCACCAGCGGCGTGCCGCCCTGGCAGTGCGAAATGGCCGAATTGCTCGACGCCTGCCGGAATCACAAACCGTTTGCCGCCGGCATCGAACAGGGCGTCGATGCGTTGCGCGTCGCCACGGCGGTTTACGAATCCAGCCGGACCGGCCGGGAAATCCGGCTGGACGGAACAGACTTCCACCCCCATTGCACAGGAAATTGAACAAAATGGCAAAGAAAAAAGTCGGAATCATCGACTACCATATCGATGAATGGCACGCCAATCACCTGCCGGAATTTTTCGCCGGCGCCCAACGGCGCAACGAATTCGAACTGTATTGCGCCTGGGAAGAATCCCCGGCGGCTCCGCCGGGGCAGCCGCTGCAAACCTACTGCGCCGCCCACGGCCTGATTGCCGCAGGCAGCATCCAGGCAGTCGTCGAACAGGCCGACTGCCTCCTGGTCCTGGCCCCTTCCAACCCCGAAACCCATTGTCGCCTGGCCGAGCTGCCGCTGAAAAGCGGCAAGCCGACTTACATCGACAAGACGTTCGCCCCCGATCTGGAAGCGGCGATGGCGATGATCCGTCTCGCCGGGCAGCACCGGACGCCTTTTTTCACGTCGTCGGCGCTTCGGTTCAGCAGTGAGCTGCTCGCTGCCCGGCGCCAGGGAATCAGGCCGTCGACCGCGTTGGCCGAAGGCGGCGGCAGCAGTTTTGAAGAGTACTGCATCCATCAGATCGAAATGGTGGTGTCGGCCCTCGGCACCGGCGCGATTCGCCTGATGCAATGCGGCACGCCGGACTGCGAACACCTGGTGCTGCAATACGCCGACAGCCGCTTCGGGACCCTGACGTTGCGTCCCGATCTTGATTTCCGGCTGCTGCTCGGTGAAGCCGAACGCACTGTTCGGCTCGACCCGTTGACCGCGTTCTTTCCGAATTTCACCGATGCCCTGCTGGAATTCTTCACCACCGGCGTTTCGCCGGTCCCGGTGGAAGAGACGATCGAAGTCATCAAAATCCGGGACGCCGCGCTGGCCGGTTTGTCCAAACGGCACGAATGGATCGCAATCCGGTAAGCAGCAACTCCTCTTCCGAAACGCCGGGCTTCCGGCGTTTCGGGATTGCAGTTTATTCCAGCGCCGATTTCGGGCAGAACCGCTCCGGCGTCTGGTTGACGAACCCCAAGGTCGATTCGCTGAATACCACCGGATCGGTCTGCCGCAGAATTTCCGCTTCGACGTCCGTCATCGCCATTGTTCCAATCACCGGCAGAAAGGTGATCAAATAATCGTGTTCACCTTGATCGGTTACTGGACAATCACGTTCCGGCGTCAATTCATTCGCCCAGACGTTAACGAAGTAAGGCGAACGCAGCAGCGTCAGCCGCACCGTGTTGTCCGGCTGGATGTCCAGTGCCTGGACATCGGCGGAAACCACCGCCAGGCTTCGCGTTTCTCCTTCCAGAATCGTATAATTGCGTACCGGATATTCCGCGCCGTCCAGCGACCGGGCGGCAATTTCGCCGCCGGGCACTCCTTCCCGCCGGCGGATGATTTTGAAATTCGGCTTGAAGCAGAGCTTGACCAGTTTCTGGGTTCCGTGCCAATCCAGCCGGAACCGCAGCCGCAACGCCGCCTCGCCGGCCGCCAGCCGGACCCCCAATGAAATGGTTCCGAACTCGCAATGCAGCCGGCCCCCCAACTCCGACAACAATTCACCGGTTTCGCGCGGCAGCCAGACGCCGTCGCCGTGAAACCGGCTCAACACTTCGCTGGTAAAGCGATAACAGTCCTGTCCCCAGGTATTGCTGGGATCTTCGAACACTTTGAAGCGCACCGGTTCGGCCAGGAATTCCTGCTGCCGGCAGCACAGCGAAACGATGCCGCCGGAATCAAGCCGCACGGCCAGCACGGCATTGCCGAACCGGTTCGCTTCGATCGGCAACGGCTCGCCGGCTTCCCGCTCAACGTCGGTATGGGCCAGCAGAATCCTCCGGCCATGCGGCGGCAATTGCAATCGCACCGCCAGGCGCGTCGTCCAGGTCACCGCCGATTCCGGCTGGATGCGCTGCATCGGCACCGGATTGCCGGCCAGGTCGGTCAAATACAAATATTCTCCGGCCGGATTGCGCAGCCACGGCGAACACTCTACCAGGCCGTCGAACGGCCGCTCGGCGGTATTGTCGAAGATCAGTTGCTGGCGGGGATTGGGCGCCAGCGCGACGTTGCGTTTGCGCACCGATTCGACAATGATCCGGCGGGCAACGGTTCTGGCTTCGCCCAGCTCGTCATAAATTTCTTCCAGCGCCGAACGCAAAGCAGTGCCGGCCAGCACATCGTGAAAAGTCGCAAACAGCACCCCTTTCCAGGCCGCCTCCAGCCGTTCGGCCGCATCGACCGGACAGTTGCCCGGATCGTGCCGCACCACCGTCCCGGCCTGCTCCAGCAGATTCTCGGCCTGCCGCACTTCCCGCTTGATCCGGCTGACGCCGCTGTAGCAGCCGATCATGCAATGCTGCAATTCATCCCGGATGACCGGCAATTCAACGCCGGAGGCTTCGATCGCCTGAAAACAGGCTTCCGGGTGGCTGAAAACCAGCCTGACCTCCTTTTTCCAGTTCAAATGCCGCCGCAGCCAGTCCAGTTCCCAGCGGGTCGGCCCGCCGCCATGATCGCCGAGCCCGATGAAACACATCGTATGACCGATCGCCGGATCGGCGTTTTCAATTGCCGCATTGAGGTTGTCCAGAATCGTCGCTTCGCTGTTCTGGGTGCAATAATAGTGGTCGATGTGGAATTGCAGCAGCCGGCGGCCGGACGGCGACTCCCACCAGAAGATATTCGGCAATTTCTGCTCCGACGGCGACGGCCGCTGGCAGATGTAATATCTGACGCTGCCCGGAACATAAAAATCGGGCAGCGTGGCCGGATGGCCGAAGCTGTCGACATTGAAGCCGCAACGGACTTTCACGCCGAATTTCTGCCGGAAATAACGGGTGCCGATCTCATTGTGCCGCCGCAGCGTCTCCGGCCCGGACAGATTGCAGTCCGGCTGAACGTACCAGTTGCCGACCACCTTCCAGCGCCCGCCGGCAATATGCTGCCGAATCCGTTCGAACGTGGCCGGGTCGAACCGCTCGACCGTCTCGTAAAACCAGACTTCGCCGCGCACCAGGTAGATTTCCGGGTAATCGTCGAGGACGTCGCAGGCGGTCCGGGCGGTGGAAAGCACTTCGTCGATTCCCTGCGATTTTCCCCACAGCCAGATCGGGTCGAGGTGGGAATTCAGGATCAAATGAACTGTCAACATGGCATCATCCTCCCATTGGGTTCCTATTGATAACGCCAATGTAACGGCAATGCAACGTTTTTGCGTTCAAAATAATGCACCGGAATTTTTCATACAGTTTGGAAAAATTCCGAAAAAGTGCTATCGTTTCCTCACCATGAACATCAATTACGGCAAACCCCATCCCGGCATCAGACGCCGCTATTTCGAAAGCGGCTCCGCCGTGCTGCCCGACGGCGTTCAACTGGTCGGCCGCTACGAAAGCCGCCAGGCCAGTCCGCTGCCGCGCCACCGCCATCCCGGCGTCTTCGAAATCAAATACGTCTCACAGGGAACGCTGCGTTACCGGCTGAACGGCGGCGACATTGAAATTCACGCCGGCGAGCTGCACATCTGCCGGCCCGGCGAACCGCACGGCGGCGCAAACAACCGGATGCCCCCCTGCCTCTGTTACTGGCTGGAAGTGATGCCGGAGCGGCTGCTGCCGGACAGCGAGACGGCCCGGATTTTCGCCTCGCTGCCCTCCGGCAAGCTCGTGCCGCCGGACCGCCGGCTGGCGATGTACTTCGAGCGCCTGTTCGACGAGTGCGCCTCCCAGCGGCCGGACCGGCTCAACTGCATCGCCGGCTGGGTCCGGCTGCTGCTGGTCGACATCGGCCGGGAGTGCCGGGCGCGGCCGGTGGCCGTTCCGGCCGGCCAACCCTATTCCGAACCGGTCCGGGCGGTCATCGCCGCGATGCGGCAGCATGTCGCCGACGCCGAACCGCTGGAACAACTGCTCGCCGCCGGCCGCTTGAGTCCCAGCGCAATCTTTGAACGCTTCCGGCAGGAAACCGGCCATACGCCCAATGAATTCCGGCTGCAGCTGAAAATCGAGCGCAGCCTCGAACTGCTGCGCGATCCTTCCCTTTCCATCACCGCTGTCGCCTTCCGGCTGGGCTTTTCGTCCAGCCAGTATTTTGCCACCGTGTTCCGCAAAATCACCGGCTATTCCCCGCGCCGCTGGCGCGACCGGCTCGCTACCCTCGAACGGCTGACCTAGTTCTCAACGGCCGAAGGTGACGGTGCCGAAATATTCCGGCAGGTGAAAATCGATCTTCGGCAGCGGCGCCCAGCTCATCCAGTGCGGGTTGGCGAATACCGCGCATTTGTAGAAGTTGCCGCGCCAGATCTGGCGGTATAAAGCGGCCGGGTCGATTTCGCCGCCGTAATATTTCTCCAGCAGCGAAAACGGCACGAACGCGCCGATCGTCCAGGTGGTTTTCTCGTCGATCGCCGGATCGATTTTGCCGGAAAACGCAGAGCGGATTGTTACTTGGCCGTACTCTTCGGCGGAAAAATTGGTCAATTTGCCGGCATTGATGTCGCAGCAGTGATAGAGCAGCGCATTGCCGCTGGCCGCCAGTTCGAAACAGAAATAACCGTCACTGTCCGGCGGCTGCAGAAAGAATTCGACGCAACTGTCGAACGAGATGCGGTTGCTCCGGTTGTCCTCTTTGGCGAAAACATACTGGTCTTCGATCCGGAAAATCACGTAAATGCCCCCGGCATCGTACAACGCCCGGAATTCAACGGCAGGACAGAACAATGTGGCGACATAAACGTTGTTCATCCGCCCGATTTCACTGTTCCGCCAGGTCGGCGACTCCCAATCGGTCAAATCCGGCTCCTGCCGCGCCCGTTCGATCCGGTAAACCGGCTTTTCCCCGGGCAGCGCCGCGCAACCGTGATTGGAAGCCGCCGTCCCCAGACCCAGCAGAAAAAGGCCGAGCCGGCTGAACAATCGCTTGTAATTCATCGTCGTTTCCTTCCTGAGCAATATTGATTCGTTCATTGGTCATCCTTCCGGTTATCGCCGTCGCCGCGGCATAAAATCACCTTTCATCCATGTTTTCACGCCATGCCCATTTTTAACCGGCCTGCCGCGCCTTTGCCGGCGGAAAATCATGTTGTCCAAAGTTCTTATATAGTATAGTAAAAATCGAATCGATAGAACATGGGATTTCCGAGCAAAAGATGAGCATTTTACGCAAAATATTCATTTCGATGCGATTTTGCGCTGCAAGTTTTCCCTCTAACAATGGCCCGCGGCACGGACCTCCGGTTCGTCCCCGGACGCGGCAGAACAGGCGACGCGATCCTTCTCCCAGCGCCGGCCGGCGGCAGCCGGGAAAGGTTATTTTTCCAGTTTTACCGGATAAAATAAAAAAACCGGCGATTGCCAGGATGGACCGATAACGAACCAACTTGCACACGGCGTCGACAGGCAAAACCGGAAATGAATCAGGAACGCCGGACCGATCTACCGGCGTTCTTCCGGGTTCGACGGTTTTCCGCCGCGTCAGTCGCCGGACGGAAAAATCTGCAGCGACTGGATGACGTATCCGACATCGCCGGCCGCGTCGGCCAGCCGGAAAGAAACCGCCGCCACTTGCCGCTCCGGATGAGGATTCTGCTGCCGCCAACCGTAAATCACTTCGGAATTGCCGTAACGCCCCTGCCAGCAAGCCGGAAATTTCTGCAACCCCGGCCGCCGCCGGTAGAACAGCACCGGATCCAGCCAGGAAGCGACGTCACAACCGTAAACCAGCGGAAATTCCGCCCGGGAACCGTCTTCGTATTCCAGCGCCACCGTCACCATCGGCTCCCGGAACAACGGCCGGTCCCGCAACGTGAAATGACGCACCTCCACTCCGTCCAGCAGGCGATGCACCGGATAAACCGCCGTCATCGGACCGGCAACGCTCTCCGGCGCCCCCAAAAGCCGGGAATCGGCGTCGCGGACGGTCAAAGCCGCTGGCGGCTCGATCGGCGCCAGCACTTCTCCGGCGGCGCCGCTGCCGGAGAGGACGAAACCGTAAGCGGGAATCGGCGCATCGCCGTACCCCGGATAATTCTTGCCGCTGACAACCCCGTGCCGGACGACCAGTTCATACCCCGCCGGACCGGTTCCGGTCGACGGCCCGAATGCCCGGGTGAACAGGCAGAGTTTGCCGTCTTCGGCCGGTTGATCGATCAAATCGATCCGCCGCAAATCGCGGCCGTCCCGCTGCAGCGTCAACGGCGGACGCAATTGTTTCAGGTTGTCCGCCGTTTCGGCAAACGCGCCCAGCACCACCGCATTTTCGCCCGGCAAGCCGAATTGTTCACAAATCCGGCCGGCCAACTGCCGGGCCGCCGCCGGCATGTCGCAATGATCCGGCGACAGGAACACTCCCGCTTTCGGCGCCGGCCGGCGCCAGATCGCCTCATTCCACACCAACGACTGGTCGCCGGAAGTCAGATCATCGGCATTGTTCCAGCAGGCTGCCGCCGTCGCCGCCAGCGTGCGCTGCACCCACGGCGTCCGCACCACGCTGTTGCCGCCGGGTTCCTCCCGGTCGAAAAAGGCGGTTTCCATCCAGCAGGAACCGATCACGGCATCCGCCAGTTGCCCGGCCTGGCGGGCGTGGTCGAGCGCCGATTCCGCCCCCCAGGACATCTGCCAGACGGTAAATCCTTCCGCCGCCAGCCCGAAAGCGCTGGCGTAATGTTCCTCGTGGTCGTAATTCCAGTAGATGATCGAGAACTCCTTCGGAATCCGGTCGCGCACCCGGTGAATGCCGGTCTTGGCGTCGTAAGCCTGGTCGCCGCCGAAAAAAGCGTCTTCCCTGCCGATGATCATATCGTGATAGATCAACGGCTTGAGCGATTTTTCACGGCAGAGCGCCAATACCTTCTGCAAATGCTCCAGATAGAGCTCGCCGGCCGGCCGGCCGTATTTCTCCTGATTGGCGAGCATGCACTTCGACGCTTCGTCCATCCCGAAGTTGAAATATTCCAACGGCATCCCTTCCGATGCGAACAATTGCCGGAACTTCTCCACGCCGTCGGCCAGACAGCGGTAGTTCTCCGCCGCCCCCAAATCCAGCCCGTCCTCCAGCCGCACCGGCCAGTTCCAGCCGCGGTCGCCGTGCGCCAGCGAGTTGACGCAGGGAATGACCGTCAAATGGTAGAGTTTCGCGTGGCGCAGCAGTTTCCGGTAGGCCTGCTCGGGAAAATGCGGGCCGAATTCCGGCATGATGATATTGTATTTCAGCCGGGCCATCGCCTCGACGGTCGCCAGCAGATAGTCGTCCTCCGGCACCAGATAGCACCATTGCCAGATCATCCCCCGCCGGGCCACCGACGGAAAATCGTCAATTTCCACCCCGGAAAGCGAAATACTGTCGTCCCGGAAATCATAAGGCGCGTCGCGCAGCAACTGCACCAGCGTATGCCAGCCGTGATAAATTCCGGCCGTGCCGCCGGTCAATTCCACCGCGCCGCCGGCGATCTTCAAGCGATACGCTTCCGGCGCCATCGCCTCGTCCAGCCGAACGCGGACCGGCCCTTGCGGCCGATCCCATTGAAGCTGCCACCCCAGCGCCAGTTCCACTTCCCGCGCCGCCATCTCAACCCATTGCGGCGAAACATCCTGCAGCACGACGCCATCCATCTGGCGCAACACCACCGGTTCGCCCGGCAACTCCGTCAGACGCTGCGGCCTCGGCACCAACTCCGCCGCCGCCGTCAAGGCAGCCAGCCCCAGCCACACCATCGCCAAGAACTTCACCATTCCCGTTTTCTCCTTGCAGACATATTTTCACAATTCCTGTAATATATTGACCAACAGGAACAATGTCAATGCTGCGGCAGAATCTTTTCCGGCCGTTTCCGGGCGGAATTGCTCCGCGAAACAGTCTTGCGCCGGCGCTCCGCCGACCGGAGCTCAGCGATGTCACACTTTTGTTATTCCGCTTTTCGCGCCAGAATCGGCTGCCCCAGCGTTCTCAACGTCAAACCCTGAAATTTCTCCCTGGGCTGTTTCGGGCAGAACCACAGCAGAATGAAAGCGCCGATGAATGAAAGCGGCAAACCGAACGCAAAGCTCCGGGCCCGCGGCACATCGGTGATCAGCATTTGACTGTAGCAGTACCAGATCAACATTCCGAAAGCGCCGCCGAGCACCGCCATCCCCAGCAAAGCCAACCCCTTGCGCGGCCAGCCGGTACGGCGCAGCAGCCAGGGCAGACAGAGCAGCAGGCCGATGGCCAGCGGCATCAGCACATATTGCAAAGCCAGCGGACCGGCCCAGCCCAGCGGTTCCCCCGGCGACCAGAGCGCCTCGCTTTTACGCGACAGCACGTACCAGCAATTGCCGGCAATTCCTTCGCCGAATGCGAAAAAGGTATATCCCCAGATCAATTTGCTGCTCGCCCGGTTGGAGAGCACGCCGAACAGAAACGCCGGCAGCACTGCCGCGCCGAGCAGGCCGAAAATGGTGCCGACTTCGGCGACCGATTGCTCCAGCCATTTGCCGGAAAAGTCCAGCGCCAACCCGAGCAGGATGGCGACGGCGCCGACCCAGAATGTCGCATAGCGGGAGACCGACACTTCCTGTTTCGGCGTCAATTTTCGGTTGAGGTAACGCTGATGGAATTCCTTCAGCCACACTGTCGCCATCGAGTTGATGCCGGAATCCAGCGTACTCATGATCGCCGCCAGCATCGCCGCCATGAAAATACCCGGAATCGGCGCCGGCAATTTGGTTGAAACGAAGTGAAAGAAAGCGGTATCGCCGCCGGCATTGGCCAACGCCGGATCGGGATTCTGCCGGTAGTAAGTGAAAATCGCCATGCCGACGAAAAACAGGATCAACATCGACAGAATGCCGAATGTCGTCGAAACGATCTGCGACTTGAACCCTTCCCGCCAGTTCCGGGTGCTCAGCAGCCGCTGAATGTTGATCTGGTCGCTGCAGGCCTGGGTCAACGGCGTCATCAGCGCATTCCACAGCATCAGGAAGAACAGCAATCGGACATAAGGCGACAGCGTATAAAAATCCGGTTCGGCGAATTGCGGCAAACCGTGCCCCTCGCGGAAGGCGCAGCTCACCGCTTCCCAGGCTCCGCCGGAGATGTTGCAGCACAGCACCGCAACGATGATGACAAAACCGCCGAACAGCACGAAAAATTGCAGCACATCGGTCCATACCACCGCTTTCATGCCGCCCATCACCGTATAGGCGATGCCGAACAGACCGACCAGCAGAATGGTGAACCAGGCCGGCCAGCCGTAAGCGCCTTCAAAAATTTTCGAAGTGGTATAGAGCACCATGCCCAGATACAGCACCCGGCCGTAGAACGCCGAGATGGCGACGACGAGGCGGACGGTCGGATCGTAACGGTATTCCAGGTATTCATACGGCGTATAACTGCCCAACGCGAAATAAAAACGGGTGAACAACAGATAACAGGGAATCCCCAGCGGCAGGGCGATCAACGGCGTCAGGATGAACAGCGTCACCCCGTTGTTATAGATTTCCCCCGGCACCATGACGATTGAAATCGAGCTCAACAGCGACATCATACAGGAAATGCCGATCGCCAGAAACGGCATGTTCCGGCCGCCCAGCAGGTAATTTTCGGAAGTGTTCTCATCCCGGCTGAAATACCAGCCGATGCCCAGCACGGCAATCATGTAAACGATGATGATGAGATAATCGATCCAGTACATTGTCATGGGAAAGTTTTCCTTCTTCTGTGGTATTCTTTTAAAGATTATTATCTGAAAATCAGTATGTCAAACCGCTTGGCTCAGCGGTCATCCGCCGACGGCAGCCAGGCGAATTTGACCGCCGACAATTCGGCAACCCCGTCGACGGAACTTGAAATATCCCCCCACAGGCAGCCGGGCCGGTTGGCGGCCGCCAACAGCCGGCCGGCGGCAATGATTCCGCCGTCGATCCACAGCGCCCCCTCGCCCGAAGCCGGATCGACCGCCGCCCGGAAGGTATGATAATCCCGCAGCATTTCCGGGCCAAATTCATAAACGCCCCAGGGATGCAGCAGGCGATTCTCCTCGAAACGGAAAACACCTTCATAACTTCTGGCGCCGCCGCCCGGCACCGGCGGCCTCAAGATCATCTGGAAGCGCGCCGGAAACTGTTCCGGGTCCTGGGCCGGAATCCGCAAACGCCACTCCGCAACAACGATTCCAGCCGCCCCGCTCTTCCAGACCGCCTCCTCCAGCGAAAACGTCTGGAACGGCCGTTCCGGGTCATTGTGGTCCAGCCGGAGACCGCTGCCGTCGGCAGTCGGCGTAAGGCGTTCCGGCCGGTAATCATGCCGCAACTGTTCACGGGCCGGCAGCCGGCCGGCCTTGAAATCGGCCTCGAACTGCCAATTGCCGTCCCATCCGGCCAGGGAGGCCAATTGCGGCGGCGGTTCGACCGGATATTTGATTTCCAGCATCAGATCCTCCAGGCGGAAGGACTGGACAAGCTGCACATTTTTCCAGGCGGCGGCCCCGGTGCCGGCGCGATTCAACGAACCGATCAGGATACTTCTGACGTCCATTTCCGCGATCCGGTAAAAACTCTCCGGCAGCCGCACGGCGGCAGCGTCTCCCGGCAAGGTCAGCTTTTCCCGGAACAGCAGTTCGCCGTCGGCTTCGACCGTCAGGATTCCATCCTCAATCGCCGCTTCATAGCGGTGAAAACGGTCGGTCGTCTCGAATGGAACACTTTTGCCGATCCCGACCAGCCGAATTTGCGACGGTTCGAAACTGATGATTTCCGCCACCCGGCCGTCGGCCAGCCGCAGCACCGCCGTCTCCGCGCCGGACTCCGGTTCCACCCGGCATTCGACGGCGACCCGCAACGGATTGCACTCCCCTTCCGCCAGCGGATAAAGGAAATTGACCACTTCATTTTCATCGCCATCGACCAGCCGGTAGGCACCGTCGCGAATCGTTTCAGCCCCCGGCCGGGCGTTGCCTTTGTACAGCCGCCGCCACGGCACCTGATTGGCGCCCTGCAGCAATTCGTCGCCGGCCAGCACGGTCACCAGCGCCGGAGCCATCTCGCCAACCGTAACGCTCAGCTCATGCATCCCGGGCCGCAGCAGACCGGGCGGGACGGCGTAACTGTTGATCAACCCGTCGGCGGCAACCGGTTCCAGGCTCTGCCGGTCGAAAGCGACCTGCAGCGGCGCCCGGTGCCGGTTGGTCAACAATTTCAGCCGGATGCTTTCGGCGGCTTCCGGCGCCTCTTCGCCGAGTTCGAGCCGGAAACTCCGGGTCTCACCGCTGCGCAATTCCGCCGGATGTCCCGGACAGAGCAGCGGAAATTGTCCGGCCGCCTCAAGTCCGGGACCCCACACCCGGTCCCACGGCTGATTGACGGCAAAATAATTTTTATCGCGCCGGAGCAGATCGGCGGCCCGCCGGGCAAAAGCGGGGAAATAATGGGTTTCATAAAAGAAATTGAAGTAAAAAATACCGTCGGCGCCCCCGGCCCAGGCCGCCGCCGTCTGACCGTCGATCGACGCAGCGGTATTGCGCAGAAAATCACTGTAACGCGGCCGGATCCAACTGTGGTCGACCGACGGATAGAATTTCAAACCGTACTGCCGGCACAATGCGGCGGTCTCCGCCCACGGCCGCCAGTGCGGCGCCCGGTCGCCGCCGGCGAAATAAAGGTCGAAGAGGCCCTCCTTCATCCACGCTTCCACCTCCAGCCCCATCGACCGGCAAACCTCCAGCGAATCCGGCAGGCGGAATGCCAGCAGAATCGGCCGGTTGTCCGCCCGGCCGATCTCTTCGGTCCGCCGGCGGATTTCCCGGATCATCCCGGTGAACAATGCCCGTTCCTCCGCCGAGACCGGTTCGCCCCAGGCGGCGCTTTTGAACAGCATCGGTTCCCGGTAAAAATCCAGCACGACCCCGTCCACGGCATAATTGCCGGCCAGCTCCGCGATAATTTCGATGAATTTGTCACGCACCGGCTGCTGCGCGAAATCATAACTGGTCCAGGCGGCGTGCGGCGGCGGATTTTCCGCCGAACCGCACAGCAGCTCCGGATGGGCGGTCTTGAATTGCGGCCGCCATTGCGGCAGGCCGGCATCGTGAATATCATTGATCCGCATGTTGACGAACAGCTCGAAACCGTGCTTCCGGCAGAATTCCACCGCCAACTGCAATGGATCGGTATCGTAGCGGTCGATCAGCACCGGCACGATGTTGGCCATATCGCCCCAGCTCGAATCACGATGGGTTTCAAACACCTCCGTCCGGGTGCTCAGCAGGAAGCCGACCGCCATCGGGCAATAGGTAATCGTATCGATCTGGCAGCCGAGGGTCTTGTCGAGCATTTCGGCATAGAAATTCTCAATGGTCGGCGCCTTGCCGCCCGGAAAATTGGTCGCGTCGCAACCGTCGTCGTCGACGATGATTTTCCGCGGCCGGTTCAGCGCGTCCAATTTCATCTGTTCCCATTGCGCCTCGGCCGGTCCGACGGCAAAGCCGTTCCAGTTCGCCAGGAGACAACTCCCGGCCAGCAGTAATTTTCGCCACATCATTTTGCGTTTCCCATCCAGTATTGCCATCTTTCGCTCGCCGGGCGAAATCATCGGTCAGTTGCGGCCGGCGCAACGCCCGGAGCGGGGAACCGCCGGCATTCCGGCGACCTCCCCCCAAGCGAACCGGCCGCAGACCGCCGGTTTTTGATCAAGAAATAATAGTATAACAGTTACCGATTGTTCTTATTGCCCCGGTACCCGAACCACTTTCACCTCCGCCAGTTCGGCGACGCCGTCAACCGTTTCGGAGATATCCCCCCAGAGGACGCCGGCGGCATGCTCCACCCGGCCGGCCATGCCGACGGCGAGCGGTTCCCCGTCCATCCACAACGCCGCATTGCCGGTGGCCGGATCGACGGCGGCCCGGAAGGTGTGGAATTCCTCCAGCCAGCCGGCGGGAAACTCGCAGACACCCCACGGCTGGCGGAGTTTATCCGCTTCGAACCGAAAGACGCATTCATATTGCAGGCCGTCGGCACCGGACACCGGCGGGCGCAGAATCATCTGGAAACGAGCCGGAAATTCGGCTTCCTGCTGCGGCGGGATGCGCAGTTTCCACTCGACCAGAAGCACTTCCGCTTGCTGTGCCGCCGTCCAGGCCGGCTTGAAAGTGAAGGTCTGATATTGATTCTTATCGTTGTGATCCAGCCGCGTCGCCGTACCGTCGGCCGCCGGCGACAAGCGGGCCGGATTATAGTTGTGGGTCAGTCCGGCTGCCGCCGGCGCCGCACCGGCACTGAAATCGGCGGCCAGATCCCAATCGAAACCGGCCCGATTCGCCGCCGCCAGCGGTTTCGCCGGGGTCGGCGGATATTCGACGCTGAGCATCATATCGACCAGCTTCACCGGCATCGCCAACTGCAGATTCCTCCACCACGACCGGCCGCTGCCATCCCGGTTCACCGAACCGATCAACAGGCTGGCAGTCTGCATCTCCGGCAACTGATATTTGCTCTCCGGCAGCCGGATCGCCGCATCGTCGCCACGCAGCGTCAATTCTTCCCGGAACAATTCGCGGCCGTCGGCCCGGAGGGTCAGAACCGTACCGTCCAGCTCCGCCTCATAGCGGTGAAACGCGCCGGCGGTGTCGAACGGAATGACCGTTCCCCGGCCGACCAGCCGGAGCTGCTGCGGTTCCAGGCTGATGATTTCCGCCACCTTGCCGTTCCCCAGGCGCAACACCGACGTTTCCGGCTGATTGCCGGGGGCGGTCCTCGCTTCAACACTCACCTTCACCCGGCCGCCTTCCAGGCCGATCAACGGATAGAGGAAATTAGTCACCCCCGCACCGTCCGGATCGGTCAACTGATAAGCACCGTCGACAATCTCTTCCGCACCGGGACGGCCGTTGCCGTGGAAAAGCCGCCGCCACGGCGGTTGATTCCCGCCCTGCAGCAACTCGCCGCCGGTCAGGACCGTCACTTCCGGCGTCACCGCTTCCCGCGACAGCACGGCAATATCGTTCAAGCCGGTTTTCAGGCATTGCGGCTCCACCCGGTAGGTGAGCAACCGTCCGTCCCGGCCGGCCAGCTCCAGCGGCGCCCCGTTGAAGGTCACGTCCAGGTCCACCCCTCCCAGAGAAGTCAACAACTTCAAATTGGCGGCACGCATCCCGGCCGGATCCTCCTTGCCGAGTTCCATTTGAAAACGCCGCGGAATGCCGGCCGGCAGCATGATCGCCTGAGTCGGACTCAATTGCGGCAGTTTCAGGCATTCCGCCAACGCGCCGATACCGAAGAAATCGGTGGTCTGGGCGGAAACGAAATAATTCTTGTTGCGGCAGACCAGATCCTCCGGGTTGCGGGCAAAGCTCGGAAAATAAGCCGATTGATAGAAGAAATTAAAATAGTAGATGCCGTCGGCCCCGGCCGACCAGGCCGCCGCCGTCTGGCCGTCGATGCCGGCAAAACTGTTGCGCTCGAATTGCGGATCGAGCGGCTTGATCCAACTGCTGTCGATCGACGGGTAAAATTTCACCGCATATTTCCGGCAGAGTTCCGCCGTATTCTCCCACGGTTCGGCGTGGCCGAGGTCGCCGCCGGCGAAATAAAGATCGAACAAGCCTTCTTTCATCCATCGCTCAACATCCAGGCCCAGCAACCGGCAGCCGGCAACCGTATCCGGCAGACGGAACGCCAGCAGAATCGGCCGATTATCGGCCCGGCCGATTTCCTCGGTCCGCCGCCGGATCTGCCGGATCATGTCGGTGAAAAGCTCCATCTCTTCCGCCGAAACCGGTTTTCCCCAGGCCGAGCTGCGGAAGAAATTCGGGAATCGGGCAAAATCCAGTTCGACGCCGTCGACCGCATAGTTGGCAGCCAGTTCCTCGATGATTTCGACGAACTTGGCGCGCACCGGTTCCTGGGCGAAGTCGTAACTCGACCACGGCGCGGCAGTCGGCGGATTGTCCTCCGTACCGCACAGCAGTTCCGGATGATCTTTTTTGAACTGCGGCAGCCATTGCGGATACCAGGCGTCGTGCACATCGTTGACCCGCATGCTGACGAACAGTTCGAAGTGGTGCTTTTGACAGAACGCCACCGCCAGCTCCAGCGGATCGGTATCGTATTCATCGATCAATATCGGCGTGATATTGACGATATGGTCGGCGCTGGACTGCGGGTTGCGGTGGGTTTCGAATACTTTGGTGCGGGTGCTGAGCATGAAGCCGACCGCCATCGGACAATAAGTCAAGGTGTCGATCTGGCAACCGAGGGTTTTGTTCAGCATCTCCGCATAAAAATTTTCAATCGTCGGCGCTTTGGCCTTCGGGAAATTGGTCGCGTCACAGCCGTCGTTGTCGACGATGATCTTCCGCGGCCGGTTCAGTGCCTCAAGTTTCTTCTGTTCCCACTGCGCATCGGTCAACCCGGCGGCCAACAGGCCGCCGGACAAACCGAGACTCATCAGGGAACACCACAGTTTTCCGCCTCGTCTCATTCGATCGCTCCGTTCGGTGGTTAGAATTCGGTCGGCGCGGTCACATCGCTCTTGAAGCAGAAAAAGCTGCTCATGTCGAAACCGGCATTGTTGCAGCGATCCTTGAGTTCCAGCGGATCAACCGCTTCGGCATGGCCGTCGACAAACGCCGTATTGATGCGGCCGTTGTGCCGGGCGTAGGCGTGATTGTTGGCGGAAGCGGACATTTCACAAAGATAAAACTGGCTTTCGAACGCAATTTTGTAACTGTCCATCAACAACGGAAAACTGGAGGGATTATCAATCTTGCCGACCAGCAGCGTCCGGACATTGTCGACCGCATTGGTGCGGTAGGCCGCCGGCAGCGTCCAATAGGAAACCACGCCATAGGTAATCTCGCGGGCACCCTTGCTCTCATATTTCGACGCGTCGCGGGTCGGGGCAATCGGATCGTCCGGGCAGCCGATCGACGCCGGCGGGTCTTTCGGCAGATAGCCGGCGTAAGTCAGGTAGTCGGCCCAGGTCACCAACTGGTCGCCGTCCGGCGTGGTCCGCCAGGACTGAATCGCCTGCATGTTCTTGTTGTCGTTCTGATACATTGTCATCATCAAAGCGGTCTGTTTCTGGTTGGAAATGCAACTGATCGCCGTTGCTTTCTGTTTGGCTTTGGTCAAAGCCGGCAACAGCATCGAAGCAAGGATAGCAATGATCGCGATTACAACCAGCAGTTCAATAAGTGTGAATTTCTTTTGCGGATGGTTCATTTCTTCATCTCCTGAGTTTTGGTTTCGTTCTCCGGCGCCGACGGGACAGGAATCACTTTGATTGATCAGGTCAAGGTCATTGCCCGGCCCTCGATCGCCGAAATATGATTGATTAAAACGATACGGACTGCTTTAAAATCGACGGGTCTCCCTTGTCGAGCCCCGGATAATAGAGAATGAAATTCTCGAGATCCCGGACCAGGCTGGCCAGATGCTCCCGGCAGGCGCGTTCCGCTTTTTCCGCATCGCCGCGGCAGAGCGCCTCAAGGATCTGGGCATGCGCGTCGATGGTCAGTTTGCGGTTCAGGCTGTCGAACTCCTCATGGCTCGGCCGGTGATCGAACTGCTCCAGCGTATCCGAATGGATGAAATACTTGAAATCGGCATAGCTGTTGACGAAAAAGAGCGCGATCACCTTCGCCTGCATCTGCTTCTGGGCAAACTGCCGGTTGCCGCAATTGGCGACGATATGCAAATGGAAATCGAGGTCGGCCTTGCTGTATTTCTTGAGATCATGATGGCTGTCAAACGCCTCCATGACCTCCAGCTGCCGTTTGAGGTAATCGAGCACCGAGCGAGGCCGCAGCCGGGCGACCCGCCGGGCGGCAATCGGCTCGATGGCCTCCCGCAACTCATACCACTCCAGCAGATCCTGCAGGGTGAACGCCCGGACCCGGTAACCGCAGTAAGGCGTATATTCCAGAATATCCCAACCGACCAACTGGTTCAGCGCCTCGCGCACCGCATTGCGGCTCCAGTCGCCGTTCTTGGCCAGCACCGACTCTTTGATCGGCTGGCCGCTCTGAAATTCGCCGCGTTCGAATTTCTCGATCAAAGTATGCAAAACCCGCAATCCGGCGGGTTGACGTTCTTCCGCTGCCGCCGCCGGGACGGTTTCTTTCGGCATGACAGTTGTTCTCATGGCTGCTCCAGTTAATGGTTTCTTTCTTAAAGTATAGGATATTTTTCAAAAATTGTCAACACTTTTCATGAGAAAAATACAAAAAAAATGCAAAATTTTTCAAAACAAGCTCGTCTTCGGTATCAAAAATCGTAAATCGTCCTCATATTTGTTTAAAAATCGCAAGAAAAATAAAAAATTAAGATTATTTTCAATAAATTGTTGACAATTTTGCCAAAATATACTATACTTTAAGGACAGAACAATTCAGCAGGCCATTTGCTGCCCAAATTTCAAAGCAAAACACAACTTCAACCAAAGGACAAAACCAGAAGATGCCTACAACGAAGGGAACCGGGAAAAAAATTCAGGTCGGCAATCGCCTCATTGGACCGGGTGAACCGATTTTTCTGACCGGTGAGATCGGCGTCGCCCACGGCGGCAGTTTCGAAAACGCCAGACGGCTGATCCATGCCGCAGCGGAAGCCGGCTGCGACGGCGTCGATATTTTCATGACCGACGTCGAGGAGTTCTACTATCGCAATCCTCCCGGCCAGCGGGACTACTTCCGGGAATGGCACGACCAGAGTTTCACCCCCAAGCAGTGGAAAGAACTGCTCGCCTACGGCGAATCGCTCGGCCTGATCGTCTATCCGACGCCGCTGGACCGGCACAGCATCCGCTTGTGCGGCGAAATCGGCGTTAAAATGATCAATCTGAATTCCGACGACGTCAACAACCTCCTGCTGCTGGAAGAGGCCGCCGGACTGGGCATTCCGATCACCATGCACGACATCGACCAGTCGCTTTCCGAAGTCGAAGGCGCCGTCAGAACCCTCCTGGACCACGGTGCCAGGGATATCATCATCCTGCATTCGACCCAGGAGACCGGCGAACAGGAATTCGGTTACGCAACCGCCAACCTGAAGGTGATGCAAACCTATGAACAGGCGTTCGGCGGCCTCGGCGTGCTGGCCGGCTGTGTTGAGCACACGACCAGCGATTATCTGATTTACGCGGTGGCGGCATTACAGCCGGCGCTGATCTCCAAACACATCAAAATCGACGAGCAGGTCGAATCGGACCGGATCATCGCCGTTAAAATCGACGAGCTGAAAACGATGGTGCAGCGGGTCCGGGCCGTCGAAATGGCGCTCGGCAGCGGCCAGAACCAGAAACCGGTCAGAAGCGACGGCACCGCGCCGCAGCGTTCGCGCAACAAAGTGCTGGTGGCGGCCCGCGACATTCCGGCCGGCAAGCGCATCGACCGCGACGACATCATCGCCAAACGGCCCGGCGATTTCGGCGGCCTGCATCCCTGGCAGGCCCGGCTGCTGCTCGGCGCCCGCGCCAAAGCGCCGATCGGCCGCAATACACTGTTGAGCCTCAATCATTTCAGCGATTTCCCGGAGCCGGACTACAAATTTCCGGAAACCGACAACTACCCGGTAGCCGATTTCAACCGGGTGGTCGGAGTCTGATCTTTCAGCCGCGCCGTTTTCCGGGCGGAAATGCAGAGCCGTTTCAACCGCGGGGACCCTCCGGTTCCGGACATTCCGGAACCGGCCTGGCCCGGCCACGGGGCTTTACAGAGCCGCTCGAAACCAAGAACGACGGCACTCCCGCCTGCGGCTTCGCGCTTTCGGCTCGCCGCTGAAATCCGGCCAGACCGGCGCTTCGCGGGCTTTGCTTCACATATTCGACAGGGGGCGACCGGCGGTGTCCGCCTGGGACGGGAGGTGTTTTGATTCAAAAATCAATGACATTCAGCGTACCAGCAACTGCGCCGCGCCGATCAGCGCGCCGAGCACATAGCCGAGCACCTGGATCGCCCCGAGGTGCCCGGCGGCAATCGAATTGACCATCCGGTGAAAAGAACGGACATCCTGCGCATCGACCGCCCGGGATATGCGGTCGGCCAACAGCAATTTCCGGTGGATTTCCGCCGCGGCCCGGGTCCGGATCAGCCGTTCGAGCTGCGGAACGAAATTCGGCAGCAATTCCGTCTGAATCCATTTCCACAACGCCTCCGAGCAGATGACGTTGTCGGTGATGCCCGGCAGCGCCGCCTGCAGATAATCGTGCAGGAAAAAATTGAGTTTCGTCTTCAGCGTGGCAGTCCAGGCGGCCATCTTCTCCGCCGCTTCCGGCGCATCCAGCCAACTTTTCAACCGTTCGGCGGCGGCAAGCAGTTCGGCATCGATCATCCGCCGCGACTCCTCCTCCTGCAGTTTCTGCTTCAGCCGGTCTTCCACCGCGTCCCAATCGATATTGCCGACCAAGCCGTCAGCCAGGGATTCCGATCCCAGACCGAACGGAATGTGCTGCTTCAAAAACTCCTGGGCGCTCTCACGGACCATCGTTTTGAATAAATTGATCAACTGCGGCGTTTTGCGGTCCAGCGCCCCAATAAGGCTGTCGCACACCGCCCGGCGATTCTCCGGCGCGGTCAATATCGGCGCCAGGTCGGCCAGCCAGACCCGTTTCAACTGTTCGGTCGTGATCAACTGATCGAGAATTTCGGTCAACGAGCGTTCCAGCCGCGGCTGCAGAAAAGCGATGATGCTGTCCTCGTGATGGCGCAGCAACGTCTGCAACTGGCCGCACAAGGCAGTGACGATGCGCTCGTCCTGGACAAATCCGACCGCCATATTGCACAAATCGGTGGAAATTTGCTGCGGATCGAGCAATTGCTCCATCTGTTTGCCCAGTTCGACGCCGACGGCGTGTTTGTTGCGCGGCACCAGCCCCTGCTGCCAATAGGTGCCGGTCAGCAGCGAAAAAGGATGCAGCTTGTTGCGCTCGTAGGGCTTGAACAGCATTTCAATGGCAATATAGTTGGTCAGATAACCGATGGCGGCGGACAGCAGCACCGGCAGCACGGCGCCGCTCCATACCGGCGGCAGCGGCAGCCGCAGATGCGAACAAAGAATCTGCAGCGGCAGAAAGCCGAAAACCGTCAATAGACTGACCGGGAAACAGAACAATTCCGCCGCCGCGAAAAAACGCTTTTCCAACGGCGCCTCCGACCACAGCAACTGCCAGCGGCGGCCCCAATCGCCAATTTGTTTCCCAACCGTCTGCTTTTCGTCCATCTGTTTTTTCCCGAAAAAAATCTGAAACACGCTGATATTGATCCGGCATCACTTTACTGGCCGAAAGACCAGAAGTCAAATTTGACAAATCCGCTTTCATCAAGTATTGTTTTTTGTCCCTTTAAATTTTCTCAAACGATATCGGCAAAATTCGAATGGAAGGCAACAAAAGAATATGGATTTCAACAACACTTTGAAACGTTTCGAAAATGAATTGCTCAACTCGGTGATCCCGTTCTGGGAGAACCATTGCGTCGACCATCAGTACGGCGGTTATTTCACGATGCTGGATCGCGACGGTTCGGTTTACGATACCGGCAAATACATGTGGATGCAGTGGCGCATCGTCTATATGTTCGCCACGCTCTATATGGAATACAAAGTGGAAAAGTGGCTGGACATCGCCCGCCAGGGGTATGATTTTCTCTACCGGCACGGCCGGCTGCCAGACGGCAGTTATTATTTCCAGCTCAACCGGCAAGGCGAACCGGCGATGGCGCCGTTCAGCATTTTCTCGGACTGCTTCGCGGCGATGGGCGCCGCCGCGATGTACCAGGCGACCGGAGAGGAAAAATACAAAATCGAAGCCGAATCGGCGATGAACAGCTACATCCGGCGCATTCCCAATCCGAAAGGCAAATGGGAAAAGGCGCTGCCCGGCAAAGGCCAGCGGCTGGCGCTCGGCAGCTACATGATCCTGGCCAACCTCGGCTGCGTGATGAGCGAATGTCTGAAAACCACCACCTTCGACCAGGAAACCGACCTGGCGGTCCGGACCGTGATGGACAAATTCTGGAACGAAGATCTGCAGGTGCTCTTCGAAAATGTCAACCCGGACGGCAGCTTCGACCTTGACTCCTGCGAAGGGCGCTTCATCAATCCGGGCCACGGGCTGGAATCGATGTGGTTCGTGCTGCAATATGCCGAAAAGCAGGGCGACCGGAAGTTGATCGAGCGGGCCTGCCGATACATCGATGGCCAATTCAAATTCGGCATCGACAAAACTTACGGCGGCATCTTCTATTTCATGGACGCGCTCGGCAAACCGCATCTGGAACTGCAGCACGACATGAAGCTGTGGTGGCCGCACAATGAAGCGTTGATCGCCGCCCTGTTCGCCTACCGGCTCTCCGGCGACCGGAAATTCCTCGACTACTTCCAGCAGATCGACGAATGGACCTGGGCGCATTTTCCGGACCCGGAATACGGCGAATGGTTCGGCTATCTGAACCGCCGCGGTGAGCCGACTCACCTGCTCAAAGGTGGCAAATGGAAAACCTTCTTCCACGTTCCCCGCTGCCTGCTGATCTGCAAACGCCAACTGCAACTGCTGCAGAAATAACCATGTCTTCCGCGGCGGCCGACTTCATCAGGCGGGGTGTCGACGCCGGCTGGTGGGACGGCGCCCTGGCGGCAACCGGCAATGCGGAGCGGGAAACGGGCCGGATCGCCGCCGGCGATGCCTGGCGGACGGCGAACCGGCCAATGCGGCCGGACGCCATCTTCGACATCGCCAGTTTGACCAAGGTCGTCGCCGTCGCCGTGCCGGCGGTGATGCTGGCCGCCGCCGGACGCCTGGAACTCGACCGGCCGTTTACCGATTATCTGCCGACATACCGCGGCCGGCTGTTTCAACCGGTTACCGTGCGCGATCTGGCGCTGCATCAGTCCGGCTTCGACAACAACCGTTCCTTTCTCGCCGCCGCCGACAACGCGGCCCTGCACCGCGGCATCCTGGCGCTGTCGCCGGTGCGCCCTCCCCGCAGCCGGGTCGAATACGCCTGTACCAATTTTCTTCTTCTCGCCAAAGTGCTGGAAGAAATCACCGGCCGAAGACTCGATCAACTGGCCGCCAAACTGCTGCTACGTCCGCTGGGAATGACCGAAACGACCTGGGGGTCGCGTCCCGACGACGGCCGCCGGCTGGTCAAAGCGGTCAATGTTGAACGGCCCGGCATCGTTTCGGACGAAATCGGCCGCCAGAGCACCGGGCCAGTCGGCAATTCCGGCTTGTTTTCGACGGCGACCGACCTGGGCAGATTCGCCCGGTTTTTGCTGAAAGATTCCGAAGCGCTGCCGCCGGCGGCACGTCGGGAATTGTTCCGCCGGCAAACGCCGGACGGTCAGCAGCCGCGCACGTTCGGCTGGCGCATCGGCGCCGGGCTGGTGCCGGCGGGGCTGAGCGACAGGACGGTCTACCACTCCGGCTGGACCGGACAGACGCTGTGGGTCGACCCGGCGACGCGACGCTATATCCTGGTGATGACCAGCCGGATCGGCAAGCCGGAAACCGTATTGCCGGCCAGGGTCAAACTGGCGGAATTGGCGCTGCAGGAGATTTGAAATTTTTCTGGTTGAAAAAATTTGTAATTTCCCGGTCAGCGTGGTATTGTCCCTGATTATGGATAATTATATATAGATAAAATTTTACCGATAACAGCAGTCGACGGCTTTGTTCACACGGCCGTTTGCCGAAGGAAGATTGAGTCATGGATAGACCGATGAAAATCCAAAAGTTGCCTTCCATCAAGCGCCTGCCCTCTTACCTGCGGGAGCTGAAGCTGCTGCACAACGGCGGACGGGAAGTGGTTTCCGCTTCGCTGCTGGCCGAAAAGCTGGGCGTCGAGCCGATCGTCGTCCGCAAGGACATCGAAATCACCGGCGCCAACGGTTATCCGGGCGTCGGTTACCGGATTGAGGACCTGATCTACCAGATCGAACATTTTCTCGGCTGGAACAACACGTCCGACATCTTCCTGATCGGCGCCGGAGCGCTGGGCACCGCACTGCTCGGCTTCAAGGGATTCGCCGATTTCGGCTTGAACATCGTCGCCGCGTTCGACTGCGATCCGCTGAAGATCGGCACGGCCATTCATGAAATTCCGGTTTTCGGCATGAGCGAGCTGGCGCATCTGGTGGACCGCCTGAAAGTCAAGATGGCGATCCTCTGCGTTCCCTGCGAACAAGCGCAGGCGACGGCGAACCAACTGATCGACGCCGGCATCCTGGCGATCCTGAACTTCACCAACGTTTCCTTAAGCGTACCGAACAATGTCGTCCGCCAGCGGGTCAATCTGGCAGGAGACCTGGCGGTTCTGTCGGTCAAACTCTCCGAGCGGCTGAAAAGCGGCGGCCGGACCAACCTTTTAACCGGGGAAGAAACGGATGGCGAAGAATAACATTGTCATTTGCATGGGCAGCTCCTGTTTTGCGCGGGGCAATGAGCAGAACTTGCGGAAGCTGGAAGAGTTTCTGGCCCGCAACCGGATCAGTGCCGAAGTTCACTTGGCCGGCAGTACCTGCGAAGGGCAATGTGCGCTGGGGCCCAATTTGAAAATCAACGGTGAAATTTTCCATAACGTCGACGGAGAAATGCTGATCGATCTGTTGAACAGCAAGCTGATCCGGTGAGGAAGACCACATGAATCACAGTTATCCGATTTATACGGTTGAAACCGAATGTCAGGATTGCTACAAATGTGTCCGGCGCTGCCCGGTCAAGGCAATCAAAGTCAAAGACGGCCACGCGACGGTCATTCCGGAGCGCTGCGTCGGCTGCGGCCGTTGCGTCGAAGTCTGTCCGGCCCATGCCAAACAGGTGCGCAACGATATCGGCCGCGCCCGGCATCTGCTGGAAGAGGGCGGCAGGGTGTTCGTCTCGCTGGCGCCGTCCTGGGTCAACGAGTACCCGAACCTCGACGCCTCCCAGTTGATTCAGGCTCTGCAGAAGCTGGGCTTCACCGGCGTCAGTGAAACGGCGCTCGGCGCCCAATTGGTTTCCGCCGAAGTTGCCAGGCAGTTGAAAGAGCAGAAACGCGGTCTGGTCCTTTCGTCCGCCTGTCCGGTCGCCGTCGATTACATCGGCAAATACCTGCCGGACTTCACCGGCTGCATCTCGCCGCTGCTGTCGCCGGTGCTGGCTCATTGCCGGCTGCTGCGCGACCGTTACGGCGAAGCGATCAAAATTGTCTTCATCAGTCCGTGTATCGCCAAAAAGAACGAAGCGGACCGCCACCCGGATTTGCTCAACCTGGCGCTGACCTATCCGGAATTGAGCCAGATGTTTCAGGAAGCCGGTATTCACCCGGAAGCCTTTCCGAAGGATCCCGCCGTCCAGTTCGTACCGTTCCAGGCGGAAGAAGGCGCCATCTATCCGATCGAAGGCGGCATGAACGAAACCATCCAGTTGCAGTGCGACAATCCGGACCTCCAGTTGCTGGCGGTCACCGGCCTGGAAAATTTGCAAATCACCCTCCAGGGACTCTATCCGGAAAATGTCACTTTCCCGACTTTCCTTGAGACATTGAGTTGCCACGGCGGCTGTGTGCACGGCCCCTGCAGCCAGCACAAAGCGCCCGGGTTGCAGGAGCGGCAGCGCGTTCTGAAGCATACCCGGTTGCCGGCAGTGGTGCCGGAGCGCCGGACCGACGGTTCCATCGAAAACAATTACGCCCCCTCCCCGGCCCAGCAGCCGCTGCCGTCACTGACCGAGGAGCGCGACGCATTGCGCCGCATCGGCAAATTCACGCCGGAGGATGAACTCAACTGCGGCGGCTGCGGCTACGACTCCTGCCGGGAATTCGCCCGGGCCTTGATCGCCGGCAATGCGGAACCGTCGATGTGCGTCTCCTACATGCGCAAACAGGCGCAGAAAAAAGCCAACGGCATCCTCCGCTGCATTCCTTCCGGCGTCGTCATCGTCGACAAGGAGTTGTCGATCATCGAGTGCAACCGCAACTTCGCGGTGATCTTCGGCGAAGATACGGTCGACGCGTTCGAAGCCAGTCCCGGCCTGGCCGGGGCGGATCTGCGCCGCATCGTACCGTTCGCCAATCTGTTCGAAGCGGCGCTGAAAAGCGGCAACGACATCCAGCGCGACGCCTACAAAGTGGGCAATCACCTGTACAACATTACAATTTTCAACATCGAATCGCACGAGGTGCTCGGCGCGGTGATTTTCGACGTCACCCAGACTGAATTGCGCCGCGAGCAGATTGCCGAACGTGCCCGCAAGGTGATCGCCCAGAATCTGGCGACGGTGCAGGAAATCGCCTGCAAACTCGGCGAACACGCCGCCGACACCGAACTTCTGCTGCGCTCCATCGCCGACGATTACGCCGATGAAGAGTGGCTGAGCAAACCCTCCGCCGAGTGACGCAGCCATGCCGGAATACAACAATTTATTCATCGACATGGGTTACAGCCAATGCTGCTGCCACGGGGAACTGATCTGCGGCGACGCAATCAAATTCAAGCGGCTGCCGGCGGAAGACCGCTTCATCGCCGTGCTGTCCGATGGCCTGGGACACGGCGTGAAAGCCAATATCCTGGCGTCGATGACGACGACGATGGCGCTCAAATTCATCGCCGAAGAGCTCGAAATCATCCATTCCGCCGAAATCATCATGGACGCGCTGCCGGTCTGCCAGGTGCGTAAAATCAGCTATTCGACCTTTACGATCGTCGATACCCGGCTCAACGGGGAAACCCGGGTCATCGAGATGGGCAATCCGGAGTTTCTCCTGCTGCGCAACGGCGCGCAACTGCGGGTGCCGTTCGAGGAGCTGAATTCGCCGAAATACGAAAACCGGACGATGCGCTCCTATCACTTTCAGGGCCAGCCGCACGACCGGTTGATCTTCTTCTCCGACGGCATCACCCAGGCCGGACTGGGAACGCCGAACTACCCGCTGGGCTGGCGGCTGGACGGCTGCCTGGGCTACACGCAGGAACTCATCCGGCAGAAGCCGGACCTCTCGGCGCATGACCTTTCCGGCGCCATCCTGCGCGAAGCGGTGGCCAAGGAGGCCCAACTGCTGCCGCTGGACGACATGACCTGCGCGGTCATCTATTTCCGGCCGCCGCGCAAACTGATGCTGTTCACCGGCCCGCCGTACCACCGGGAGCACGACCATGCCTGCGCCGAACTTCTGAAAAATTTCGACGGCGCCAAAGTGATCTGCGGCGGGACTTCCGCCACGATCATTTCCCGGGAGTGGCAGCAGGAGATGACGATGGATCTGGCCACCGTCGGCCGCGACCTGCCGCCGATTTCGATCATGGCGGGAGTCGACCTGATCACCGAAGGCATTTTCACGTTGACCCGGACGGCGCAATATCTGGAAAAGGACGGTTCCCGGCAGCACAACGATCCGGCCGGACGGCTGATGGATCTGCTGCTGAACAATGACATCATCGAATTCGTCGTCGGCACCCGGATCAACGAAGCGCACCAGGATCCGAATCTGCCGATCGACCTGGAGTTCCGGCGCAATATCGTCCGGCGCATCGCCAACGCGCTGCGCGACAAATACATGAAAGAAGTCAACATCCGTTTTGTTTAATCAATAAGTTTTAGGAAGCAAGGGAACAACATGCAAGAGACGTTGGAAAAGACGCAGGCGATGGCGTCGCATTTGTCAGCGGTGGACCGTATCCTGGAAGAACACGGTTACGACGCGAGCAAATTGATCCCGATCCTGCAGGCGGTGCAGGAAGAGTACAAATTTCTGTCGAAAGACATGATCAGTTACGTGGCGACGAGCCTGGGCGTCCCGCCGTCGCGCGTGTATGGAGTTGCGACGTTTTACGCGCACTTTTCGATGAAGCCGAAGGGGAAATATCTGATCAAGCTGTGCGACGGGACGGCGTGTCACGTGAAGAAATCGCACAGTGTGCTGAACGCGCTGCTGGAGAAGCTGCATCTGAGCGACGAAAAGCGGACGACCGACGACATGCTGTTCACGGTGGAGACGGTGAGCTGTCTGGGAGCGTGCGGCCTGGCGCCGGTGATGCTGGTGAACGATGAAGTGCACGGGCAGATCACGCCGGAGCAGGCGATCGAGCTGGTCGACGGGATACTGGCCGTCGAAAAAGACGCCGCCCATTAATCGAACCCCAACATTCTCAGGAGTCAAAAGAGAAGATGAGCAAGATCAATCTGGAACAGATCGCGTTGGACTACCAGGCAGCGGCCGGCAAGTTGAAACAGCGGTTGATATTGTGTGCGGGCACCGGTTGCGTGGCGAACGGTTCGCTGGAAGTGCGCGATGAATTGGTGCGGCAACTGTCCGGGCGCGGTTTGCCCGTGGTGGTGGAATTGAAGGAGGAAACGGCAGCGGCCGGAGCGAGTTATGTGTCGAAGAGCGGCTGCCAGGGCTTCTGCCAGCAGGGCCCGCTGCTGCACATCGAGCCGCAGCACATTCTCTATACGAAAGTGAAGCCGTCGGACGTCACCGAGATCGTCGAACGGACGCTGCTGGGCGGCGAAATCATCGACCGGCTGCTGTACCACGACCGGGACGGGCGCGGCTGCAAGGGCAACGCCGACATTCCGTTCTACAGCCGCCAGAAGCGGGTGGTGCTGGCGAACTGCATGATCGAGCCGGACAACGTCAACGAATACATCGCGCGGGGCGGCTATTTCGGGGCCCGCAAGGCGGTCTGCGAAATGACGCCGGCGGAGGTCTGCCAGACAGCGATCGAATCCGGTTTGCGCGGCCGCGGCGGCGGCGGCTTTCCGACCGGTTTGAAATGGAAATTCACGCTGGCGAGCCGGAATGACAAGAAATACGTCATCTGCAACGGTGACGAAGGCGACCCGGGCGCCTTCATGGACCGTTCGGTGATGGAAGGCAACCCGCACAGCGTCATCGAGGGAATGATGATCGCGGCGAAGGCGATCGGCGCCGATGAAGGTTACGTCTACGTGCGGGCGGAATATCCGCTGGCGGTGGCCCGGATGCGCAACGCGGTGGCGGCGGCGCTGGCGGCGGGGCTGCTGGGCGACGGCCTGTTCGGCACCGATTTCAGTTTCCGGGTGACGGTGATGGAAGGAGCCGGCGCTTTCGTCTGCGGCGAGGAAACCGCGTTGATCGCCTCGATCGAAGGCAAGCGCGGCATGCCGATGCCGAAGCCGCCGTTTCCGGCGCAGAGCGGGTTGTACGGCAAGCCGACGGTGATCAACAACGTCGAAACGCTGGCGTCGGTGCCGGGCATCTTCCGGAACGGCGCGGCGCAGTACAAGGCGGTCGGGACCGAGAAGTCGCCGGGTACGAAAACCTTCGCCCTGACCGGGCACGTGGCGAACACCGGTCTGATCGAAGTGCCGTTCGGCACGACGCTGCGGGAGATCATTTACAACATCGGCGGCGGAGTCACCGACAACAACGGCAAACTGACCGGGGAGGATTTCAAGGCGGTGCAGATCGGCGGTCCGTCCGGCGGCTGCCTGACCAAAGAGATGCTGGATCTGCCGATGGACTTCGACACGCTCAAATCGGTCGGCGCGATGGTCGGTTCCGGCGGCCTGGTGGTGATGAACAACCAGACCTGCATGGTCAAGATCGCCCGTTTCTTCATGCAGTTCACCCAGAACGAATCCTGCGGCAAATGCGTGCCGTGCCGGGAAGGCACCCGGCAGATGCTGGCTCTGCTCGACGACATCATCGCCGGCAAAGCCGACGAGACGACGCTGGAACTGCTGGAGGAGACGGCGAAAGCGGTGCAGCTCGGTTCGCTGTGCGGGCTGGGCAAGACGGCGCCGAACCCGGTGCTGTCGACGCTGCGCTATTTCCGCGACGAGTACGAGTCGCACGTCTTCAAGAAGATCTGCCCGACCGGCGAATGCCGGGCGCTGGCCCGTCCGGAAATCATCGCCGAGAAGTGCAAAGGCTGCACGGCCTGCGCGCGGAAATGCCCGGTCAACGCGATCAGCGGAGCGGTGAAACAGCCGCACAGGATCGATGCCGACAAATGCATCAAATGCGGCGCCTGCAAGACGGCGTGCAAATTCGGCGCGGTGGTCGGACTGTAAGGCGGCGGTTTTCCACCGCGTTCGGAAGCAAAACGGCAACAACATTCAGGAGAAAACTGCCAAATGACAACGGCTGAAAATATTGTAAAAGTCAACGGCTGCGGCATCGCCATCGAAGGCGAACGCAATTTGCTGGAACTCATCCGGAAAGCCGGGATCGACATCCCGACCTTCTGCTACCATTCGGAACTGTCGATTTACGGCGCCTGCCGGTTGTGCCTGGTGGAAGTCGACGGCAAGGGCATCATGGCGGCGTGTTCGACGAAGCCGGAACCCGGCATGGAGATCAGGACCGACACCAAGGCGATCCGGCAGATGCGCAAGATCAACATCGAACTGCTGCTGGCCAGCCACAACCGGGAATGTCCGACCTGTTCGCGCAGTTCGAGCTGCACGCTGCAGAACGTCGCCCGCCGGCTCGGCGTCGACACGGTCCGTTACCGGTCGGCGACCAAACAGCTGCCGCTGGACACCAGTTCGCCGTCGCTGCAGCGCGACCCGAACAAATGCGTGCTGTGCGGCGACTGCGTGCGGGTCTGCGCGGAGGTGCAGGGCATCGGCGCCATCGATTTCGCGTTCCGCGGTTCGAACGCCCGGGTGTCGCCGGCCTTCGACCAGGACCTGAGCCAGGTCGAATGCGTCAACTGCGGCCAGTGCGCGGCGGTCTGCCCGACCGGGGCGATCGTGCCGAAACAGGACCGCCACCGGGTCTGGGAGGAAATCTACAATCCGCAGAAGAAGGTGGTTGTTCAGATCGCGCCGGCGGTGCGGGTGGCGCTGGGGGAAATGTTCCAGTTGGCGCCGGGCACCAATGTCGCCGGCAAACTGGTTTCGGCGCTGCGGCTGATGGGATTCGACGAGGTGTACGACACCTGTTTCGCGGCGGATATGACCATTTTCGAAGAGGCGACCGAGCTGCTGGACCGGGTCGGCTCCGGCGGCGTGATGCCGATGTTCACCAGCTGCTGCCCGGGCTGGGTGAAATACTGTGAAATTTATTACCCGGAACTGCTGCCGAATCTGTCGAGCACCCGTTCGCCGCAGCAGATTTTCGGCTCGGTAGCGCGCAAGACGCTGCCGGCCCGGCTCGGCATCGAACCGGCCGACCTGGTGGTGGTGTCGATCATGCCGTGCACGGCGAAGAAATTCGAGGCGCAACTGCCGAAGTTTTCCAACCACGGCAAGCCGGACGTCGATTACGTGCTGACCACCACCGAGGTGGCGCAGATGATCGCTTCGATGGGAATCCAGTTCGACGAACTGGAGCCGTCGGCTTTCGACATGCCGTACGGATTTTCGACCGGCGGCGGCGTCATTTTCGGGACGACCGGCGGGGTCATGGAAGCGGCGCTGCGGTTCGCGGTGGAGAAGCTGGAAAACAAACCGCTGAACCAGGTGGAATTCAAGGCGGTGCGCGGACTGGACAAACGCAAGGAAGCGGCGGTCCGGGTCGGCGACGGCGAAGTGAAGGTGGCGGGGGTGCACGGCCTGGGCAATGCGAAGGCGTTGATCGAGGACCTCAAGGCCGGCAAGGGGCATTACGATTTCATCGAGGGGATGGCCTGTCCGGGCGGCTGCGTCTGCGGCGGCGGCCAGCCGGTGGCGCCGAACGACAACGTGCGCCGACAGCGGGCGGCGGGGCTGTACAATTCCGACAAGACCAATCAGTTGCAGAAATCGCAGGACAACTATCTGGTGGACCGCTGCTACGAGGAGGTGTTCGGCGGCCGGCCGGGTTCGCACGACGCGCATGAGAACCTGCATACGCATTACCAGAACCGCAGTCAGTTGTTCGACGCCAAGCTCACCGTCCTCAAGGGGTCCGAACCCAGGCTGCTGCCGATCACCGTCACCATCTGCACCAGGCTGCAGGACTGTCCGGGACAGGCGCTGCTGGGGCTGATCGTCAAATACATCCGCGACAAGCATTACGAAGACAAAGTGGAAGTGACCGCCGCCTTCAGTTCGCGCTCCAATCCGGACGGAACGATCTGCGTGACCGTCGGCGACCAGAAGATCGACCGCTGCGCCTTCAGCCGCGGTTTGACCACCGAGGACCAGTTGCGCAACCATGTCGAATTCGACCACATCCGCCAGGCGATCGACGCCGGGCTGCAGTAAAATCAGCACGAACAACAAACGGGATTTGCTTATGAACCGGGAAATCATCATCATGCCCTGCCTGGACATGCAGCAGGGCCGGGTGGTCAAGGGCGTCCATTTCGTCGACATCGCCGATGCCGGCGATCCGGTGGAATGCGCCAAGGCTTACTGCGCCGCCGGCGCCGACGAACTGGCGCTGCTGGACATCACCGCAACGGTGGAGAAGCGTGCCACCTTGCATGAAGTCGTCCGGCGGGTGGCCGGAGTCTGCACCGTACCGTTCACCGTCGGCGGCGGCATCAACGACCTGCCGGCCGCCGAAGCGGTGCTCGCCGCCGGCGCCGACAAAATTTCGATCAGCAGCGCCGCCTACCGCAATCCGGAACTGGTCAGAGAACTGGTCGCCAAATTCGGTCCGGACAAAGTGACCGTCGCCATCGACGTCGACCGCAATCCGGCCCTGCCTTCCGGTTACGAGGTCTACATCGACGGCGGCCGGACTGCGACCGGCAAGGATGCCGTCGAATGGGCCCGGGAAGTCGACGCAATGGGCGTCAAAACCATCCTGCCGACCAGCAAGGCCGGCGATGGCGCCCGGACCGGTTATGATTTGCCGGTGATCAGGGCAATGGCACAGGCCTGTTCGGCCGATATCGTCGCTTCCGGCGGCGCCGGCAAGCTGTCCGACTTTCTGGATGCGGCGGAAGCCGGCGCGACCGTTCTGCTGGCGGCGTCGGTCTTCCATTTCCACCTGATCGACATCGGTGAGCTGAAACAATACCTGCGCGCGCATGGCGTGACAGTCAGGAGCTGAACTGGTCAGCGATTTTGCGGCCGGCGACGGAATTTCCGCTGCCGGCCTTTTTCCGTAATTTTTCCGGATGCATTCCTTCGGCGGCTGGCAATCCGCCCTCCGAAGCGGTACATTACGGCAGAACCAGCACGAAGAAAGGTGAAATTCATGAAGCAAAAATGCTGCGGCGCCAACGGTCATCTCTCCGGCGATTACCTCAATTCGCTGGTGGAACGGGTGTGCGCCACCTATCAGGATGCCCGCGGCATCAATCATATCGAAGGAATGAATCTGCCCCGGCAGCAGGAAATCCTGCACATCATCGACATGCTGCAGGAAGTGGTGTTTCCGGGGTTCGACCGGCTGCAGAACTACAGCCTGGAGTCGCTCTCCTACAGCATCGGCAACCTGCTCAACGAGCTCTACTGCGAACTGTTCGACCAGATTGCCCGCTCCTTCCGTTACCAGAACACCAACCGCAACTGCAGGCATTGCAACATCGAGGAAGCAACCGTCGATGCGGTGCAGGGCCTGATGGACGCCATCCCGGCCATTCGCGAAACGATGAAACTGGATGTCGAGGCCGCTTACGCCGGCGATCCGGCCGCCGTCACCACCGACGAAATCGTCGTCAGTTACCCGGCAATCCGGACCATCACGATCCAACGGTTCGCCAACCTCCTGTACCAGAAGCGCGTGCCGTTGATTCCGCGGATGATGACCGAATATTCGCACAGCCGAACCGGCATCGACATCCATCCCGGCGCCCGGCTCGGCCGCGGCGTTTTCATCGATCACGGCACCGGCGTGGTCATCGGCGAAACAGCGGTCATCGGCAACAACGTCCGGATTTACCAGGGCGTCACACTGGGCGCGCTGTCGTTTCCCAAGGATGCCTGCGGCGTACTGGTCAAAGGGACCAAACGCCATCCGACCATCGAGGACGACGTGACCATCTATGCCGGCGCGACGGTGCTCGGCGACATCACCGTCGGCTGCGGTTCGGTGATCGGCGGCAATGTCTGGCTGACCGAAAGCCTGCCGCCCGGCACCAAAATTTCGATGGCGAAGCCGGAGCAGACGGTGAAATTCGCCCGGGAGCAGCCATGAATCACGCCACGGATTTCCATTATGTCGCCGAACAGCTTGCCAGAGTTCGGCAGGCGGTCCGCCAGACGGCGGAACAAAGCGGCCGGCCGGCCGACGCCGTGGGACTGCTGGCGGTCAGCAAAACCTTTCCGGTCGAAGCGATCCTGGCCGCCTACCAGGCTGGCCAGCGCCGCTTCGGCGAAAGCAGGATTCAGGAACTCGAACTGAAAACCGCCGTCCTGCCCGATGACATCGAATGGCATTTGATCGGCCACCTGCAGAGCAACAAAGCAGCCAAAGCGGTGGAATACGCCCACTGGATCCACTCGGTGGATTCATTGAAGCTGCTGGAGCGCCTCGACCGGCTGGCCGGCGACCTGGGGCGGCAGCCGAATATTCTGCTGGAGGTGAACCTCTCCGGCGAAGCGTCGAAGTTCGGCATCGACAGCCACGCCCTCGACGATCTGGCCGCCGGAGCCGCCGCCGCCGGGAATCTGCGCTGGCAGGGGTTGATGACGATGGCGCCGGCGATGGCGGCCCGACACGAATTGCACCGGATTTTCAGTGCGCTGCGGCAGCGGCGCGATCAGCTGGAACAACGTTTTCAACAGGCATTGCCGGTCTTGTCGATGGGAATGAGCGGCGACTATCCGGCGGCCATCGCCGAAGGGGCGACGATCGTCCGGATCGGCAGCGCCATTTTCGGAGCGAGGAATTATTCATGACCACGAAGCTTGCAGAGTGCCGCATCCTGGTGGTGGGCGCCGGCGCCATCGGCGGTTATTTCGGCGGCCGGCTGGCCGAGGCGGGCGCCCGGGTTTCCCTGGTGGCCCGTTCCGACTATGAAACCGTCCGGCAACACGGCATCCAGATCAAAAGCATCGCCGGAAATTTTCATTTCCGACCGGATGGCGTCTACCGCCGGGCGGCGGAAGCGCCGACGGCGGATTATCTTCTGATCGCCACCAAGGCATTGCCGGAAATCGACCTGCCGCGGCTGCTCGACGGCGCGGTCGGGCCGGGCACCACGCTGTTGCTGATCCAGAACGGCATCGGCGTGGAACAGCCGTTGAAGCAGGCCTTCCCCCATCATTGTCTGTTGAGCGCCACCGCCTACATCGGCGTCGGTCGTTCCGCTCCCGGCGTCATCGATCACCAGGGCGGCGGGCAATTGTCGATCGGCTGTTATCCCGCCGGCCGGCCGGCGGAACTGGAAACCATCGTCGCTTATTTCAACCGGGCCAAGGTAAAATGCGAACCGGTCGACGACATTGAACTCTGCCGCTGGCTGAAGTTGTGCTGGAACGTGCCGTTCAATGCGCTGTCGGTCGCCGCCGGCGGCATCGACACCCAGACCTTGATTCAGGACCGGCCGCTTGAAGAATTGAGCCGGCAGCTGATGGAGGAGGTGATCGCCGTCGCCGCCGCCGCCGGGAAAGCCATCCCGGCCGGCGTCATCGAACAGAATTTGGACTACACCCGGAATTTTCCGGCCTACAAAACCAGCATGCTGCTGGATTTCGAAGCCGGACGGCCGCTCGAAGTCGAGGTCATCCTCGGCAACGTGCTGCGCCTGGCCCGGCGGCATCAGGTTGCGGTTCCCCGGCTGGAAACCGTTTATGCGCTGCTGTCGATGGTGGACCGCCGCAACCGCCGGAGGACCGGTCACCGGCCGGAATGATCCTCCGCTTCCGCCGTCCACCGGCGCAGCGCCAGAATCCGATGGCACCTTGCCCAGCGCCACAGCGCCAAAACCAGCAGCAACGGAATGCCGAACACCGGCAGTGCCCCCCGCCAGTTCGGCTGCCAGCCCAGCCAGCCGGCTTGCCAGACCAAAAGCCAGAAACCGAAACTCCATTGCCAGAAAACCGCCGACGGCGTTTCCCGGCTGCCATCCTTCCAGGCGCGATTCCAGGTTCCCAGTATGCCGGTATAACCGATGACATTGACCAACGGCAGAAACAGCGTAAAGGCATACCAGGGAATCCTCAAACCGCCGCTCCGGCCGCTCTCCCGGCAGAATGCCAGCAGCAATGCCGGAACCGCCACCCACCAGACCAACGCGGCCAATCCCCAGGAAGCCGTCCACAGCACGCTCTTCATCAACGCCAGCAGAAAGCCGGCGGCCAGCAGCAACGGCACCGCCGCCAACGTGCAGCAAAGCAATTCATAATATTCGGTGAGCTTTTTACCGGGGCCGGCCGGTTCCGGGACAATGACCGGTTCGGCGGCATTCAACGGGTGCCACTGCGGCTCCCCTTCCCGATAAACCGGCGTCTCCGGCGCGAGTTCCCCCGCTGCCAGTTTGTCCAGCAACTCCTGGCGGGTTACCGGGCCGTGGATGGCGCCGTCCGCCTGGTAATAGCAATCGTTGGCCCGTTTGTATAAATTTGCCATAAACCGGTTCCGTTTCGCTCCATTGATGAAAAATAAATTATTTTTATTACGGTAAACGCCGACGGCGGTTTTCGCAAACGATTTCAAAAAAAGCGCGTTGAAAACTTGCGTCCCCCCGCCCTCCGGCGTTATATTACCGGAATGAAGCGAATCATTGAAACAATTGAACCTGCAAGGAGAATTTTAGCATGGCCGGAATCTTCAAAGCCTATGACATCCGCGGAATTTATCCGAATGATTTGAATGCGGAAATCGCCGAAAAAATCGGACACGCCTATGTCGCCTTCACCGGTGCCAAAAAGGTGGTAGTCGGGCGCGACATGCGGCCGCACTCCATCGTGTTGTTCAACGCTTTGGCCAAGGGGATGACCGACCAGGGCGCCGACGTCATCGACCTCGGCCTGTGTTCGACCCCGATGTCCTACTTCGCCAACGGCACATTGAAGGCGGACGGCAGCGTGATGATCACCGCGTCGCACAACCCGGGCCAATGGAACGGCTTCAAACTCTGCCGGGCTGACGCGGTGCCGATTTCCGGCGCTACCGGCATTCAGGAGATCGAAAAATTGGTCGAAAACGCCGCCTGGCCGCCGGCCGGCCGGAAAGGAACGATCTCCACCTATGATATCGCGCCGGCCTATAACCAGTTCCTGCGCGACCACGTCAAATTCACCAGGCGTTTCAAAGTCGTCGTCGATTACGCCAACGCGATGGGTACGGCGGAAATCGCCGGCATCAAGGATCTGTACGACCTGATCCCGATGTACGAAACGCTCGACGGCACCTTCCCGAACCACGCTGCCAATCCGCTGGAAACCGATACCCTCGACGCAATCCGCGCCAAGGTCAAGGAAGTCGGCGCCGACTTCGGCGCCGCCTTCGACGGCGACGCCGACCGCTGCGGCTTCATCGACGACCGGGGCGAAATCATCCCGATGGACCTCTTCACCGCATTGATCGCCCAGGATATCCTGTCGGACGGACCGGCTACCATTCTCTATGACCTGCGCAGCAGTTGGGCGGTGCCGGAGTGCATCCGCGAAAA